>CAYNFT010000062.1:0-12795 GCA_964396535.1 uncultured Dehalococcoidales bacterium | reverse complement strand
GACATTAAGGCTCAGGCGAAGATGAGGGTTGAAGTAGCCCTTGGTATTCCTTCTGATATTGAGCGGGCCATTGACCTCAACTACAGGTCTATTGGTGAGATAGAAAAACAGGTGAGTCGATTCGCCTCTCCCGTTGGGGTAGTGGCTGAGGTTACCCCGGAGCTTATTGTCAGGACACCTATTGCTCAAAGTCTAGACTTACTCATAGCACAGGCAGTAAGGGATAGAGCTTCGGATGTCCACCTCGAACCACAGGACAACAGGCTGCGGGTTCGCTACCGCATTGATGGCGTTCTGCATGACATTTTTTCCTTACCATTGAGTGCCCACATGCAACTGGTATCCAGGGTTAAAATCCTGGCCGAGATGAATATTGCTGAGCAAAGACGCTCCCAGGATGGTCAATTCTCGGTCAAGGTAGGTGATAGGGACATTGACATTCGTGCTGCCACCATGGAAACAGCTTATGGAGAGAGGGTGACATTACGGATTCTGGATAAGTCTCTTTCTCTTTTCACCCTGCCTGAGCTGGGTTTCTTACCTGACGCTCTCGAGAAGTATCATGCGATGCTGAAAAGCCCTTTCGGCTTGATACTGGTGGGCGGCCCTACGGGCTCGGGTAAAACGACTACCCTCTATGCCTCGATTAACCAGCTTGACCGTAGTGAGTGCAATATTCTGACAATTGAGGACCCCATTGAGTACCATTTTACGGACATCAGTCAAACCCAGGTAAACCCTAAAGCTGGGATTACCTTTGCCAGTGGTCTGCGCTCTATCATGCGGCATGACCCTGACGTTATTCTGGTAGGCGAGATACGGGATAAAGATACGGCAACGACAGCAGTTCAAGCCGCTCTCACCGGACACTTAGTGCTTTCTTCAGTTCATGCTAATGATGCTGTCGGCGTGCTTTTCCGTATGATAGACCTGGGTGTCGAGCCATATCTTATTTCATCGACACTGGTTGGCATTGTCGCTCAGCGAATGGTTCGACGTATCTGTAGTCACTGCTGTGCTCCATCTCAACCCTCGGTAGAAGAGCAAATAGCCTACGATGAGGAAATGAAAGAACAGTCAACCACCTTCTATAGCGCAGCAGGGTGCAATCTTTGTGCTAAAACTGGCTACCGGGGACGAACGGGGCTTTTTGAACTCCTGGTTATGAGTGAGGAAATCAGGAGAATGCTGCTTGCTAATTCCGGTGCCAGTGAAATCAAAGTAGAGGCACTCAGAGAAGGAATGATAACAATGAAGCGTGACGGGATGCTGAAGGTAAAGGAGGGCATTACCTCGATACGCGAGGTGCTGCGCAGCGTTTTTTCTATTGGCTGACGATGCGTATCCAAACTCATTTTAGAGCGAATCATGGCATATCAATATACAGCCTATACTCTCGATAAGAGGATTGTACAAGGTACGATTGATGCTGCATCCGAAAGCATGGCAGAGGAAGCCCTATACCGAGCAGGGTATCATCGTATCCTCAGCATGAAGGAGGTGCGCCCGGGCTTAAGTTTGGAAAGACTATTTCCTACCTTCTTTGGGGTCAGGAGTCAGGATATTATTGACTTCTCGCGCCAGCTAGCTACCTTGATTGAGTCGGGTATTAGCATCCTCACCGCTCTTCACCTGCTCGAGGGGCAAGACTCTAGGTCCGCCCTCAGAAAAGTCATCGCTGGATTAATTGCGGAGCTTCGAGAAGGTAGCCCCTTTTCCCAGGCGCTCAGCAAATACCCGCAGGCATTCTCCTATACCTATTGCCAGGTAATAAAAGCCAGCGAGCAGTCAGGGAACCTTGAAGTCGGTCTAAGACTGGTCGCTGGTTACATGGAAAGGCAGACAGCGATGACGAAAAAAATAACTCGCGCTCTGACATATCCGGCTTTAGTATCACTTATAGCGATTGGGGTTTTTATCCTGATGGTTACTGTAGCCCTGCCTCCACTGGTTGGGCTATTTACTTCGCTTGGTGCTGAGTTACCGTGGACGACAAAATTAATTATCACTATTGCCGGTTTTCTTATCAACTATAAGTTCTACCTTATGGCAGGACTACTGGCACTAATTGTTTTAATCGTTGTCTATATAAGGCTGCCGTCCGGAAAACTGACTATGGACAGGTTAATGTTAAAGGCACCGCTAATTGGTGCTATCAATATACAACATAATATGTGCCGCTTCTGTCAGTTAACATCAATGATGCTGAAAGCCGGGCTACAGTTGCCTGTGATAATGAATATCGTAATTCAAATCGTCAGGAACAGGATTATCCATCAGTCATTACAGGATGTCAGAGAAAAGCTACTTGAGGGGCAGGGTCTGTCTCAACCGATGGCTACCATCAGCCTGTTTCCCCAGCTTCTGGTGGAGATGGTATTCGTGGGAGAGAAAACGGGTAAACTAGAGTCTACCCTTGCTACCCTTGCTGACTTCTATGAACAGAGGGTTGACCAGAGGGTTGATGCTATCGTATTGATGATAGAGCCTATTTTGACCGTAGTCATCGGGCTGGTGGTTGCCTTCATTGCCCTCTCGATGATAACCCCGATGTATTCCATGCTACAGTCTCTCCGATAACTGGCTATAGTAGGTATCAGGAAATGGGAACAACTATAGAGCGATGGCTTAACAAGTTAAGAGTCTGTATTCAAGACCAAAGAGGACTGTCCCTGGTCGAGTCCATAGTCGCTGTTGCCATCTTGGGGTCTGCCATCGTTACTTTTATATCGGGACTATCAACCGGGATAATTGCGGTGCGTGAGGGAGACCAGGAAGCTGTGGCCCAGAGATTGGTGCGGACCCAGCTGGAATACATCAAGAGCTGCCCCTATGATACTGCCTATTCTGAAGTCGATGAACCGACAGGCTATAACATCTCTGTTGAGGTTGCTTCTATCCCCGATACTGATACTGACATACAAAAGATAACAGTGACTATCTCTCGAGACGGGGATAATATACTTTCAGTGGAGGACTATAAGGTAAACCGATGATAAAGGGAGAGAGAGGATTTACCTTAGCTGAGCTGCTCGTAGCCACCGCTATTACCGGTCTCGTCATTAGTGGACTAGGTACGGCTATCTATCAAATTATCACCGTTACCGAGTATGGCTACGATAGGCTGAGAGCCACACACGAGCTTCAAAACGTGGCACACTGGTTCAGTCTTGATGGGCAGATGGCAGGGGCAGCAAGTGGCGGTAGTGAGCTGGTGCTTACTCAATCCGACGGCTCGCTTATTACCTATACCTTGCTGGACACCGAGCTTTACCGAATGGCTGGTGGCTCAAATATGACATTGGCACAGAATATTACCAGTGCCAACTTCTTAGTTGAAAACCGCACTATCACCATGGCTTTAGCCTCGTCCCCCGAGAGTAGATGGAATGTGAGTGAGAATGGAACATATAAGGTTTGTCTCCGCCCTACAGAGGAGGAGTGATGAATAGCCAGAAAGGACAGGCTCTTCCTCTGGTCCTGGCTGCTCTAGCTATAGGCACGCTGGTTATCACGCCTTTCCTCAACCACGCCAGTAGCAACCTTATTGGCTCTCGAATCTATGGTCAGGCGATAACTGAGCAGTATTCTGGTGACGCTGGGGTCGAACACGCTATCTGGCGTCTGACCAACGATGGCCTCGCAGATGAGTTGCCTTCCTCGGGAAACAGTCAATCCTATCAGCTAGGTGAAACGGTTAACGGCATAACGCCGAGCATCTCGGTGACCAGAGATTTGGTGAGTATAGCCAGCGATGATTTTGAGAGTGGGGGCTGGTCTGGTGGTAGCGGCTGGCTTGATACCTGGTATTACGAGGGTGACGCAAGCATCGTAACCAGCAGGAGCCCCTACCAGGGAAGCTACCATTTGCTGCTGGAGGGGAATAGCGGATACGTGAAGCGGGCTGTTGACCTTTCTAGCTACTCCAGCGCCAGCCTCCAGTTCTGGGCCAAGGCTAGGTCATTCGAGACTGATGAAGAGGCAAGGTGCCTGGTCAGCTCCAATGGGGTTGACTGGACTATAGTTGAGACCTGGACAAGTGCAGATGACGACGATGCCTATCATTTCTACGAGATAGATTTATCTTCATACACACTTTCCAGTGAGTTCTGTATTGCGTTTCAGGCTGATATGTCTGGGACAGGAGATGAGCTTTATATTGACGACCTTAAGGTGGTGAGTGTGTTCACTGGCGCTATCGCGGGATTGCCGAGAGACGATTTTGAAAGTGGTGACTGGTCCGGCGGTTCGAACTGGTTGTATGGCTGGGATTACAGGGGCGATTCCACAGTCACAAGTAGTGATAACCCTTATGAAGGAAGCTACCACCTGAGAATGAGCAAAAGTAATAGTTATGCAGCCCGGGCAGCGGACCTCTCCGGTCAGTCTGGCTTACGCCTCCAGTTCTGGGCTAAGGTCAACTCTTTTGAGGGTGGTGACTCTATAGATTGCCTGGTGAGCCCTGATGATGAGACCTGGACTACAGTCCAGACCTGGACCAGTGCTGATAGTGACAATACTTACCACTTCTACGACATCGACCTATCACTGTTTGCCATGTCAGATGAGTACTGGGTTGCCTTTCAGTCGGGGATGAACCATCAGAATGATTACTTCTATGTTGATGACCTTAAAATAACAGCGCCTTTTGTCGTCTACCAGATTGAATCTAGCGCCGGTGACAAAACTATCACAGCCGTCGTTAAAATTGCAGATACAAACGTTTCTATTATCTCATGGCAGGTGGAATAGCATGAGCGCAGGAGATACTGTTGAAAGGTAAGCTACTTATTACACTTGTAATTATTATCGTACTGGTGGTCAATGCTTATTTCAGCATGGGTTATATAAAGGAACATAAAGAGCGCGAGGCACTGAGTTCACAAATCATTGAGGTTACACAAATGCTAAGAGAAATGCCTCAGCCTCCGCAGGATTTGGAGAAACGCCTGGCAGATGCTCAGACCAGTCTAGCTGCCGAGCAAAGCGCATTATCCGGCGAGATGAACAGTATACAGATTATCAATGCCATTCTCCAACTGGCCGATGACTGTAAGGTCAAGGCTATACCCCTGGTAACCCAACCGTGGTCAACAGAGAACGTTGGGGAACACAGCTATCGTGTTTTCCGGTTGAATTTAGCCGTTGAGGGAAGCTTCTCACAACTGGTTAGTTTCCTTAGCAAATTGGAAAACGGAGAGCTTAAGACGCTCACTGTGAGGGAACTGAGCGTCACCGGGGTTAACGAACAGTCTGATGGAGAAACTGTTCCCGAAGGGAATACACCTGTCACTGCTAGTTTGGATTTGGCTGTCTATACGCAGCCTCGCTTCTCTGAGTAGAGGCGAAAGGTTTATTTACATAATGTATGCAACGTTAAATATCAGTGCCACCAGCATAAGATTGCTCTCTATAGAAGGAAAACATGTAGAGAAGTGGGGAGATGCGTCTCTGCCACCAGGACTGGTCAGAGATGGACTCATTATACAGCCGAAAGCCGTGGGCGAGGCTATTGACGCCCTGTTCAAATCAATTGAAATGCCTAAAGAAAAAGTCATCACCAGCCTGACTGGCTTGTCATTTACTGACCGCATACTGAGCTTGCCCCGGATGAAGTCTGGCCTTTTAGAAGAGGCAATCCTGCGGGGGGCAAAGCAAGAGATACCACTGCCCCTGGATGAACTGTACCTTTCATGGCAAGCTATTGCCAGTAAAGACAATGAGGTGGATTTCTTTATTTTAGGTGTACCGCGAAATCTTATCGATGCCATGGTTCAGACACTGGAAAAGGCTGGGATAGAGCCTTATATCATGGATTTGAAGCCGCTGGCATTGGCTAGAGCAGCTAATCGAGGAGATGCCCTGATAGTGGATTTGGAGCCTGATTGTTTCGATATTGTTCTTGTAGCAGGTGGTATTCCCACTATTATGCACACAATGACTCCAAGAGGAGAAGAGGCAAGCCTGGAGGATAATATTCGGCGGCTAGCTAATGAGTTATCAAGAACAGTTCAGTTCTATAATAGCAGCCACCCGGAAAGCCTTCTTAGCCCAACCACACCTTTACTGTTAACTGGAGAGCTCTTAAGCGATGCTACCGTCAGCGAGCTTATCCGGGCTGAGATAGAATATCCGGTCGAACCCTTAGTTCCACCTCTGGAATTCCCTTCGGACCTACCCATTGCTTTATATGCAACCAATATGGGGCTTGCTCTCAAGAAGGTTCCACGGAAGAAAGCGGGTAAAGGAGATGCTATCCGTTTCCATGATATCAATCTCAACATACTGTCCGGTAAATATGGAGCTAGAGGCCGTATGGTATCACTGCGGAGCATACTTTTCACCCTGGCTTTAATAATTGTTATTGGTCTTCTGTCTCCCATGTACCTAATCAAGAGTCAGGCTGGCATTGATACCGTGCGATTGCGAACTGAGTTGAGTAACGCCAGCCAGGAACTGCGTCAGGTTCGACTCGCTATTGACGAGGCAAGGCAAATTGAGGACACTATAAATGAAATAGTAGCCGATGTGGAAACCCTGAAACAGGCGCATCAAGACATTCTGAGCAAAAGGGGTGACTTTGCCAACACACTAACATTGGTTACCAGTGCCCTTCCATCCGGAGCATATTTCACCTCTATAGAGATAGTAACCGACCAGCTTACTGTAAGAGGTGAGGCTGACAGCCCCTTCACAGTCATCAGCTACGCGCTGGCTCTGGAGACACAAGGACTATTCTCAGAAGTTCGCATTGTTGAGATTGGTGGAAGTAAGAGCGGTGGAGCTGAAACCACAGAGGGGGAAAATAGCAGGGTATCCTTTACAGTGGTTATCAGCGAATAAAACTAAGACTACACGCAGTCAGTAAGGCATGATTAGTGCCTATAAGGGGCTGGGGAGAATCTCCCCAGCCCCTTTTCAGTGGTGGCTTATTTTTGGAACTGGAAACTTTATAAAACCTTTATGGAAGCTTTATGGAATGTTTATCATCTTTATCCTTATCTTTATGGTTGTATGGTAAATTTGGATTATAGCGATAGCGTTCGAATGAGCCAAAAAGGAGGCAACTTATGGAAAATTTTGTACTGGCTGGAAAAGCGAAGACTGTCTTTCAACTCATTGAGCTTATGGCAAAGGGAGAAAAAGCGACAAAAACTGAAGATAAAAAGAACAAGAAGTAGCACCACCAACAGGAGCCATATCTTTTTACTTAATCTATGAGCCGCTAAAAAGTGTCCCTACTTGGAAGTCCCGGTCAAGCTTATCATTAATGTATTCATGGTTTCACCAGAACTTTTATAGCATCTTCAGCCTCAAGCTGAGTATCAAAAGCCTCCTTAGTCTTTTCAAGAGGAAACTCGTGAGTGATTAAAGGCTTGGTGTTGACCTTGCCGCTTTGAATGAGGTCAACTGCCCCGGGTAAGTCCCACCGAAGACCGCAACCTATCAGAGTTATATCATTGCCTACAATAAAGGATGGGTTCCAGGTAATAGGTTCTTGATATAGCCCAACCAGGTCTACTTTTCCACCACGGTGGACCATCTGAATGGCTTGCTGGAATGTAGCTGATGAGCCAGCGCATTCAAAAACTACATCGGCTCTTTTACCAGAGGTTACTTCGCTGACTACTGGTAAAATATCCTCCTTGGCAGCGTCCACAACCACAGTAGCCCCGCTTTCCTTCGCCAGTTGCAGGCGCTTTACTCTTCGCCCACTGACCAGGATTTGGTTAACTCCCATTGTCTTCAGTATCTGTATAATGCAGAGGCCAATTATGCCAACTCCGATGACGACGACGGTATCTTCAGGCTGCGGCTGTACCTGTTTTACCGCATATAGAGCCACTGCCAGTGGCTCTGCCGTAGCACCTTCTTCATAGGTCAGGGTATCAGGTAGCCTGGCAGCATAGAGTCCGAGCTTGAAAAGTGGTACTGATACGTATTCAGCGAAGGCGCCCGGGATTCCGTATCCGAGTAATGATAACTTTGAGCAGCGAATAAACTGACCCTGCTGGCACCAGTAGCATTGGCCACATCCTCGGCCGCTCATAGCCGTAACACGGTCTCCTTCTTCTACACCTGTTATATTGGCCCCGATTTCCACTATATCGCCACTGAACTCATGCCCCATTATCATGCCATCCCGTCTCCCGTGCCGGTAAGCATGGAGGTCGGAGCCACATATCCCGCAGGAGTTTACCTTAATGATGACGCCGTCCGGCTCAAGCTTGGGATAGGGTACATCTTCAGTTGTGATGTCATGTGCGCTGTGGAATACGGCTGCTTTCATTTCTCGTCCTCCTAAAATAGTAATGTAAAAACTCGTGCCCTAACGATTCAGTAATATGTACTACCGTAATGTCCTAGATCACCTTGGACTCTCTTAGGTTCTCTATCTCGCCTTCACTCATACCTAAAAGCTCTGCCAGCAATTGCCGGGTGTCCTGCCCTAGGTCAGGAGAGGCTCGCTCAACTCTGGCAGGTGTCCTCGAAAGCTTGACGGGAGTGTTTATGAGCTTAACCTTTCCCACCCTTGGATGAGGTACCTCCACAATCATCTCTCTGGCAAGAACCTGTGGATGGCTGGCTACCTGGTCAATAGAATTAATTGGCCCGCAGGGGATACCCACCTCTGATAGTTGCTCAATCCATTCAGCAGTCGTCTTTGTCTTCATGACCTCGCTTAGAATGGGCTCGAGTTCGTTGTAGTGCTCGGTACGTGAGCCGCCGGTCTCATACCTCTCGTCATCCATAAGGTCCAGTCGACCAATAATGGCACAGAATAGCGGCCATTGATTCCTCACGCCCCCCACCATGGCAACAACAATGTAACCGTCTTTGGTTTCAAAGGCCTGGAAGGGCGTGAATATTGGATGTCTCGTGCCAGTAGGACGAGGCACCTCTCCAGTAGCGAAGAAACGGCCAAAGGCATTCTCAAGTATGGCTAGCTGGCAGTCCAGCATACTGATGTCGAGCATCTGCCCCTTACCGCTTTTCCCATGCTCGAGAAGAGCGGAAAGGATGCCAATGCTAGTAAATAGTCCTGCGGTAATGTCACCAATTGAAGCCCCGGGTCTGACAGGTGGGCCGTCAGGCTCGCCGGTGATGCTCATCATCCCGCCCATTGCTTGAATAATAATATCAAAGGCACGATTGTGAGCATAGGGGCCAGTCTGACCAAACCCGGATATGGCTGCATAGATGAGCCCAGGATTCTGCTTTTTCAGTACCTCGTAGTCCAGCCCCAATCTCTTCATCGTCCCGGGAACAAAGTTCTCGACTACTACGTCAACCTTTTTCACCAGTTCCAGAAAGACCTGTTTACCCTGAGGAGTTTGCAGGTCAATGGTGATGCTCTTTTTCCCTCGGTTGAGGCTTAGGAAATAGGAGCTTTCTCCATCGATAAATGGTCCATTACCCCGTGCCAGGTCTCCAGTTTGTGGCTTTTCGACCTTGATTACCTCTGCCCCAAGGTCACTAAGAACCATGGTAGCAAAAGGCCCTGCCAAAACCCAGCTAAGGTCTAAAATCCTGATACCCTCCAGAGGTCCAGCCATAGCTTTCTCCTTTTATCTTGAAGATAGAGAAACAATGGAAAATACCATCAAAGCGTTATGGATACATATTTCCATTCAAGGTTTACCATATCGACTGTTATAGTTATGCTAAAACCCTTGCCTGCTGGCTGTCAAGCTTTCTAACAAGCTAAAGCCAATTCTTACGCCTGGGACTAGATTGTAGCATCTTTAGACTTTTTAGCCTAAGCTCTTCAGGTGCTTGGCAGGCGTTAACCAGATGATTATTTTGTGTAATGTGTGGAGGTTATTGACAATACCATAGGAAGGGGTTTATCCTTTCGCAGAGAGGAGGTTACGATGAAAGCTGCTGTTTGCTACGAATTTAACAAGCCCTTGGTGGTAGAGGAAGTTGACATAGACCCGCCGCAGGAAGGTGAAGTGAAGGTCCGAATTGCCGTGGCAGCCGTCTGCCACAGTGATATTCACTTCATCAAAGGGGAACTCGATGGGAAATTGCCTTTTGTGCCCGGTCATGAAGCCGCAGGTTATATTGAAGAACTAGGAGAAGGCGTAACCTCAGTGAAGCCCGGTGATGCTGTTGTCGTATCACTTTTACGTTCTTGTGGGCAGTGCCTGTATTGTAAGAGTGGGCGCCCTCACATGTGCGAGGCTGAGTGGCCCTTAAATACAGAAAGCCGTATGCGCAATAAACGAGGAGAATCTATCGCCCATGGGTTGAGAACGGCTGCTTTTGCTGAGTACACCATTGTTGATAAATCCCAGGTAGTTCAGTTACCCAGTGATATGCCTATGGATAAAGCGGCCCTTCTGGCTTGCGGAGTTATAACCGGGTTCGGGGCGGTGGTTAACTGTGCACAGGTCGAGCCTCTCAGCAGCGTAGTTATAATTGGAGTCGGAGGTGTTGGACTCAATGCCGTACAGGGAGCTGCGTTGTCTGGAGCATACCCAATTATTGCCGTGGATATGTTGGATAGCAAGCTGAAAACGGCTCGGGATTTTGGTGCGACACATACACTCAACGCTGCCAAGGAGAAGGACCCCATCCAGGCGGTACGGGAACTGACATCAGGAAGAGGAGCTGATTATGTGATTGTGACGGTTGGGGTTACTGCTGCCGTACGTCAGGGTTTGTCTATGTCAGGTCGGCAAGGAATGACGGTCATCGTCGGACTGGCAACGGAGAGCCTTTCTTGTTCGCCAATGGAATTCATTGATAATGAAAAAATACTTACCGGCAGCTTTATGGGGACAACAAACTTGAGTGTAGATATTCCTAAGCTGGTGGCTCTATATCAGGCTGGACGCCTCAAATTGGATGAGCTTATCACCGCACGATATTCCTTGGAACAGATTAATGAGGCGATAGAGTCTGTGGAAAAAGGGGAGGCACTACGTAACATAATTATATTTTGATTGATAAATCTATGTTGTTTGCAGTTATCTGCTTTTCCTAATCTTCTGGGAATTCACTACCCAGGTAAATCTCTACTTTGTCACTGTCTTTCAACTTGGTATCCAGTTCGTGAGGGAGAGTATCATGCATCTGCCCATTGAGTTCCACAAAGAACTCGAAGTTTACTTCCCATCGGTCCTTATTAAAAAATCTGGAATTCGGGTACTTCTTTGATAGCTCAAAGAGCAGGTCACCCAGCGTGCTGCTTTGAGTTTCCAGTTCAGTTTCATTACTGTCTAAGTCGTATTTAAGGTGAATCTTCAATCCCACTTTCTCCTTCTGAAGCAGTCCTTACTTAATATTGTATACTGTTTGTTGTATGTTCATCAAATATCGTGCTGACACAGGCATTAAAGCGTTTTAACCTGTTATCCAGATAGAGGGATTCTATCCTTTACAAACCTGGCGAATTCAAAAAGGTTGATAAACAATCTAATTCAAATAAATTTGTGTCTTGTAGTATAATAGTGAAGCTGTTTTAGCCAGCTCTTTTATCATGGGGCAACAAACCATAAGCTCGGAAGGAGGATTACAAGATGGAATGGGGAATGGCGAACCGCCTGGCGCAGCTTATCCAATCGGATGGGCATACTTTGTTCTTGCCGGTAGACCATGGATACTTTCAGGGTCCCACAAGAAAATTAGAAGAACCTCGTAAAACAATTGAGCCACTGCTGCCTTACGCTGATGCGCTCTTCATTACCAGGGGCGTGTTGCGCTCCTCAGTAGACCCCGACAACGCAAAGCCAATTATTCTCAGGGTATCTGGCGGCACCAGTATGGTAGGGAAAGACCTGGCTAATGAAGGAATTACCACCTCTATGGAGGAGGCTATCCGCCTTAACGTTTCAGCGGTGGGCATTTCTATCTTTGTTGGCAGTGACTATGAGAAAGAGTCGTTATTAAACCTGTCTAAGCTTGTTAACGAGGGTGAAAGGTATGGTATACCGGTAATGGCGGTTACTGCTGTGGGCAAGGAGCTTGAAAAACGGGACGCCCGCTATCTTTCTCTAGCCTCCCGCATCGCTGCCGAATTGGGGGCGCGGGTGGTTAAAACGTACTGGTGTGAGGATTTTGAGAGGGTAACGAGGGGTTGTCCTGTCCCGGTGGTTATGGCCGGGGGACCCCAGGTTGATACCGAACTTGAGGTGTTCGAGTTTGTCTATGACGGTATGCAGAAGGGTGCCATCGGAGTGAATCTGGGACGGAATGTCTGGCAGAATGATTTCCCGGTGGCGATGATAAAGGCAATACGTGTCATTATTCATCAGGAAGCAACCCCGAAAGAAGCTCAAGAAGTATACGATACTCTGAAGAATCAGTCTTAGAGGAGAGAGATACAAAAATGGGAGTTGAAGGGGCGAAGCCTCTCCAACAAAAGCAATAGGGAGTTCAAGAGGGGCGAAGCCTCTCTTATACAAAACTACCCCTTCCCCTTGTTAAGGGGAAGGGGATAAAGGGGATAGGGTTATAGAAATTCAGGTGGTGAGGTTGATAGACAATCGAAATAGAATGCGTGTTGCCATGTGGTATAGCAACCGGGATGTGCGGCTCGAAGAGATGCCTGTCCCGCAGATAGGTTTCGGGGAATTGCTGGTAAGGGTAGAGGCTTGTGGCATATGCGGTAGCGACGTGATGGAGTGGTATCGCCTGGACCGGGCTCCTCTGGTGCTGGGTCATGAGATTGGCGGGCAGATTGTGGAGGTAGGGGAGGGGGTGGAGCGCTACAAAAAGGGTGACAGAATATCAGCGGCCCATCATGTCCCCTGTAATACATGCCACTACTGCCTGAGTGGTCATCAT
>CAYNFT010000061.1:611-12927 GCA_964396535.1 uncultured Dehalococcoidales bacterium | reverse complement strand
ACGCTGTAGATGCTGCCACCGGCGAAAAGCTCTGGGACTTCCTCACCGGGGATAAGATTACTTCATCCCCAGCCGTGGCTAACGGGATAGTTTACATAGGCTCACATGACGGTAATCTGTATGCCATAGAATAATCCACAACACCTAAAATAAGATACCCAGTCTTATAATATAAAGAGTAACTATGCAGGGCTTGCGGGGAAAATAGGTCTAGGGGAGTCTATTAGTAAGAGGACTGGCAAGCACAAGTCCAGGGCAATTAGCCGGGGAAGCCGGCACCTTCACTGAACAGTCGGAGGTTATCAATGGATTCTGAGTCTGAAGCTGAACTCTGGGTTATATGTCCCGTGTGCCATGAAGCTAATCCCGCGGGAACACGGTTCTGTCAGCATTGCTGGGGGGCAATGCTCCATGGGGACAATCCGATAACCACTGAGGAGCTAGAGGAAGTAACAAGACACCGCAAGGCCTACCTGAAGCGCAAAAAGAGAATCAAAATGGCAGCTATCGGCCTTGCTTCCCTAGCCTTCGTGTTTGCTGTCTACCTCAGTTTATATTACTTTACCGACATTGTAGTTAAGCCGCCTCAAGATGTAAATTCCAACTCCCTCCCCGGTGAATGGGCTATGTTCCGGCATGATTTAAGTCACTCCGGCAGTGCTGAAACAGGCGGAACCCTACCCCAGGGCACACTTAAGTGGGCTTTCTCTACTGGTGCTTCAATTCAGTCATCGCCAGCAGTAGCTGACGGCACTATTTACATTGGTTCTCGGGACTTTAACTTCTACGCTCTGGATGCAGACACCGGTGCTAAACGCTGGGAATACAAGACTGGCAGTTGGGTTGACTCCTCACCGGCAATTGCCAGTGGAGCAGTTTATTTCGGCTCAAATGACGGCAACTTATATGCACTTGACTCCAATAGCGGCGAGAAAATCTGGGATTTCAAGACTAAATATCCGGTCAGGTCTTCCCCGGCGGTAGCTAATAATGGCGTGGTTTACTTCGGCTCCGACGATTATTATCTCTATGCTGTAGACACAGTAGATGGGGAAATGCTCTGGGAATACAACACCGGAAGTCCTGCTTATTGTTCACCGGTGATATCTAACGGCGTCGTCTATGTTGGGTCTGGAGGTGGCTACTCATATGTTCTTAATTCAGTTAACGGGCAGCGCCGACTCCGCTATAGGACTCACTATCCGGTTTACTCCTCTCCGGCAGTAAGCGATGGAACCGTCTATTTCGTTACCAATTACGGTTTATTATACGCCGTCGACGGTATGGCACGAACTGTGTGGCGGGAACATGAAATCAAACACTGGTGGGTACAAGTATGGGCAGCGGGTTGGCCAGGAGTGCCACAACCCCCACCCCAATCTGGCTCCTTATGGTCGCTCTTTCTGGGTAGAGGAAGTAGTTCTACCCCCGTGGTCGCAGGTGATACCATGTACCTGGGCTTTAATAACAAACTACTCGCCATAGACCTACAGAGTCATGAAGTGCTCTGGGAATTCGAAACCGGGGGTACAGTAAGGTCCTCACCTGCAGTAGCAGGCTCTACCATCTTTGTGGGCAGTGAAGATGGAAAGCTGTACGCTGTAGATGCTGCCACCGGCGAAAAGCTCTGGGACTTCCTCACCGGGGATAAAATTACTTCATCCCCGGCTGTAGCTAACGGGATAGTTTACATAGGCTCGCATGACGGTAATCTGTATGCTATAGAATAATCCACAAAATCCCCACAATCAGTAATGAAGCCATACGAACCGGAATTCATAACCATCGGCAAAATTCTATCGCCTTCGGGTATCAAGGGTCAACTGAAGGTAGAGGTAGCAACTGACTTCCCACAACGCTTTGCCCCCTCCTCAAAGGTTTATATTAACCACCAGCCTGCGACCATTGACAGTGTGGAGTGGCGCAAGGCGCAGGCAATTATCAAGCTTAACACCATTGATAGTATTGAAGATGCTGAAAAGCTACGGGGGCAGCTGCTAGAGATACACCACGGTCAGCTTCAAATTCTGCCTGAAGGGCAATACTACCATTTTCAACTCATCGGACTAGAGGTGCTAACAACTCAAGGAGAGTCACTGGGAGAAATCACCGAAATTCTAACCACGTCGAGTACTGATACCTATGTAGTCAATGGAGCTAGGGGAGAGATTCTCATCCCTGCCATCGAGGATGTAGTAAGATATATTGACCTTGACAAAGGATACCTGGTTATTGAGCCTATTAAGGGGTTACTGAACTTAAACAAGAAACAAAAAAGCGGCTAGCTAGCCGCTTTTTTGTTACATAGTTACGGTTCCCCGTCTTCTCCTCCTTTTCTCAACCACCTTGAGTCGAGCCAGTGAGCGGCGCAGGGCTGCTTCTGCCCTAGCCCTATCAACTTCAGGAGTAAGTTGGCTGAGTCTTTCCTGGGCACGACGTCTTGCCTCTTCCGCTCTGGCTAAATCAATTTCATCATCCCTTTCCGCAGTATCAGCCAGAACGATAATTCGGTCGGGTCGCACCTCAAGAAAGCCGCCGGAAATGGCCAGGGAAAATTCCTCACCACCCTTTCTCACTACCATCTCGCCCGCCTGCAGTGTAGTCATCAGGGGTGCATGATGAGGCAGAACTCCCAGTTGACCTTCAATACCTGGAGCAACAACTATATCCACTTCCTCTGAATAAACCAAACGTTCAGCAGTAACGATATCAAGCCTTATCGGAGACATTACACTGCACTCCCCAGTCTCTTGGCTTGTTCCACAGCCTCCTCTATAGACCCCACCATATAAAAGGCTTGCTCGGGTAGCTCATCATGCTTGCCTTCCAGAATCTCCTTAAAGCCACGTACCGTCTCTGCTACCGGCACATACCTTCCCGGCCTGCTGGTGAATACCTCAGCGACAAACATCGGCTGGGACAGAAATCTTTGTATTCTACGGGCGCGGGCAACGGTGAGCTTATCTTCATCGCTAAGCTCTTCAATACCAAGTATAGCGATTACATCCTGGAGGTCTTTATAGCGCTGCAGGACCCTCTGCACCTCACGGGCTACCTGATGGTGCTCCTCACCCACGATGTTGGGGTCAAGTATCCGGGAAGTGGAAGCTAGCGGGTCAACCGCCGGGTACAAACCTTGCTCCATGATAGACCTTTCCAGGGCAACAACCCCGTCGAGGTGACCAAAGGTAGTAGCCACTCCGGGGTCTGTATAGTCATCGGCCGGGACATAAACAGCCTGAAATGAGGTTATTGAGCCCTTCTTGGTAGAGGTAATTCTCTCTTCCAGCTCACCAACCTCTGTTGCCAGCGTAGGCTGATAGCCTACCGCCGAAGGCATACGTCCCAGCAGAGCTGATACTTCCATACCAGCCAGGGTATAGCGATAAATATTATCAATAAACAACAGAACATCCTGCCCCTCAACATCACGGAAGTACTCTGCCATCGTCAGGCCAGTTAGCCCAATACGTAGACGAACCGCAGGGGGCTCATTCATCTGGCCAAAGACAAGGACGGTCTTGTCAATTACGCCTGAAGCCTTCATTTCGTTCCACAGGTCATTACCCTCACGAGACCTTTCCCCAATACCAGCGAAAACCGAGAAACCCCCATGCTCGGTGGCAATATTGCGGATGAGCTCCTGTATAATGACTGTTTTACCCACGCCGGCACCCCCATAGGCACCAACCTTACCACCTTTAGTGAAGGGAGCAACAAGGTCGATAACCTTGAGTCCAGTTTCCAGCATCTCAGTGGTAGTTGCCTGCTCTTCAATTTTCGGTGGGATACGGTGGATTGCCCACTGCTCCTCAGCCTTGACCTCACCAAGATTATCCAATGGCTCACCCAGAACATTGAACAGCCGCCCCAGGGTGGCTCTACCCACCGGGACACTAAGTGCTGCTCCGGTATCTATAGCCTCAGCACCCCGCCCAAGCCCCTCTGTTGGTGATAGTGACAAGCACCGTACCCAGTTATTACCTACGTGCTCTTGAGCTTCAAGCACCACCTTATCACCATCGGTGGTAATCTCAATAGCATTAAAAAGTTCTGGTAGTTCATCCGGGGGGAATTCTATATCAACTACTGTCCCAATTACCTGAACCACTTTACCTTTTGCCACTTTTCACCTCACAAACTTTTCTTATTTGGAGTGGTTCCGAGTTCGCATCTCTTTCAAAACCCTGCTCAGTCTACAGGCGTCGATAAACCCTCTTACTTATTGGTCATAGCCTCAACCCCACCTGTAATATCAAGAAGTTCTTTGGTAATTGCCTCCTGACGAGCTTTGTTATACATGAGGGTTAAATCGTCAATCAGTTCCCCGGCATTCTCCGTGGCATTCCGCATTGCCACCATTCTGGCTGACTGTTCACTGGCAATAGCCTCCAGAATAGCATGATAAATCTGCATTTCAACAAATCGCGGTAGAAGGCCTGCCAGGACTGCATCTGGGCCTGGCTCATAGATATAATCTACATTCTGCGCTCCGGGTATAGCTGCTGGTTCAACCGGCAGTATCGACTGCACCACCGGTCTCTGTACCATAGTCGAGACAAACTGAGTATAGGACAGATAGGCAGCATCTATAACATTGTTAGTGTAATCATCGATGATAATTCGTGATATAGGTAAAGTATCAAGATAGCTAGGACTGTCACCAAGCCAGGTGAACTCAGCCCGTATGTCACGACCTGACCGTCTCATAAAATCAAGCCCCTTGCGACCGACACAAACAAGGGAAACTGGCACTCCCTGCTCCAGGATAAAATTGCCTATCCTGCGGTTAACGTTAGCGATAAGCCCGCCACATAAACCACGGTCAGGAGTGATATGCACTATAGCTATTCTGGTTATTGGTCGGCGCTGAAGCAAGGGATGCAGCTCTCTCTCAGTCCGGGGCATAGCAGCCAGGTCGGCAATTACCTGCCGGATTTTCTCAGAATAAGGGCGTCCGGCTAAACCACGCTCCTGTGTCCGTCTCATCTTTGAAGTGGCAATCATTTCCATAGCCCGGGTAATCTTGGCTATACTTTGAACGCCCCTTATTCGACGCCGAATTAACCGAATGTCAGCCAATCCTCAACCTCACCCTTTTAATCTTTAGAACCCCATCCCCTGTATCCCCTTCCCCTTAACAAGGGGAAGGGGAAGATTTTTCTTAAGAGGGGCTTCGCCCCTCTTTAACTCTCCTTTATCACTCTCTTTTTACCCCCTTAATCACCCTGTCCTCAAAAAGAAAACCCAGCAATTCATCCAGTGTAATTTTGCCCCCTTTAGTTTCAAACTTCCAATATATCCAACCATTTTCTGGCTTTCCAGTAATCCTTCGTGCAGCAGTAGAAGGGGCATATTCTGAAATCCCGTATAAAATTTTACAACGCCCTCGTCCTGTTCGCCCCTTTTCATCAAAACTAAACACTGCAGTAGCATCATCTCTGGTGCCGTTTTTATGCAAATGAAACACAGGCGCAACTGCTATGTCGTTTTTACAATGCTGACATGTGAAATAAAGAATATCCACGACTCACCTCCCTTTTGCACGCTTTTTTTCGTATGCCATGCTCTGCTTAAACCCTTCCCTGTTTGAACGCGGCTATTGCCGCTTTTAACGCTTCCTCTGTCTCAGTGCTAATATCTTTTTCCCTGGCAATAGTCGCGCCTATCTCAGGATGATTTGCTTCCATAAATCGATGTAAGTCAACCTCAAAAGCAGCCAGCTGTTCTACAGCGATATCATCAAGGTGGCCATTAATGGCAGCATACAAAATCACAACCTGATTCTCTACTGACATCGGGCTATACTGGCCCTGTTTCAAGACTTCGGTAGTCCGTCGCCCACGCTCAAGCTGGTCTCTGGTTGCCTGGTCTAATTCAGAAGTACCAAATTGAGCAAAGGCAGCTAGCTCACGGTATTGCGCCAGCTCTAACCTGAGCCTTCCTGCTACCTGCCTCATCGCTCTGGTCTGGGCGGTACTCCCCACCCGTGATACAGACAAGCCCACGTTCACTGCCGGTCTCTGACCTGCATTGAACAGGTCTGTTTCCAGATAAATCTGCCCATCAGTAATAGAGATAACATTGGTTGGGATATAGGCAGATACATCACCCGCCTGCGTCTCAATAATTGGCAGGGCCGTAAGCGAGCCAGCGCCATATTCATCAGCATATTTAGCGGCTCTCTCCAGCAAACGACTGTGCAAATAAAAGACATCCCCGGGATAGGCTTCCCGTCCCGGAGGACGACGAAGTAAAAGTGAAAGCTGGCGGTAAGCCCAGGCATGCTTGGAAAGGTCATCATAGACAACCAGGGCATCCCTGCCCTGCTCCATGAACTCCTCCCCAATAGCACAACCGGCGTAGGGGGCAAGATACTGCAAGGCAGCCGACTCCGAGGCATTAGCCGCCACCACCACCGTGTGCTCCATAGCTCCATATTCTTCCAGGGTGGCTACCACCCTTGCTACCTTGGATGCCTTCTGACCGATAGCAACATAAATACAGGCTAAATCGCCGCCCTTTTGATTTATGATGGTATCCAGAGTCAAAGCTGTCTTCCCCGTTGAGCGGTCGCCGATAATCAGCTCTCGTTGTCCCCGCCCTATGGGAATCATGCTGTCTATTGCCTTAATACCGGTCTGCACGGGGGTGTTTACCGGCTGACGTAAAGCAACTCCGGGAGCAACTCGCTCGATAGCTCGAGCCTTATCGCTCTTTACGGCACCCTTGCCGTCCAGAGGACGACCCAAAGGGTCAACTACCCGGCCAATAAGGTCATCACCTACCGGCACTTCAGCAATGCGACCCGTGCACTGCACTTCATCCCCTTCTTTAAGGCTACTGTAGTCACCAAGGATGACGGCAGATACACTATTTTCCTCCAGGTTCAGGGCAACTCCCATAATCTCATTAGGAAACTGAAGCAGCTCATTATACTTGGCTGCCGCTAGGCCGTGAATCCTGGCAATACCATCACCAACCTCAATCACAGTGCCAACATCAACCATGGTCACTGCCATACCAAATCGCTCAATCTGCTGTTTGAGAACAGCAGCAATATCCTGCCCTTTTGTTGTCATCTGAGTTACCTCCCCTCTTCT
This sequence comes from uncultured Dehalococcoidales bacterium, assembly GCA_964396535.1. Taxonomy (GTDB): domain Bacteria; phylum Chloroflexota; class Dehalococcoidia; order Dehalococcoidales; family UBA2162; genus CAYNFT01. The sequence continues at coordinate 5,824 of CAYNFT010000061.1, read as the reverse complement.
TCTGAAGAGGTTATCTCTTAACCTCACGGACTACTACTTATTTAGTAATCCTGCCCATTTCTCTCTTCAAAGCCTCTAACTTACTGCGGATGCTGCCATCAATAAGCTTATCACCAACTCTAATTACAATCCCGCCTATTAAGCTAGAATCTACTTTAGGCTTAAGCACCACCGGCTTACCGACTATGGAAGTGAGACGCTGGGCTAACTTTAGTTTATCTTCATCATCAAGCTCGATAGCAGTAGTAACCTCAGCAACCTCAGCCCCTTCGATACCACGGTAATCATCCACTAGCCGCTGATACTCGTCAGCGATTTCACCTATTACAGCCAGCTTGCCCTTAGCCACCAGCTCAGCCACCAGCTTTATTGCTTCGGGATTTACCTCAACCAGCCGTTCGGACAGCACTTCAGCTTTATCGTCAAAAGAAACCTCAGGGTTTTCAAGCAATGCCAGAAGTGTAGCATCCTTAGCCAGGCTGGCAATCCTTCTCAGGTCAGATTGCCATTTGTTTAACTCCCTTTTTTCAAGGGCAGTCTTAAACACTTCTTGCGCCTGACGTATGGCATAAGCGCTATCAGCCACTGTTATCTCCTACAATGTAATAACTAACTCTTCTTCAGGGTTTCGCTTTCCTCGAGCACCTTATCGATAAGTTTGCGATGTGCTTCCTTATCCAATGACTGCTCAATGACCTTCTCTGCCGCTGTTATAGTCAGGTCAGTAAATTCCTGACGCAGCTCACCAATAGCCTCGTCTCGCTCTCGCTGAATCTCAAGGCGCGCCCTGGCAATAAGAGCTTCAGCTTCTGGCTTAGCTTCTTGCTGTGCCTTTTGCCTGACTTCTTCCCCAGTCCGCACAGCTTTGGCTACTAGCTCCTGCCCTTCCTTGCTGGCAGCCTCAATTCGCTCCTTAGCCTCTTCCTCGGCACGCTCTGCCTGTTCCCTGATAGATTCAGTCTGCTCCATACTTTCCTTAACCCTGTTGGAGCGCTCATCAAGCATTCTCATAATAGGCTTATAGGCAACCAGATACAGCAGACCAAACAATAGGACAAAGTTAATAATCTGTGCCACCAATGTTGGCAAACTTATGCCGAGACCAGCTATACCTTCCATTTTCACTCCCCTTTTATGGCATGAATCTACTTGAAACCAGCAAAGGTACTATAAAGTAGAAAGTACCGCAAAGAGTACCATGCCAGCAATAAATGTCGCTCCCAATATCGCCGCTCCAATAATTATGCCTATAGAAAGAGGTATACCGTCCTGTTCCATAATTACCTCCTTATTGATTTTACTATACAATCATAGCCAGTATGATACCTATAATCAGGACATAGATCCCGATAGCCTCAGCAAGGCCGGCTACAAGAATCATGTTAGTGAAAATGGGGCCCCTCGCCTCAGGATTACGGGCTATTCCCTGTAAAGCCGAATAACCAATAAGCCCGAGAGCCAGGGCTGGCCCCAACATTCCCAGACCAACCGCCACCCCTATCGCCAGCATTTTCATTACTTCAGGATCCATACCTAACCTCCTTAATAAAGTTCAGTATTATTAATTCCTGTCCCATCAATAACAAATATTCCTGCTTAGTGCGCCTCTTCTTCATGAGATTCCACAGCCATTGTAAGGAATATAAGAGTCAGCCCACCAAAGATAATAGCCTGTATGAAACCGATAAGTAACTCAAGTCCGTAGAATGGTAAGGCAAAGACCCAGGGAATAAGGAACATTGCTACTAAAAGCAATATCTCGCCAGCCGTCATATTGCCAAAAAGTCGGAAGGTAAGGCTGATAATGCGAATCAACTCGCTTAAACCCTCCAGAAGTCCAGTAAAAATGCCAATCGCCCCGGTGAATAATCCAAATAAACCATCCTTGATTTTACCCTTGAATACCTGTTTCACACCACCGAAGAACTCCCTGACATTAAGGAACTTACTCAGGTAACGGATGCCAAGAGTCCGCAGTCCAAAGAATTCAACGAAGACAAAAGTAACCAGAGCTAAAGCTAGGGGCATGTTAATATCAGTATTGGCCGGCCTGAGCAGGTGCACCTCACCTTCAGCAGTATGCACAATTATTGAACCATAACCAGGCAGCAGAGCGAGCCAGGCATTAAAACCAACGAAGAGAAAGATAGTAGCTACTATAGGGAAGAATTTACGTCCGTTTTCCTCACCGGCAACACTCTGGCAGAGGTCGTAGAGCCAGCCAAGCAGAAACTCAAAGGCAGCTTGCAGCCTGCCGGGGATAAGTTTCATCCGACGTGTAACCGCGTAAGAAAGCCCCACCAGAATAATAATCGTAACCCAGGCAGCAATGATGCTGTTAGTAATCGGGAAGCCGAACAAATGGAAAACCTCTTCGGCAGGAAGCTCGGGATGTGGCTGGGAAACGCTAAGCCAGCTCGGTAATCCTAAATCACCGAACATGCCCTTACCCAGAGGACCGGCAATAAAGCCCACCACAAAGAGGGCAAGGACGACAACCAAAACCACGATAAATACCGGGAATGAGCAGCCAAGAACGCGCCGTTTAGGCACTAGCTGTCCTCCTTGTTCTTTTTATTCCTGATAAGAGGTAACAGCATATGATAAACACCGTAAAAGGCTAAAATAATTCCTAAAACTAAGCCAACTATTGCCAGGATAGGCTTAGTATTAAACTTGTTATCAAGCCAGAGACCACCAAGCACACCCAAAACAATACAAATCCCGATATACCACCCCACCCCTATCAGCCTCAGCGCCGCTACCCACCTGCTCATGCCGTAGGAAGCATATCAAATCTACCTGTTCAGGTCAAGTACATCCACTGAACTGTAGAGAGCGCAAAACTCTCTGTTGCCCAAGCACCTCTCTTGGTCAAGCACTGCGATACCGTCGGACTCTCTTTTAGCATCAAAAAACCCTACAGAAATCAATCGTAGGGTTTTTTATTATCAACTCAAAAACAGCTTGTAAATTCCTGCCTCAAGATTTACGTTTATCAAAATCCTCCCAATCAAGGGTGTCTATGAAATCACGAAAAGCTGATAACCTCCTCAACTCTTCATCACTAACCTTCTTACCTTCCTTATCAATTTTTTCACTATCTTCAAAAATAGGTTTACCTGTCTCCTTATCTAGTAAGATACCTGCTTTATCCATGACCGAATCCTCAACATAGATAGGTGCTCCCACCCTCACTGCCAGCGCCAGCGCATCGCTGGGGCGAGAATCAACTTCAACTTGCCCCCCATCTACATCAAGAGCAATCTTGGCAAAAAAGGTATCATTCTTAAGATCGCTGACGACGATAGAGTTGATACTAGCCCCCAAAGTATCAATGACTGAACGCAACAAGTCATGAGTCAGAGGTCTGGGGACATTAACCCCCTGCAGTTTCACTGCTATGGCATCTGCCTCAGCTGGGCCAATCCAGATTGGCAGGTAGCGGTCTGCTATTTTCTCCTTAAGAATTACCACACGCTGATAATTCATCAGACTAACCCGGATACTGTCAATAACCATCTCAACCATAACAAAACCTCCTCCAATCGCCAGCCTGCACCCCTAATTCTAACCCACTTAATTACCACTGTCAACTAGGAATAGTCTACCTTTACCATGTTTTCCTTAGTTAAAACACCTTGATTATGGTATAATAAACGGGTAAAGTTTTTAAACCTCAGCTAAAAAGGAGACACAATTATGAAAGAAGGTCAAAAGGCTGTCGTTTGGTTTAATGAAGTCACCAAAGATGATGTGCCTTTGGTCGGTGGTAAAGGGGCTAATCTAGGCGAAATGACCAATGCTGGTATACCTGTACCGCAGGGCTTTATCGTAACCGCTGATACCTACTTTGACTTCCTGCGACAAACAAAACTAATTGATAGACTCCGCAAACTGCTTGAACCTGTAGATGTTAATAATAGCAGACAGCTTCAGCAGGTTGCCGCTCAGGTGAGGCAGCTAATCTCAGATGCTGCTATGCCTCCTGAAATAGCTAAGGAGATTGAGCAGGCTTATATAAAAATGGGCAGAGGACTGGTTGCGGTGCGTTCTTCAGCTACCGCTGAAGACCTGCCTGAAGCTTCCTTTGCCGGCCAGCAAAGAACCTTCCTTAATGTGCAGGGCGATAAAGAGGTAGTAGTCGCTGTGCAGGAGTGCTGGGCGTCACTCTTTGAAGCCAGAGCTGTCTTCTATAGAGTGCAGCAAAATTATGACCACTTCAAGGTTGGCATTGCTGTCCCGGTGCAAAGAATGGTACAATCCGAGGCTTCCGGAGTAATGTTTACTATAGAGCCAAATACCAGTAACAGGGAAACGATCACTATTGAAGCTGTCCTCGGACTTGGTGAAATGATTGTTTCCGGAGATGTCACTCCCGACCATTACACTGTCAGCAAAGATGGGATGAAAATCCTGGACAAGGAAATCAAGCGTCAGGAATGGAAGCTGGTAAAGAAAGAGGGTATTGCCGGTAAGGAGGATAATGTCAAGGTAGACCTGACTCCCGAGGAGCAGGCACAACAAAAAATAACCGACGCTGACATAATTTTTCTGGCTGAAATGGGAAAACGTCTGGAAGACCATTACCAGTTCCCCCAAGATGTTGAATGGGCAAAAGAGAAGGGGGAAATCTTCATTGTGCAGACCCGTCCGGTAACGACTATCCGGGAAGTGGCTGAAGCTACCCGAGAAATTTCCGCTCCGGTTTTGCTATCAGGGGCACCTGCCAGTCCCGGTATTGCTGTTGGGCCAGTTAAATTAGTAGCCGACCCCTCCCTGATAGACAAAGTACTGGACGGTGATGTTCTGGTTGCCGAAATGACCACCCCCGACTTTGTGCCGGCAATGAAACGGGCAGCGGCTATCGTCACCGACCGCGGCGGTAGGACAGCGCACGCCGCTATCGTCAGCCGGGAGCTAGGCATACCCTGCATTGTTGGTACCGGGGATGCTATGGCGACATTGAAAGATGGACAGATTATTACAGTGGACGGTTCCAGTGGTAAGGTCTATGACGGTAAAGTCGAGATTGCCGAAGAAGCTGAGACTCGAGCCAGGGAAAAGATAAAGACCAAAACCAAGCTTCTGGTGAACCTGGCTCAACCAGAGCTGGTTGACCGGGTAGCCTCCCGTGATGTAGATGGTATAGGTCTATTACGAGCTGAATTCATGGTCGCTCAGATTGGTGAGCACCCCAGCTATATGATAAG
>CAYNFT010000061.1:0-601 GCA_964396535.1 uncultured Dehalococcoidales bacterium | reverse complement strand
TCGAGGCAACGAGTTTGTTGATAAGCTTGCCGAAGGGCTAACTGCTTTCGCCAAGGCATTCCATCCCCGCCAGGTAGTCTATCGAACCAACGATTTCAAGACCAATGAGTATAGAGCCCTGAAGGGTGGGGAAGAGTACGAAGAGGTTGAAGAGAATCCCATGCTTGGCTATAGAGGAGCTTCACGGTACATCACCGATATAGAGACTTTCAAGCTCGAACTGGCCGCCATAAAGAAGGTAAGGGAGAAGTATAAAAATCTCTGGGTTATGATTCCCTTTGTTCGTACTGTTAATGAGCTGGCTCAAACATTAAAAATCATGGAGGCCGAGGGACTAAAACGCTCTGAAGATTTCAAAATATGGATGATGGTTGAAGTGCCATCCAATATAATCCTTCTAGACAAGTTCCTGGCCATCGGTATTGATGGCATATCTATCGGCTCAAATGACTTAACCCAGCTCACACTGGGTATTGACCGGGATAGTGCCAAGTTAGCTGATACGTTTGACGAGCGGGATGAAGCAGTGATGATATCTTTAGAAAAAGCTATTAAAGTGGCCAAGGGCATGGGGGTTACCTCCTCCATTTGCGGGCAGGCA
>CAYNFT010000060.1:0-12934 GCA_964396535.1 uncultured Dehalococcoidales bacterium | reverse complement strand
ATTACCCCGCCAGACCCTCCTACCCCTATCTGTCCAATCATAGGGGTGCAGTCCAGTTTCTTATCTCAGTTTCCAAACTTTATTCTTTCTATTTCAGACTCCTTCATATTGTCTGCCATTGTCCAGAAGTAAGCTTCCCCTTTGAATATGCGGAATACTACTAGCAGGGGGTCTTCTGGTTTGGTTACACCAAGCTCCTTCAAAACGCGGTTTTTCTCAAGAGCCTGTGTCCTTATGGCTATATCATCAATGAACTCGACCTCACCTGATACTCTCATCACTTTCCCAGCATCAGGTCCAGGTCTCGTGGCATGAAAGTATCCTTCTACCTTTCTATTATTCTCCAGTTGCTTATAAAGAGCTTTTACAGACTCTGTCTGAAAGTAGAATCCTGTGTCATCAGCAAAGAATAATCCTAGGGCTCTAACCCTTGGTTGGTCTCCTTCTGCGGTGGCAAGATAGCAGGTATGAACGTCATTGGCGAATTTAATACAATCTTGAAAATCCACCACTTTCTCCTTTCGTTTTTACTACAAGCCAAACTTTAGCAACTGTGATAATGTCTGTCAAATTTATTTTGGCCGTCTTCTTCAGGTGTATGGTGTATAATAGTAGCGAAACCTGAAAGCCGGGTATGTAGAAAGATTCTGTTATGACCAGGATAATCGAAATTATTATGATATTAGTTCTTATACTGTTGATTGTCAGTGTAGTGGCAATGCCCTGGCCGGCTAATGTCATTATTGGCGGTATGGCTTTGTTTAGCTTTATCCTTATTTTTATCTATGCTAGGCAAGCGAAGAAGAAAGAGCAGGATAGAAAACAGACTGACAAGACTAACAGGTAAAGGAACCTAGTTTCAATCCTGTAACCATAATACTAGAATAGGCTAAAATAACTGTTATGCCATTACAATGCCAATGATAGATGAAGTACACCTCCGTCATCTTACCGTAGATGAGGCTCTATTAAAGCTGGACCAATACATTCATGATGCCTTTATGGCTGGCTTGTACCGGGTTAAAGTGGTTCATGGTAAAGGGACAGGAACCCTGCGGAAAACAGCCCATGAGCAACTGGCGAAACATCCACTGGTTAAGTCATACCGGCTCGGTAAGTATGGGGAAGGGGGGACAGGGGTTACTATAGTGGAGCTAAGCCTGAAGTAGGTGGGAGTTGTTGGTGATTTCATACTTGCACTTGATATCGCGTTTATGCTCAGCTACGAGACATAACGGATAAAATTGCAGGGGAGATAAAGCACAAGGGGGGAAACTCTACTAGAGGTATTCAGTTACTTCAGCCAAGCTTTGAACGCGAGGGCAATCGGTTACCTCTGGAAACAGGTTGTAGCGGTCAATAAGTATGGGCTTAATACCCACACCCATAGCGCCGACGGCATCTAGTTTATACTGGTCACCAACATGAACTGCTTCCGAGGCTTCTACTCCGGCTCGCTCTAGAGCCGTCAGAAATATCTGTGGCTGTGGTTTATCAGCTCCGGCCTCGGCCGAGGTAACAATAAAGTCAATATAGGGTTCCAGACCTAACTCACTACAAACCGGCTTCATATCTGAAGCCATATTGGTCAGTAATCCCAGGGTCAGGTTTTGTTCCTTCAATTTTTTAACGGTTGGTAGCGCATCGTCGAAAAGGACGAATCTGATATCTTTGTATAGCTCCCGCGCCTTCTTCATGATTTTTGCCAAGGTATCAGAGCTATAAGAAACGTCAACTCCGGCCTCGGTTAATACCGTCTGCTGGTAACGAGCATAAATCTTAGCCTGCTCTTCAGGACTTCTCTTTGATATCGGGGAAGTGGCATATTCTTCAAAAAGATATCTATCAGCAATTAAAAGAGCAGGTCTCATTTTCTCCGGTGAGATATCAATGCCGAATTCCCGAAGAGCCTGACTTTGTAATTCTTCTCGTGGTGGGCTGTATAAAGCCAGAGTATTAAACCAGTCAAAGAATACTGCTTTAATCAAATTGAAATTCCTGCCTATGAATCCTGAATACCCAGGTCTTTAATATAATCAACAGCATCCTGGACAGATACTATCTTTTCAGCATCCTCATCCGGTATCTCAATTTTCTTGGATGCGTCGCTAAATTCCTCTTCCAGAGACATTATCAGTTCTACCAGATCCAGGGAATCGGCGCCTAAATCATCAACAAAATTAGCTGCCGATACTACCTCCTCTTCCTCCACACCTAGCTGTTCTACAATTATCCCCTTAACACGCTCGAAAATGGTTGCCAATTTCTCCCCCTTTCTTAGGATTCTTTATCTATTGGCCAGAGTGCTAACTGAACCTAAAACTCCGTTAACGAACTTTGAAGAGCTATCAGCACCGAAGGTTTTAGCTAGCTCAACCGCTTCATTGATGGCTACTTTAATCGGTACTTTATTATCAATTAAAATCTCGAATATTGCAAGCCTGAGAATGTTCCTATCGATTACTGGTAGCTGTTCTAAAGGCCAGGCAGGAGCAAAACTTTGAATATTCTGGTCAATCTTCTCCTTGTGCTGGATAACACCTGTTACCAAATCATGAGCAAAGTTGGCATTTTCTTCAGGTAATCTCTCCTCATCAAGAAGACGATTTAGCACCTCTTCTGCTCTATGTCCGGCAGTATCAATTTCATATAATGCCTGGAGAGCAAGTGCTCTGGCCCTTCGTCGTACCCCTACCATAAATTATCACCCGTCTAAATCTTAATATTATAGCACCAATGTATATTCTAAATCGAGTTTAGCAAATGAGAAATATAAGGTCAATTGTGAGATGCCTTTAGTGATGACGAAAACAGAGCCTACTAAGCGACAAGGGTAAAACAAGAATTCTTCTGCAATGAAAAGGCCGGGCAGGGAATTTAAATCTGTTCTAGCCTTTTCAGCAGGTGAGGTGGAGAGCTGCAACCAGCCTCCGAGAATGACAAAGCTGGTTGTAGGTTTCACACGCCCTGTCGGTAGTATCCACAATTAGCTCAATTCCCTGAGCTTTAGCTATCTTTTCCACCTCGGGCAATACCTTCATCAAACCTGAGTCTCCGCTGCCAACTAACAGCACCTCCGGGTTTTCCTTTAGAACCTCGGCTATATCCTCAAGGCATAATTCATGCCCTGCCTTTCTCCACCAGTTATCTATAACCTTATCGGGGAAAATGATTACATCTGATGAATACTTATTACCATTGATTACTATCTCACCAAACTGGTAAGAATCAATTGTGTTCATGGCTATGTCCCAGCCATACCTCCGTCAACATTCAGCACATGCCCCGTAATATACCTGGCTTCTTCAGAAGCCAGAAAGGCTACCGCTTCAGCTACATCGCGAGGCGTGCCCGGGTAACCAAGAGGAATACGACTTAGAAGCTCTTGCCTGCGGTTTTCATTCAGTTGCTGGGCCATCTGGGTCTCAATAAAGCCGGGAGCGATAGCGTTAACCGTAACGCCTCGTGAGGCTACCTCCCTGGCAACACTTCGGGTAAGGCCAATAACACCAGCCTTAGCTGCGGCATAATTAGCCTGCCCGGCGTTGCCCACTATAGCGACAATACTGGCCATACTAATAATTCTGCCCCAGCGCTGTCTGATCATATGCCTCAGTACAGCCCTGGTGCAGAGGAAAACACTCTTCAGGTTAATATTTATTACCTTGTCCCAGTCCTCGTCTGACATCCGCAGTACAATCTGGTCTCGAGTGATTCCAGCATTGTTAACCAGAATATCAACCTTCCCACAGGTGGTCATCGCTGTTTCTACCAGCCTGTTCACATCTGACGATGAGCTGACATCAGCCAGAACAGCCAGGCTTTCTCGTCCCATCGCCCTGATTTCTTCAGCCACACTCTCAAGGGGAGAGGCTTCACCGATGTCATTGACTACAATCGTAGCCCCTACCTCAGCCAGCTTCAGGGCAATAGCCTTTCCTATGCCCCGACCACTGCCAGTAACTATAGCCACTTTATTAGAAAGGTCCATCCATTACCCCCTCAACTTTATCCCGCAATCTACCTACTTCAAATTCTTTATAGCCTCAGCATCACCTATGTTCCGGGTAGTGACATCCCTGTTTATTCGTTTAATGAGGCCGCTAAGCACTCTTCCCGGTCCTATCTCAACGAAGGTAGATACACCATCATTGACCATGTACTCGATTGAGCGCTGCCACTGAATACTATTACATAACTGGTCAGTAAGTTCTAGCTTTACCTGTTCAGCAGTAGTCAGTGGCTGTGCAGTTGTATTAGCTATAATAGGAATAGAAGGGTCCTGGAAGTCAAGGGTAGCTATAATCTCAGATAGAGCTTCCTGGGCTGCCTGCATCAATGGTGTGTGGAAAGCACCGCTTACCTGTAAGGGGATGATGCGGCTGGCTCCTTTATCCTGGGCTAGCTCTGCAGCTTTAGGTAGGTTCTCCATTGCCCCGCTGATTACCAGTTGACCCGGGGAGTTAAAATTGGCAATTTTGGTATCGGTATTATTACACACCTCAGCCAGTGAAGCCTCGTCAAGTCCAATTATGGCTACCATACCTCCGGGCTTTTTGAGTCCAGCTTCATCCATTAACCGCCCTCTTTCTCTAGCCAGATAAACAGTGGTGGCAAAATCGAGCACATTGGATGCCGCTAGTGCCGTGTACTCACCCAGACTATGGCCGGCGACAAAAGCAGGCGCTGGCAGACTGCTGTCAGCCATTTCCTGGATAGCTTTTAAGCAAGCAAAACTGATTGTTACCAGCGCGGGTTGGGTATTGATGGTCAGACCAAGCTCATCTTCCGGTCCCTCAAAGCACAATCTGGATAGGGGAAATCCCAAAACTTTGTCGGCCTGCTCAAAGATGGCTTTAGCTGAACCAAAATTATCATAAAGGTCACGACCCATGCCTACTGTCTGAGCACCCTGCCCGGGGAAAACGTAGGCTACCTTCCCAGGCTCAGTCATAGCTAATCCTCCCTGTAAAAATTCTTGAGGCTGGTGATTATTGTCTCAGCCTCTGCTACTATTTCTTCAATAATCACCTTGACCGGTTTAATTTCTCTTATCAGTCCGGCAATCTGTCCGGCTAGCAGCGAGCCATCCTCAATATCACCCTCGATTAGACCAAGGTACATTCTGCCTCTATCGAATAGTTCCAGTTCCTCTTTGGATAAGCCAGCCTTTTCCAGCTCCTGAAACTGGTCTGTCAGTTTGTTTTGCAGGCTGCGCTGGGGAAACCCCAAAATCTGTCTGGTAACCACTGTCGAAGAGTTGTGCGCCTCCAGAATTTTCTGTTTATATCTTGGGTGGGCAATAGACTCAGTGCTGCAGACAAAGCGAGTTCCCATCTGGATACCTTTAGCGCCGAGAGCCAGAGCGGCCGCCAGTCCCCGCCCGTCACCGATACCACCAGCAGCTATTACCGGTATGCGCACACTATCCACCACCTGAGGTACCAAGACCATTGTTGTTGTTTCTCCTACGTGCCCTCCGGACTCCGTACCTTCGGCTACAATAGCATCGGCGCCGGCTCTCTCCAGTTGTTTGGCAAGGGTGACGCTATTGACTACCGGCATAACTTTCATCCCTGCTTGCTTAAATCTGGGAATGTAAGGCTCTGGATTACCAGCGCCGGTGGAAATTATGGCTACCTGTTCTTCCAGTGCAACCTCTATAACCTGCTTGGCAAAGGGTGATGCTAACTGGATATTTATACCGAAGGGCTTGCTTGTTTGCTGCCTGGTCAGGTGTATTTGCTGTCTTACCCAATCTGGTTCGTAAAAACCTGAGCCAATAATACCCAGCCCGCCGGCATTGGAGACAGCCGAGACAAGCTCGGCTGTGCCTACATGAGCCATTCCTCCTTGAATAATTGGGTGCTTGATTTCAAAGAGGTCACAGATAGCCGTTTTGAGCACAGCTCACTCTTCCTCAGCTAGCCTTGGGTTTAGGGCTTTTAATCTCGATAACTTCTCTACCATTGTAGCTACCACAGGTGGGACAAACGTGGTGCGGTAGCTTAGGGGTATTGCACTGTGAGCAATTGATAAGAACGGGAGGAGATAACCCAAGGTGATTACGTCTCTTACCCCGACGCGCCTTAGCGTATTTCCTCTTTGGTAAAGGTGGCATAATCTACTTTGTTCCTTTCTCTTTGTTTGCTGATGCTTTACTGTTAGTTAAAACCAGTTTACTTAGCTCAGACCAGCGAGGGTCTGCAGGTTCGGGCGGGCAGTTGCAGGATGAGTGGTTAAGGTTGGCACCACAGATGGGGCACAGCCCAGAACACTCCTGATGACAAAGCGGTTTCATGGGAATAGTCAGTAGTGCATACTGACGCACAGCCTCAGTTAAATCAAGGATGTTATGCTCATCAATGGTGAAACAGCCAGGTTCATCGGCTAAGGGTAATGCAGCCCCCGTAACTATATCTATAGTAGGTAAATACTCCTCTTCGATATCGAGAGTAAGCGGGTAATTAAACAGGCTTAAACAGCGGCTGCAGGTGAGTTCAATCTCAGTGTGCAAGGTACCCCTGACCAGGATACCACGGTCAGTACGCATCAGCCTAACCTCGCCCTGCACTATATCGTCAACACCATCAATATTAACAGTCTCGTTCACTTCATAGTTTCGTATTGACCCTATGGGCGCCTTAAGCTGCTGGGATACATTTATCTGCGCCATATTCCACCCCTCCTGCTAAAATCTGCTCAAAGATGGATAGTTGTCTCCGAGCCCAGATTCTTGCCAAGCCACAATTGAACTGTGTTTGAAGTTACTCTATTATAAACAAAGCCGCTTGCCTGCGTCAATCTTGCCCCATCGTCATTGCAGATTGTTTATCAACCTCATCCCCCTAATTTCTCTGGGCGCCTCAGGGGGATGGGTTACTAAACAACCTCGGAATTGTGTCATTGACATTAGATTGAACCAGAGGGTAGAATTGGTAATTGGGAAATTGTAAAGGAAAGGAGGAGAGGAAGAAATGGCTAGAGGATACATGGGAAAAATTTTGTTTGTGAATCTTTCCACAGGAGAAATCAGAGAAGAGGTACCTGAGGAGAGTCTCTATCGAGACTTTGTCGGAGGCTACGGTATCGGAGCTAGGCTCATTTATAGCCGCCAGAAGGGTGGGGTAGACCCTCTAGGACCTGAAAATACCCTTGGCCTGATTACCGGCCCTCTTACCGGTACTCCTCACATTGTGGGTACCCGGTACCAGGTCGTGGCAAAATCGCCCATCACTGGCGGATGGGGAGATGCTAATTCCGGAGGGGATTTTGGTCCTAACCTCAAGTTCGCTGGCTACGATGCCGTCTTCTTCAACGGTATAGCGGACAAACCAGTTTATCTATTTATTGATAATGGGAAAGCTGAACTGAGAGACGCGAGTAAACTCTGGGGAAAGGATACCTATGAAACCGAGGACATGCTGCGGGATGAACATGGTAAAGAAACCTGTGCTTCCTGCATCGGTCCGTCTGGCGAGAAACTTGCTCTAATCTCCTGTATTATCACCAAGCGGGGCGCTGCTGCTGGACGCTCCGGTTTAGGGGCAGTAATGGGCTCCAAGAAGCTCAAGGCAGTGGCAGTAAGAGGAAACATAGAAGTTCCTATGGCCAATAAGGAAAGAGCTGACCAGCTGAGGAGGGAGAATATAGCTGAGCTTCATGTAGAGAGTATGCAGAAATATGGCACCACTGCAATGACAGTACGGTCAGCACATAGCGGCGACACCCCGGTTAAGAACTGGGGTGGCGTTGGAATCGTAGACTTCGCTGATGCCTCAGGGCTTAGTGGTGATGCCGCAATAGCTAATCTGGAAAGACATGAAGCCTGCTGGCATTGCCCTATTGCCTGTCAAGCATCTCTGAAAGCGGGGACAGGCGAGTATAAGTACCCGAAGGGCAACCGCCGACCAGAGTATGAGACCCAAGGCACTTTTGGAACTATGTGCCTCAACGATAATACCGAGTCAATAGCTATGGCTAGTCACATATGTAACAGCTATGGACTGGATACTATCTCCGGTGGTTGCATCATCGCCTTCGCTATTGAGTGCTACGAGAACGGTATCATTACTAAAGCGGACACCGATGGCATTGAACTTACCTGGGGTAATCATAGCGCCATAGTAGCCATGACCGAGAAGATGGCTAAGAGGGAAGGTTTGGGTGATATCCTGGCCGACGGAGTAAAGGTAGCCGCCGAAAAGATAGGAAAGGGAGCCGAGCAGTTCGCAGTACATATAGGAGGGCAGGAACTGGGGATGCATGACCCGAAGCTCGGTCAACGTCCGGGACAGGTTGGTGCTGCTCGCTACCAGATGGATGCTACGCCTGGCCGGCATACTCAGGGTTTTGGTCCCAGCGGCTTCCGCGGGCATGTTACTAATGCGGCTGGAATTTGTTTATTTGGTGGCGGTGGCATGGGAGCACCGGGCGGCAAGAATTACCTGTTAGAATTCATGAATGCTGTGACTGGCTGGGAGCGCTCGATGGATGAGCTACTGAAGTGCGGAGAGAGAATTGCCAATATAAGGCATTGCTTTAACCTCCGCGAGGGTATAAACCCTCTGGAATGGACGGTGCATCCCAGAATAATTGGCGACCCTCCCCAGAAAGAGGGCCCGCTTGCTGGCGTAAGGGCTGACATTGAGGCTCAAGTATACTGGAGCCTTGGTGCCCTGGATTGGGATAGGGTAACAACCAAACCGAGCAGAAATAAATTGCTGGAACTGGGTCTTGATGATATAGCTGAAGAGCTCTGGCCGCCGCAGGCAACTCCTGGACCCGGACCTCGATAATATATGGCTCAGGAACTATAGACCTGGAGAATATTATCATCGGCTGGGGTTTACCGCCCTGTTCGCAGCTCCCAGCCGATGAATATAGTTAGTTAAAATTCGGCTGTTAAGAAGATAGCATGGTTGAATAAAAGAGGAATAGCTGTGCTATGGTCAGGTATGTTGTGGAGATGTACGGGCTGGCGCCTGATATTACAGAGTGGCGAGAGGTAGTGGCTGAGCTGGAGGAGGGAGCGAAGCTGGGAGATATTATTGCCGCGCTCAGGCGTGAGATCCCGGCGCTGGAGGGGATTGTTATTCGTGCCGGGGAAGACCGGCTAACAGAGCATTACGCGTTCAATATCAACGGGCGCTTTTACTTTGATAACGAGGAGCCTCAGCTTCAGGAAGGCGACCGTGTTGTTCTACTCACCCTCGCTACCCTTGGATGATAAGTCATTAGTCTGTGTGCCGAATGGAGCGGTTGATTAGCTGACGTTTGTCTCCAGTGGCTTCTGACAAATAAAGAAAGCCCTTCCGGCATCTGTGGTTAGTTCTATCAGGTCGCTTTGCAAATTGTAGCTATATGAATGAATCTCGGTAAAACCGGCAACTTCTAGGGCGGATAGTATTTCTAATTCTGAATAGCACTTCTGAAGGAGTGTCAGGTCAGAGCGCTGCCAGCCGTTTTCTGGATAGAATATGGTAGCGTCAAATTGGGCTATCTGTTCTTCTTGATTATAGTTTGAGCGAATAACGCAGACATGGTCTTCCTCGACAATACCAAAGTTATCATTCCAGTCTGTCATATACCCTTCTTCCATGTTGAGGTCAAAAAGAAACAGTCCGCCCTTACGCAAGGCGGCATATACATTGCGGAAGACGGATGTCAACTCCTCCAGGGTCATGACGTGGTTAAGGCTGTCAAAAGTAGAGACCGTGGCGTGGTAAATATCCGGTAGCTTGAAGGAGCGAGCGTCAGCGACAATAAATTCGCCATCAGGTGCATTTTCGCGAGCAAAGCGGAGCATTTCCTTAGACCCATCCAACCCGGTTACCTGATAGCCACGGTCTATAAGCATCTGGGCAAGTTGCCCGGTGCCGCAGCAGAGGTCGAGAATACGGGCTTTTGGTGGAATATATTGCAGGATAAGGTTCTCTATTAGAGGAAATATTAGCTGAACGAAGCTCTCACCCCAGTGCTTGTTATAGACCCAGGCGAAAAGGTCATAGTCCGAATAGATAGTCATTTTTATTGGTTCTTCAGCTTCTCTACCAGCATTGGCACTACCTTGAACAGGTCGCCGACGATGCCGTAGGTTGCAATTTCGAAGATAGGCGCGCTGGGGTCATTATTAATGGCGACAATCGTTTCGGAGGTCTGCATACCGGCCATGTGCTGAACTGACCCGGAGATGCCACAGGCAATATAGAGCTTGGGGCGAACCGTCTTGCCTGTCTGCCCCACCTGATGGGAATATGGAATCCACCCATCATCTACTGGTGGTCGGGATGAACCCAGTGCTGCCCCCATTACCGACGCCAGTTCCTCCAGAAGCTGGAAGTTTTCTGCCTTTTCCAGTCCTCTCCCCCCGGAAACGATGGTATCGGCATCTTCAATTTTCACCCTTTCCGTTAAATCCTCAACAAAATTCAACAGCTTGGTTTTTGAGGTGATGTGTTCTTTATCGAAGTCAACCTTTATTATTTGTCCCTTTCTTCCATCTTGAGTATTTTTCTTGAAGACCCGGGGGCGGACTGTTGACATCTGGGGTCTCCGCGCCTGACAGATAATGGTGGCCATGATGTTGCCGCCAAAGGCAGGGCGGGTCTGGAGCAGCAGCCTTTTCTCGGTATCAATTTCAAGGTCGGTGCAATCGGCAGTGAGCCCTGTCTTTAAGATAGCCGCTACTCTGGGAAAAAACGAACGCCCTAATGAAGTGGCACCGGCAAGAACTATCTCTGGCTTGTGTTCCTGAATCAGCCTGGTAAGTTCCCCGGCATATAAATCTTCTGGATGGTTGCTTAGAGCCGGGTCATCTACCAGGTAGACCTTATCAGCACCGTAGGCAATCAATCGTTCAACATCACTGATATTATGACCCAGGCAGATAGCACATAATTCCGTTTTCAGGGTATCTGCCAGCTCTCTACCTTTGGACAAGAGCTCATAACCAACGCTTTTCAGCTCGCCATTTCGCTGCTCGGCAAATACCCAGACTCCACGGTGACTATCGCTTACCGGTACTGCCTCTTCAGCTGCCTCAATAAGTATAGCATCGAAGGCACAGGCTTCCTGGCAGGCACCACAGAGTGTGCAGCCCTCGTTGATGTGCGCCTTCTCATCAATAATTTCTATCAGGCCAAAAGGACAGCTTGTTGCACAATTGCCACAGCCGGTACACTTATCAAGGTCAATTTGGATTCCCATACTCTATAACACGCCTAAATTAACTTGGCATCTTTGAGTTTTTAAACTTTCTACCTAAAATTCTAAACTCAGCTTTTCTGGCGGTTCCTAGATTAATTTAGCATCCTTGAGTTTGCTAAATAGGCTTTCTACTTGCTCTTCCAGACTTCCCTGAAGCACTTCACCACTATGTGCTCTTTGAGGGAAAAATATCTTGATTACCCTGGTGGCTGAGCCGGATAATCCGACTCTATCCTGGTCAACATCCAGTTCCTGGGCATCCCAGACTGAAATAGCGGCACTTTTTGCTCTGGTCAGCCCACGGAGAGAGGGGAGGCGAGGTACGTTTATCTCCTTTACCACGGTAATCAGGGCTGGTAGAGACGTCTCAATTATCTCGTGTCCCTCTTCAACCATACGCTGGATTCGCATATGTCCGTTGTCTATCTCTTCGACTTTGCTGACATAGGAGATAAAAGGTATTTCCAGCATTTCGGCGGTCTCCGGTCCTACCTGTGCTGTGTCTCCATCTAATGTCTGCCGACCGCAGATTATCAGGTCATACTCCTGGATTTTCTCAATTGCCCTTGCCAGAGTGTAGGAAGTGGCCAGCGTATCGGAGCCAGCAAATGCACCATCACCTATCAGTATAGCTTCATCAGCACCACAGCTAATGGCTTCCCTTACTGCTTCTTCAGCTTGAGGTGGCCCCATACTGATAACAGTAACCTTGCCTCCATACCTTTCCTTTAATCGTACCCCTTCCTCAAGGGCGTAAGTATCGAATGGGTTGACAATATTCTCAATGCCCTTTCTCACCAGGGTATTGGTCTGGGGGTCAATGTCGACTTTCGTGGTGCCTGGCACCTGCTTCAGGCAAACTAAGATGTTCATTATTAATCCAGTCTCTTCTTAATGAGTTTGAAAATTCAATCTCGTCTTGCTTTTCTCTTCCTTAGTTCAGAGGCGACGGTCTCTCTGAGGACTTCATTGGTGCCCTCATATATCTGAGTAATTTTGGCATCTCTCATCATTTTCTCTACCGGATAGTCGCGCATGTAGCCGGGGCCGCCTAAAATCTGTACCGCCTCGGTAGTAACATTCATGGCTACATCTGAGGCGAAGACTTTAGACATAGCTGATTCTTCGGTAAAGGCCTTCGCTCCGCTGTCTATCGTCCTGGCAACAGCATAGGTCAGCGCTCTGGCTGCTTCTACCTGAATAGCCATATCTGCCAGCTTAGTCTGGATGGCGGGGAGGGCAATAATCGGGTGTCCAAACTGGATGCGTTGTCGGGCATAATCTACCGCTGCTTCCAGGGCTCCCTGAGCTATCCCGACGGCTTGGGCGCCTATGCCCGGGCGCGAATGGTCAAAGACCTTCAGTGTCATAATAAATCCCATTCCCTCCCTGCCGATTAGATTTTCGTTGGGGACAAGGCAATCTCGGAAAATTAGTTCCCTCGTGGAGGAAGCTCGAATACCCATCTTCTTCTCCTTCTTGCCGAAGGTGAAGCCGGGCGTATCCTTCTCCACGAGGAAAGCACTGGCACCGCGAGCGCCTTTTGCTTTGTCAGTCAGGGCAATAACGGTGTATATTTCAGCCTCGCCACCATTGCTGATGAACTGTTTGCTTCCGTTAATCAGGTAGCCATCGCTTACTTTTTCAGCATTTGTTTTTATAGCACCGATATCAGTGCCGGCTGTTGGCTCAGTTACGGCGAAGGCAGCCAGTTTCTTTCCAGAAG
>CAYNFT010000059.1:0-12952 GCA_964396535.1 uncultured Dehalococcoidales bacterium | reverse complement strand
TCAAACTGCTTCGGGGACATGAGCTCATCCGACCCATTATGAAGATAGCTGCCTACCCTTTTAGGGTTTCCTCGTTTACTCTGGAGAGTTGCAGCTCCACTCGCTATCGACCTGGGCAGAAGCATCTCACAGATCTGGAGCAGCTTGTCTGGGTTCCGGAACATATCAAGCATCGTCCCTTTCATTCCCCTCAAATGGTCTGAAATCGTGTCGAAGGGTGGGGCTACACCTCCATGATGAAGAGCCGGAAAACCAAGGCTAGCCATCTCTTCATTAAAGGTGCTCATAGCTTGGATATATTTCTCCTGTTCCTGCCCTGCTTTGAACAGGGTTTCAAATGCTTTAACAACTTCCGGATCGGCGAAGGTAGATGACCGTGAAGCCAATGTGGAGGCTCCCCATAATGACTGAAGAGGTGGAAGCTTGGAAAAGGCTTCCAAAGCCGTCCAGACTCGTGGCAGATAGTACCGTAGGGTAAAATCGCCGGGGTCAGAGAAAAACAGGTCATATTCATCTGCTTTGAGGGGTTCTCCTTCGATAAACTGGTGCATAGTATTAGGCCCAAGGCCATCGCCAGCCCATCTAAATAGCTTTGGAGACAGCGCCCCAAGGGCAACCCCCGAACCGCCTGCTCCTGGCGCAATTATATCCGGCTCTAAATCTAATATCGTCTTCCTGGTTGCCTCCCGCCAGGCGTCGTGGTTATAGAACGAATCTGCGACGGTCAGCCCCTCTACATATCTGGCGGGGAAGTAGTTCGTTGCTAGGACGACCGGCACCCTATCCGGCTCTTTCAACTCGATAGCATCCCTGAGCCTCTTCTCTCTTTCCTCATAAAGCTCTTCAGGAGACTTGCCCGTTTTCTTCTCAATCTCCTCTCTTAATTTCCTCTCTTTTTCCTCATAAGACTTCTCAGATGTATTACGCGTTGTCATTTTGCACCTTCCCCAACATATTTAAATAGAAATTAATCCAAATTGACTGGATTGTCAATACGCACCTTGGCAAACCCGAACAGCCCTTACAAAAGCTCGGACGCAGGTAGGACACTTTAATATTTGCCACGAGGTTGCTTAGCAAGGAGGATTACACGGGGCACTTACACCTGTCCCCCACAAAAACAGTGTTTTTATGGGGTGAAAATCCCCTTTAAAAAATTATTACCCCTTTCACTTACCAAGGGAAGAAGGTAGACGGGTTCCCAGTCATCCTGTTTTGAAGTAGTTTGAAGTACAGGGCAGGTAGTTGTTAGATGATTTATTGCCAGCTGGCAATTTAAAGTACATATATTGACAATTGTCCTCGAATTAATTTACTATTGCAGGTGTTACGTTAGGTGTAACTTCACTAAATACGGCTTTTGAGGTATAATGAAACAATTCAAGGAAAAGGTAAAGGCACTTCGAGCGAAGAGAGGCTGGTCACAGGAGGACTTGGCACGAGAGATAGAGGTTAGCCTCTCCACGGTCCAGCGCTGGGAGGGTAGGGGTGCTAATCCCACTCGCCTTGCTCGACGGGAGATTAGGAGGTTATTCAGCGAGGCCGGAATTGAGGGCGAGGAAGGATAAGCAGAGACTCAAGGCGTCGGATTCGGAATATTCATCTGAGCTTGCCTTGAAGACCGTCGGTTAGCTTAAGATATTCTTCAATTATGGAGATGCGATGAAACGGTCATCCCAGTCTTCTAAGCAGAGCAGACCTAAGGTTGCAGCTGCCATCCCTGCCTTTAATGAAGAGACCTATATTGGTACCATTGTACTTAAAGCCAGGCAATATGTGGATGAGGTCATTGTTGTTGACGATGGTAGCTCCGACCAAACGGCAGATGTTGCCAGGCTTGCCGGAGCTACTGTAATTCGGCATGAGCAAAACAAAGGTTACGGGGCTAGCATTCAGACACTCCTGACTGAGGCAAAGAAAAAGGACCTCAATATCCTCGTTCTCCTTGACGCTGATGCCCAGCACAACCCTGATGAAATCCCTGAGCTCATCAAGCCTATCTCGGATGGTTTTGACATCGTTATCGGCTCAAGAGAGCAGCGAAGGGATGATGTACCTCGATATCGCCGTATCGGTCAGAGGGTGATTTCCGTCTTTTCCCATATCCTTTCGGGGGAAAGGGTATCTGATTCTGAATCTGGGTTCAGGGTTTTTTCCGAGAAGGCAATAGCCTCGCTGGAGCTAAAGGAAAGCGGGATGGCAGCAGGGGCAGAGACGATAGCCAGGGCTGCTGAAAAAGGCCTCAAGATTACCGAGAGGCCAATTTCTATTAGATATGCCGAGGACGGCTCAACCTTGAACCCATTTGTACATGGTTTTGGTGTTCTGGGGCGCATAATTGCTATGATTTCGGAAAGGAGACCCCTCTTTTTCTTCGGGCTGGGTGGTGCTATCGTAATTATAATTGGCTTTCTTGCCGGTATCAGGGTGGTTACTGTTTCGTTGGGAGGGGCAGGAATAGCCGCAGTTATAGGCACTGCTTTGGTATCAATCTTACTGCTTGTTATTGGTGTACTCAGCTTATTTACCGGGATAATATTGAACGCGATAAGAAAACGGTAGGGCTAAACCCTACTGTTTGAATCTGGAAAGCATGGTGGAGGGGAGTACAGCGTACTGGAGATAGAGGAGCAGTTGTTTTAACTGCTGTAAATTGAGGGGAAATGCTGCTCAAGATTGCCATTATCATTGGAACTCGTCCCGAAATCACCAAAATGGCGCCGGTTATTAGGGCACTGGAAACAAGAAACGCCGATTTCTTCATCCTTCATACCGGTCAGCACTACTCTTATAACCTGGATGGTGTTTTCTTTGAGCAACTAAAACTTCCTCCGGCTAAATATAATATAGAGGCTGGCTCTGGCTCCCATGCAGAGCAAACGGCAAGGATATTAGTCGGTGTAGAGAAGGTATTGCAAGAGGAAAGCCCCTATATTGTTCTGGTTGAGGGTGACACCAATTCTGTCTTCGCCAGTGCCCTGGCTGCCGTTAAGCTCCGTATAAAAGTAGGGCATGTAGAGGCTGGCTTGAGAAGTTATGATAGAAGTATGCCAGAGGAGATAAATCGGGCTCTAACTGACCATTGCTCCGATTATTTATTTGCTCCCACGGAAAAAGCAAAGGCAATCCTGCTGGGTGAAGGCATTCCCGAGGAGAAGATATCTGTTACCGGCAATACCATTGTTGATGCTGTCTATCAAAACCTGAAGATAGCACAGGAGCAAAGCGATACTCTCGACAACCTGCGTGTTGCTCCCGGTGAATACTTTCTGGTAACCCTCCACCGCCAGGAGAACGTAGATAATCAGGCACGGTTTGCCTCGATTCTGGAGGGTCTCGATAAAGTAGCCGCTAAATTTGGCCTGCCGGTAATCTACCCTATCCACCCTCACTCTCGAAAAAGGATGAAAGAGTTTAACCTGAAAGGGTTTAACCTTACCTTGATTGAGCCGGTAGATTTCTTCAGCTTTCTTCAGCTTGAAAATAACGCCCGGCTTGTCCTGACTGATTCCGGCGGTGTTCAGGAAGAAGCCTGCATTCTAAAGGTGCCCTGCGTTACCCTGAGAGACAACACTGAGAGACCCGAAACAATCGAGGTCGGTGCCAATATCCTGGCTGGTGCTTTATCAGACAAAATCCTTGAGTGCGTCCGGCTAATGCTCGGCAAAGAAAGTGACTGGCAAAATCCTTTTGGCGATGGAAAGGCTGGCGAAAGGATAGTCAGTATAATAACTGGAGGGTTTAATGGCTAAGATACTGGTTACTGGTGGACTGGGCTTTATCGGTTCGAACCTTGTTCCCGAGCTAAGAAAACGGGGACATGAGGTATGGATTTGTGACCTGGGGCATTCAGAGAGACCCAATTACGTTCGCTGTGATGTCAGCAGGTATCGCCAGCTTGAGAGGATATTCGGAGAGCACAACTTTGATTATATCTATCACCTGGCAGCGGAATACGGTCGCTGGAATGGTGAGGACTACTATGAAAATCTCTGGCTCACCAATGTGGTGGGCACTAAAAACGTTTTACGAATACAGGAGAACAGGAAATTCAGGATGATATTCTTTTCCAGCGCTGAGGTCTACGGAGATTATGATGGGGTGATGAGAGAGGATGTAATGGACAAGGTGCCCATAAAACAGATGAACGACTATGCTATGACCAAGTGGGTGGGAGAACTCCAGGTATTAAACTCAGCGGCTATGTTCGGTACGGACACAGTCAGAGTTCGTCCGGTCAATGCCTACGGACCACATGAACACTATAGTCCCTACCGTGGTGTAATACCCGCCTTCATCTATAAAGCACTAAGAGACGAACCCTATACTGTCTACCTGGGTCACAAACGCATCTTCGACTATGTTGAGGATACCTGCCGCACCTTCGCCAATATCGTTGATAACTTCAATCCGGGGGAAGTCTATAACGTTGGGAGCAAAGAGGAGTGGGAACATGATATTAAATATGTCTCTGACCTCATCCTGAAATACCTGGGCAAGGATGACTCCAAGGTTACTTATAAAGAAGCGGAGCCCTTTACCACCAGGGTCAAGCATATGGACTTCTCCAAAATAAGAAGAGATTTAAACCACGACCCCAAGGTTCCGCTGGAAGAGGGGATACCCAGAACTATTGATTGGATGAAGAAAGCTTACGGTTTCAAGTAGCTTCAATACCAGTCATCAATCAGACCCCAACTGCGTGTTTCATCAAGCATTACTTTTCCCGATGCACGCTGTGCGAAACAAGCCTTCGTTCAGCCGTCTTCCAGTATTAGAAACTCATTGGTGACAATTTATTATGGGGAGGCTACCTAGTATACCCAAACCTGATGATATACATTAGACTGCATATCTCTTCTAAATAGTTGAACGAGGATGCCTAAACCCAACCTGACAAGTCAGGCAGATTGTTAAGCAAGATAGCAGATTCAAAGGAGGAGCAACAAAAAATGGATAAAAATCGCGGCTATTTTAGTGAGCCGCTGGGCATTGCAAGAATTAGCTTAGCCTTAAGTATCTCTATCTCGTAGTGTAAGGCTACAACAATTTGCTGTAAGTCCTCTGTCAGGTCAGCACCACCATCTACCGAGGATGCCAGAGTTCTACTCTCATCCACTACCTTGGAAACCGCTTCTTCCAACGAGTACATCTTTCTTTCTACTGTTCCGTCCATTACGTATCAACTTTCCTCTACTGTTTTTATCTAACCCTGTGTACTCCTCTTGAGGACGGTCTGAGCAGTTAGGTGGATACATATATTTAACGTTACATATACTTAAATTATCCCCGTTTTTTAGTAAAAAAATCAAACTTGCTGAGGGCGATTTAGTCAATTTAAGACCTCCCTTAACCACCCTTAAGAAAACCCTCATAGGCTTTTATTCTCTTATTTTCTGCCATGTTAAGACTATGCTAGAGTCTATTCCCGGTTAATGAAAAATTTCTTTCATTCCATGTTTCTCGTATTTTCTTTCCGCCGTTTTCTCATTCCTCTACATCCAGCCCCCACATTCTAAATAACCTCTTGTAGAACTCAGGCTGGGGGAAATCGGGCCTCATCTCCATGGCATGATAGGTATACCCGGATTTTCTTTCTTCCGATTGCCTGAGGTCCGATATTAACCCTTCCATTTTATCTCTCGGCACAGAAAAGATAATCTCATCTTCTCCAGCCATTGCCCGCTCGTAGTCGCCAGGGTCAGGCAGGGTAATCCGGTATTGGCCGTTTAATAGCACAGGCACGACAGAGTAAACGCAAGAGTCGATAGGGTCAAATTCAGAGTGCACCAGGGCTTTCTCTCTATACTTCACCACAGAAAGTATGCTCCTCAATTGAGCGGTGTTAGAATAGATAAGTACCAGGTCGGGCTCGAAATTAGCTGTCTTCAAGGGCGCGGAGACAATACCAATGTACTTCCCGCACTCCAGGCAGGGGAAGTAAGCATGTTCATCTACAAAAGAGTCATGCGGGTTTTCCACCAGACCATAGCCCATTAAAGGAGCCCAGCACCAGTTATCTTCTTTCAGCATGGCCACAGAAGCTCTCTGGCGACGCGACATGGCAAATGCTTGACATTGGGCAAGATGATAACCGCGGTCCTTTTTCGGTCTGATTGCTCCTTCCGGAATATCTTCTTCCTTCTCCAGCATTTTTACTGCTATTGGAGATGTCCTCAATAGCAGTAACCTCTCAAGGTCTTCTCCGTAGCTATTATATTCCTTCAAACTTGTCATATAACTTACCTCCTGATATTTGATTCCATGGGCAGAACAATTATGAAAAAGAAGCTATCTGCAAGCACGACTCACAATTTCATAAGAAATAATTATAGCACAGCCCTGTAACGTATATCGAACAAACCTTTTGTTACACATCCAAAGGATGATATTAGAATATTTCAACAAGTTTCGCTATAGAAAGGAGGTAAAACGGAGAAAATTAGTACAGGCAATCGGAATGAACTGGTAATTGGGGGGGATTGATGAGGGTGAAATTACATTAAACAAAGGAGAATACAGAAAATGGCTGGATGGGCTGAGGCAAACCCCCGCGGTTTCTTGTTGTCCGCAGGGATTTGCCCTGTCTATCGTGCTAGAGTCTTCCAGTAAGAGCTGGAAGTTATCATGACCCTGGATACAGGAAACGCTAGCTCCCGGAGACGGAGAGTTCCTGGCTCAATGTCTCCCCCCTGATTTCCGGCTTATAGTAGGAGTATGCTTGAGAGCTAACGCTCTTGGCCTTGACCGGATACAGTGCCTTTACCTGAAAGTCAAAGGATACTCTATCGCCGGGGAACATATTCTCAATATAGAATATTACCTTTCTGCCGGCCACTTCGTAGCGCTTGATATTTTCCTCCCGGTCAACAACCTCAGCAATAGATTCCGCTACAGGTGCAAAGCCAGTCGGGACTGACACATCCAGAACCACCATCCCTGCTTCCATCTCTATGGGAGGATTAAACTCCAGCTCTACCGATACGTTGACCAGGTCGTTCACCTCAACCTGAGTAATATCGTAGTCGACGCTCACTTTCAGGATTTCCTCTTCTTCCACCTCTACACTGGGCAGGTTGAACCTCTTAACCACCTGGGCTATAGCCTCTCCCTCCCCCTCTACACTTATCTGAATCTGCTCGTTGATAGGAACCTCCACTATTTGAAGAACATCAAAGTTGTCCTGCCTTATCCTCAGTTCCTTTTCTTCTCTGGCGGTTTCAATATTTATCCTCAAATCGACGTCAGCCCTGGTTCCGGTGGAGTACTCGGTGAGAGCCTGCAAAGCCACCACCGTGTCCTGGGTCGAGCCATAGCCGCCGTAAGCATTCCTCCGGGAGACCAGCCATTTTGCTGCCCTGGAGGCATTAAAAGCATCTCCGTGCTGAATCAGTGCCATAGTGGCATAGCCAGTGGCTTCAATTTCGGCTGTTCTGGGTACTGCATAGTAATCAGGTCTGCCAACTTCTGGCTCGGTTGGTCCAGATTCTTCAGAGCTGCCACCCCAGTGAAGTCCATCCTCATCTTCCTGAGCCATCTCCATCAACTTCCGATAGGCGTCATCGCTTCTGTCACTCCGAGCAAGCTCAAGGGCATAGGCAGTGATGGCCAGAGTGTAGGCGTCATCTATTTCATAAAGTTCACCTTCCAGATAGTCGATTGCTTTTCCAGCAGCAGCTTTCTCTCCGGCTTCCAGTAGTGCGATGGCGACGTAGGCCGTCAGGGCATTCTTTCCCTGGAGGCCGCCTAAAATATCCTTGTGATGTATAAAGCCAACGGGGTCGAATGAGCCATCGCTGTTTTGATGAGCGTTTATCCACTCCGCTGCCTCGTCCAGAACACTATCATCTATGTACATAATGTCTTTGGCTTGAGAGAAGCTCTTGAGAACGAAGGCAGTAAGCCAGAGGCTACCCTCCTGGTCGCTCTGCCCGAAGGCGGAAAAACTACCGTCGCTGCGCCTGTAGGTTAGTTGCCGCTGGTAGCCGGTAATCATCAGTTTCTCTGCCTTGGCCATTATTTCCGGCTTGAGCTGTCCGCTCTCCTCAAGATATTTGGTAATGTAAACATCAGGGGCAAAAACTATCATGTTCTGTTCCCCGCAGCCGAAAGGCATCTGGATAAGCTCTTCCAGACCCTCTATAGTCTGCGTCAGGTAACTTGAGGTCAGAGCAATATAAGCCCTGCCTGAATCCTCAACTACTATGAGAGGAATGAAGGTATCCACTGCTATAGAGCTTCCTCCAGAGAGGACGAGGTTTTCAACAAGCTCCCTGGCGATACCTTCCGGCTCGATTATGACTGTCTTAATTACAGCATCAGCTGATGCTGTGCTCCTGGCAGTTACCTTCACTTCGTTAATTCCGAGCTTCTTGGCCCTTATTTTGAAATCCACGCCACCAACATCGTTTGTCCCTATCTCTACTGTCTTTTCAGTATCATCCAGCAGTTCAAACCAGTCTGCTTCCTCAATTTGCACCAGAACATTCTGGGGCATGTCCAGATAGTTATAAATTGCCACGCTAATCGGGAATTCCTCACCTCTTATTGCCGAGTATGGCAGGTCAACCTTGAGGAAGAAGGGCTGGAATGCCCTGAGTTCATCTTCGGCTACTCCCAGACCATTCTCCTTGGAGAGGGCAATGGCACGGAGCATCCAGGTGGTGATAGTATCGGGAACTTCAACCTCGATAGAGGCTCTGCCATTAGAGCCGGTAGTTATTACATCCCAGAGCCACGTCTCGGGGAAGAACTGCCTTATTCTCTCTACCTCAGCCAGTCCTGCCTCATCAGCTTCAACAGCCTTAGGGGGCATTGCTCCGGCTTCTTCTTCCATTTCCCCCACCATTACATCCCCGCCGCGGAAGAAATTCCACACTCCTTCCCAGAAACCTGACTGACCTTCCCACTGGTACTCTTCACCCGCCGGTATCTCATTGTTACTGAGCACAACTACTCCGGCATCATCAAAGACTTCGAGTGCCCCTTTGGTAGTGATAGCCGGGTAGATGGAGACTTCGTGCAGCTCTACCTGTGGCGCCATGTAAAGTCTCTCAAGCTCATCAAATACCTGCTGCAGGTTCAGCCTGTTCTCGGTAAGGATGAAGACTGATTTATCTACGGCAGCAATACCAACCCTTGCTTCCCCTTCAGTCCTGATATCTATCTCCACTTCTTCACCGGGTCTGGCTTCCTCCTGGCTGAACTCCACCTCCACATCGTGCGGGTATGCCGCTTCAACATCAAAGGGTATATAGTCAGCGGCAACCTCGCTATTGGGCAGGATTTGATAAACCAGAAGCCTGGAGGAAGGTGCCATCAGTGGAGTAGTATCGAAGGCTATGGCCCGGTTCCTGGTATAGTCGCTGAAGACCACCTTGCCCCGGGAGACAACCTCGTAGTAGAAATTAACCGCTTGCCTGGTAGAGTGGACCTCAAATATAACCTGCTGCCCTATCTGGGGAATGCCTTCGGTTACCTGCTCAACGTGAATGAAGTTTCCTGAAGGAGAATAAGAAGCCTCAAGGACTTTTTCAGCCTGAGCTCCTTCAGCAGCGGTTTCTATTGTCAGGGCGACACTATTTTCAGGAGGGGTTATCTCAATAATCGCTTTTCCCTTACCGGTCTTGACTTCCTTCTTATCTTGCTTTATATCCTGATAGTCTTTATCGAGATAGGTTATGGTTGCCGCTACCTCTGTTTCTACCGGTTCATTGCCGGGGGTCTCGGTAATTATCAGAAGGCTGAAAGGCAAGCCTGGCTTGAAAACCGAGCTTTCGGGGATTATCTGGATGTTAAGAGGAGACTCCGCAACGGTAAGCAGCTTGCTGGTCTTTTCCTCATAGCCGGTAGTTTTCTCCTTGACAGTAATATCAAGCATTACATTGCCCAGCCCGCCGGCTGCCGGCACTCCAGCCACATAACCCACGGCTGGTAATTCAAACTCCGTCTCTCCGTCAACTGTCTTGGAAAAAGTTGCATATTCCTGCCATTCGCCAACATACCTGGTAGCCTTGATTTCAAGCTCACCTTTTACTGGCTTGCCAAAGCTGTATTCGGCTGAAACCACACCGGTGATAGGTTCGTTTACCATATACCATTCTCTAGGAAGCTCTACCTTCACCTCATATTTAGGTAGCACATACTCCTCTACCCTGACATCCAGCTGGGTCTCCGCCTTTTCGGTTACGGCGCTTATCTTCCAGACTCCCATGTTTGGCTCCTGGGAGACGGGCAAATCCAGCATTGCCATGCCGTAGTCATCAGTATCCACTTTGCTGCGGAAAATCTTTATACCCTTGGCATCCAGAATCTCAATAGTGACGCTTTCGGTCACCGGTCTAAGCTCAGAATTCAAGGTCAGGGCTCTCATGTGGATGCTTTGACCGGGTTTGTAAATCGGCTTGTCGGTCTCAAGAAAGACAAGAAAGCTTTTCTCCACCCTGACCGAGGCTTTATCTTCAAAACCGGTACCCTTGACCTGAATTTCATACCTGCCTTCTTCGACATCAGGAATGTCAATCTCGATAGTTCCTTTACCGTTAATATCCTTTTGAACTTTGTGTATCTCTTTTCCTTCACTTAGCAGGGCTACTTCAATGCTGCCCCGTACTGGCCTTCCCTCGCTGAATAGACTTAGAGAGAGCGATTCCGTGCTGTCACTGTGCAGGACTTTGGGTATTATTGCCATATAGCTATCGGCTGCCTCGGCGGGACAGGAACAACCGGGCATAACTGAGGCGAAAAGGGTCAAAATAAGAGTAAAGGCTACAGCAATAAATACTTTAGACTTCATAGTTCCTCCTCTGGGGGGGTTGCTCATTTCTAAATGTAATAACGTAACTGAGGCAAAAAGGTTAGCGGTCACCGCATTTCAAAGGTGATTTAATTCATAGGCAACGTGGAACAGTACCCAATCATCTTGACTTGGTCACCAGCGTGGGAACACAGATAATTATGAAGTCGGCTTCGGCCATTTTCTTGGTATCGTCGGTGAAGATGAGGCTCCGGTTATTGTTACTCCTGCTTAACTCAGCTACTCTATCACTCTCGATATCAAAGCCAGTTACTCGCAAGCTCTTAAAAAACGCCTCAAACAAAGACAGGCCCACATAGCCTAAATCGATGATGCCGACTATCGCTTCGTCAAGGTTGTTTTTCATGCTGAAAGCTCCAGAGGATTTCTCTCAAGCCTTCTTCCAAACTAACCTTTGGCGCGTAGCCGAAGCGTTCACTCCGGGAAATGTCTGCCAGACTATGTTTTACATCGCCTGACCTTGGTTCCTCATAAATTGGCTCCATGCTGTCTCCGACAAGTTTGATAGCCATTTCAGCCAGCTCCTTTATGGTAGTTCTATCACCCTTGCCGATATTGAAAATACCGGTGTGCTGGCTTTCAGCAGCCAAGATGTTTGCGTCCACGACATCTTTCACGAAAGTAAAGTCCCGGCTCTGCTCACCGTCTCCGTAAATGATAGGAGGATTCCCTTGATAAATCCTGCTCAAGAATGCTGGAATGACTGCTGCATACTGAGACTTGGCGTCTTGTCTCGAGCCATAAACATTAAAATATCTCAGGCAAACAGTGGGGAGAGCGTAAACCTGCTGAAAGGCTTGACAATAGTACTCGCCGGCCAACTTGCTTACTGCATAGGGGGATTGGGGGTTGGGTAGCATATCTTCTTTTTTGGGTAGAGTAGGAGTATCGCCATAGACTGCGGAGGATGAAGAGTAAATTACCTTGCTAACATGGTTATCTCTGGCAGCTAGAAGCAACTTCAGCGTTCCATTCACGTTCACCTCATGAGTTGCTAGGGGGTCTCGTACACTTCGAGGAACACTGGCGATAGCTGCAAGATGAAAGACAAAATGAACGTCCTGTAAAACCTCCTGAAGAAGGTCCAGGTCAGTAACACTGCCTTGAATAAACTCCGCCTTCCCTTTGCTGAGTAGTGATTCAATATTCTCCTTCTTCCCGGTCGACAGGTTATCAAGGATGATAACCTGATAATCTCGTTCGGCCAATTCCTCAGCCAGATGCGAGCCAATAAATCCAGCTCCACCACTAACAACTGTCTTTCTCATAATACCTCAGTTATAACATATCACGTGAGATTTAAGATTCTGTATCGCCTAATTATAGGCGATTATTAGGTGAACCCCTTAATCTTGCCTCTAAAACTTGTTTGAATTATACTACAATCCCAGAGGTAAGAAAAGGAGCCATGCTAATTGAAGGTTAATATAGGGAAAACAGTCTGATAAGGAATCCGTCCCGGGTTTACTTAAACAGGGCTTTCTTACCAGTAACCTCTTGCTTTGCATACCAGCTCTGTACGACTTCAACTACCTCATCGGGGTGGTCGCAAACTCGTAGCAGATTGAAATCCTCCTCCGAAATGAACTTTCTCGTTAAGACGGACCTTTGTAGCCAATCCATAAGTCCTTTCCAGTATTCACTATCGAACAATACTACTGGGAATGGCTTTATCTTAAGGGTCTGAATCAAGGTTAATACCTCACTTAACTCGTCAAGTGTTCCTAGCCCGCCCGGTATTATGACAAAAGCGTTGGCATACTTCACCAGCATGACTTTACGGACAAAAAAGTGATGAAACGTTATTGACTTGGTCGTGTAGGCATTACACAACTGTTCCTCAGGC
The DNA here is from genome assembly GCA_964396535.1 of uncultured Dehalococcoidales bacterium. Classification (GTDB taxonomy): domain Bacteria; phylum Chloroflexota; class Dehalococcoidia; order Dehalococcoidales; family UBA2162; genus CAYNFT01. The sequence continues at coordinate 290 of CAYNFT010000059.1, read as the reverse complement.
AGTTCAATATTAAGCCCGACTGAGGTAACGCCGGCTTTGAAGGCACCTTTGTTGGCCGCCTCCATCACGCCGGGTCCTCCCCCAGTTATAATCGAGAAGCCCATAGCTCCTAGGCGATAGGCTATTTCTTCGGTCTCAGCGTAGAGTTTGTCATCCTCAGCGAGTCGAGCCGAACCATATACGGTTACTGCCGGCTCGATACCAGATAGTGTGTCGAAGCCTCCCACCAGTTCGCCTATTATCCGGAACATGCGCCAGGATTCTTCCTTGGCCAGATCATTTATTTCATA
>CAYNFT010000058.1:0-13099 GCA_964396535.1 uncultured Dehalococcoidales bacterium | reverse complement strand
TTCGTGGTGACAGGTCAAGCAGCAATCCTATTCGGCTGGGTGCTCCCTTAGCAAACCAGATATGACTCACCGGAGCTGCCAGTTCAATATGCCCCATCCGTTCCCGACGCACCTTGGCTCTGGCTACCTCAACACCACACTTATCGCAAATAACTCCCTTATAGCGTATCCTTTTATACTTACCACAAAAGCATTCGAAGTCTTTAGTTGGCCCAAAGATTCTCTCACAGAAAAGCCCGTCCCTCTCCGGTTTCAGGGTACGGTAATTAATAGTCTCTGGCTTGGTTACCTCACCGTACGACCAGCTCCTAATCTGCTCTGGAGAAGCCAAAGAGATACGAACAGCATCAAAATCGTTAACTTCAAGCATTCCCTTCTTCTCCTATCTCGGTTTTAGTTGATTCTTCAACAACCTCATCTCCTGCCTCCAGTTTGGGTATTTCCTCACTCTTCTCGGTAGAGGTTAGCCTCTCTTCGCCCTCCTCGGTTTTAGTTGATTCTTCAACAACCTTAAATGCCGTTTCTAGTTTAGGCACCTTGACAGTTTCTCCAATGAAGTCTGCCTTTTCTTCTTCATTAATTACCTCAATGGCAAGCCCTAAGCTTTGCAGTTCCTTAACCAGAACCTTAAACGATTCTGGCACACCAGGTTGGAGAATGTCTTCGTTTTTAACTATAGCCTCATAGGCTTTGGCTCGACCGATAACATCATCTGATTTGATAGTCAGAACTTCTTGGAGGTTATGTGCAGCACCATAGGCTTCCAGTGCCCATACCTCCATTTCACCAAAGCGCTGACCGCCGAATTGAGCCTTGCCACCCAGCGGCTGCTGGCTAATCAATGAGTAAGGTCCAGTAGAGCGGGCATGAACCTTATCTTCAACCAAGTGGTTTAGCTTCATCATATATATTTGGCCCACCGTTACCGGATGGTCGAATGGCTCACCGGTACGTCCGTCGCGTAGTACAACTTTTCCGACGACGGGTGAGGGAAAATTCTTTTCTGTGTTGAACCTAGTCACAACTTGCTCCAACTCCTGTTTGCTAAAGTCCTGACTATTTATCCCCAAGTCCTCAAGCCATAGTCGCAGACACACCTCCCTTGCCTCTCCCGGATGGTTATCACTAAACACCTTATCTGCATCATAGCCTCGGCTTTCAACCCAGGCCTTAGCCTCTTCCAATTGCAGGGTACCGATATCATCATTGGGGTCAAGGTTAACTGCCCCTGCTTCTTGAGCAATCCAAGCCCTGGCTAAGACATCCTCAATAGCAACGTCATCGGCACCATCAAAGACAGGAGTAAGCGCTTTGAAACCCAGTATCCTGGCTGCCCAACCAAGATGAGTTTCCAGGACCTGGCCAATGTTCATACGTGATGGGACACCTACAGGATTGAGGATAATGTCTACCGGCGTGCCGTCTGGCAGGAAGGGCATCTCTTCAGCCGGGGCTATGATGGAGACAACTCCCTTATTGCCATGCCGCCCAGCTAGCTTATCCCCTACGGAGTTTCTTCGTCTCTGGGCAACCCAGACCTGCACCAACTGATTGACCCCAGCGGGTAGGTCAGTGCCAGTGAAAATCTTCACATTAATTACCTTGCCCCACTCACCATGAGGTACCCTTAGGGAGGTATCCTTGACCTCTCGGGCTTTCTCGCCAAAGATAGCTCGCAAGAGTTTCTCTTCAGCCGATAGCTCAGCCTCACCCTTTGGGGTAATTTTGCCTACTAATATATCATCTGGACCTACCCCAGCACCGATCCGAATAATTCCATTTTCATCAAGTTCCCGCAGACTTTCCTCACCTACATTAGGTACGTCTCTGGTGATGTCTTCGGGTCCTAACTTAGTATCCCGGGCCTCTACCTCATGCTTCTCAATGTGAATCGAAGTAAACGTATCCCTCTCAACCAAGCGACTACTGATGATAATAGCATCCTCAAAGTTATAACCTTCCCAGCTCATAAAGGCACACAGCACATTTTGCCCCAGGGCTAGCTCTCCTTTCTCTATCGACGAGCTATCGACCAGAACCTGCCCAACCTCTACGCGGTCACCCTTGTTCACTATGGGTCGCTGGTTAATACAAGTTCCCTGGTTAGTGCGCACAAACTTCATTAGCGGATATACATCCTCATTACCGTTATCCGTGGTAACTACAATCTGTGAGCTAGTAGACGAGTTTACTACTCCTGAATTACGAGCAAACAAAACCTGCCCGCTATGCTCAGCGGCTTCTGCTTCCATACCAGTAGCTATCAGGGGTGCTGTAGGGGAAAGCAGTGGCACAGCTTGCCGTTGCATATTAGAGCCCATCAGGGCACGATTAGCGTCATCATGTTCCAGGAAGGGTATTAGTGAAGCAGCAACACTGAATATCTGCTTGGGCGATACATCCATAAAATCAATCTTTTCCGGGGCTTCCCGCAGTGGGTCGCCGCCCAGCCTGGCTTCAACCCTCTCATCGACAAACTGACTGTTTTCATCAAGTCGGGCATTAGCCTGGGCAATAGTATATTTATCCTCCTCGTCGGCTGGGAGGTAAACTACCTCGTCAGAGACGAAAGGTACCACCTTTACCGTTCTGAGAGGTAGCTGAGATAATTTACTGACATGCTTACCAGTAATGGTAGCCCTGGCTTTCACTATAGTCTTACCATCATCGTCAAGCACTGCCTCCTTGGCTGTTTTACCTATCAACCTCTCGTAGCCATCGTTCACTTCAGAGACAACCCGACGATATGGCGTCTCAATGAAACCATATCGGTTAATTCGACTGTACGTAGCAAGAGAGCCAATAAGTCCGATGTTAGGTCCCTCTGGTGTCTCAATAGGGCAGATTCTGCCGTAATGGGAAAAGTGGACATCGCGAACCTCAAAGCCGGCACGGTCGCGGGACAAGCCCCTTGGCCCCATTGCTGATAGGCGTCGCTTATGAGTTAGCTCAGCCAGGGGATTGGTTTGATCCATAAACTGTGATAACTGCGAGCTACCGAAGAACTCTCTGATAGCTGCTACTACGGGTCGAATGTTAACCAAGGCACTGGGCGTAGCCGATTCCATGGGAATTGTGCTCATACGCTCCTTGGCTACTCGCTCTAAACGCATCAGACCAATACGAAACTGATTTTGAACAAGCTCACCAACAGTGCGCACTCGACGATTTCCCAGATGGTCAATATCGTCAGCCTTGTCACTACCGATATTAACCATAATGACGTGTCTGGTTATCTCTACTATATCTTCCTTGGTTAGAGCTCGTTGACTTTCTGGAATGTCAAGCCCCAGCCGCTTATTAAGCTTATAGCGTCCTACGTACCCCAGGTCATAATGCAGTGAATTAAAGAACATGCTGTCTATTAGCCTTCTGGCATTTTCAATATTAGCTGGGTCGCCGGGACGTAACTTCCTGTAGATACTAATCAAAGCCTCAGACCTGTCCCTAACTGAAGGCTCACGCTCTATAGTTGCGCTGATGAACTGGCGCTCTGGAGAATCATCTCCTTGAGAGAATAGACCCAGCAGTTCCTCATCACTACTATAGCCAATAGCACGTAAAAGTGTCGTTGCTGGAATCTTCCGCTTACCGTTTATCTTGACTGAGATTATACCCTGGTTGCTACTCTCAAACTCCAGCCAGGCTCCATGGTCAGGGACCAGCTTAGCATGACATAATTTGTTGCGGCGGGTAGAATCTTCGTCAGCGATGAAGTACACGCCAGGAGAGCGAAGCAGCTGACTTACCACTACACGTTCAGCTCCGCCGGTAATAAAGGTGCCTTTAGTTGTCATCAGGGGGATGTCACCAAAAAATAGGTCTTGTTCCTTGATTTCCCCCGTTCCCTTCACCAACAACCTTGTCTTGATATAAAGGGGGGCTGAGTAGGTCAAGTCTCGCTGATTGCACTCTTGTTCAGAGTGGCGAGGCTCTCGAAACTCGTAGCCTATAAAGCTAATCTCCTGTCTATTGCCAGTGAAGTCCTTAATAGGAGATATCTCCTCCAGCAATTGTTTCAGCCCCTCTTGCTGAAACCAAAGGAATGAGTCTAACTGAACTTTAATCAGATTGGGGACGGCTAGTATCTCAGGCAACTTTGCATAAGATTTTCGTGAAAAATAAGATATTTTCTCGTCAGCATGCGTTGGTGTTAAAAAAACCATGTATAGCTGTACTCCTTCAATAGGACTACGATTCTTTGGATTAAAAAAACAACAAACCCGCCAAAACAGACCACAACAAAATCAAGGATTAAGGAGGGGATTTAAAAATAAAAAGTGTAGAAAATTTAGAAGGCATAGTAACGCTATTAAATAATAGCATTATTCTTAATATTTGTCAAGTCCCCGCAATGTTTCCGTAAATATCCGACAGTCCATGTAAAATATGGACATGACGAATTAAACATTGCGGTCTTTTCCACCCCCACACAACAAAAAGCACTGGTTAACATCTTTTATGCTTTAAGCCTTTCCCATAATTCCTTTACCTTTGCCTTCAACTTAGCCACATCATCATCGTTACTGATTACCACATCAGCATGCTTTACCCGCTCCTCTGTAGATAGCTGAGAGCGGATGCGAGCCAAGGTTTGTTCCTCTACCAGCCCGCGCTGTTTCTTAAGGCGCTCGAGTACCTTAACCTCAGGGGCCAGCGTAACCCAGACCTCGTCCACCAGCGAAGTCCAGTTAGCCTCAATCAAGACGGCGGCTTCAAGCACTACCACATCCACTCCCTGACGTCTGTATTCTTCAATCCGGGCTTTCACCATATCGTACATTCGAGGATGCATTATCTGGTTCAGTCGTAACAGAGATTCGGGATTGTCGAACACAATCTCTCCCAGCTTCTTGCGGTCGACTTCACCAGCGGGGGTAAGAACCTCTCTGCCAAAGGTATTTACTACCTCACGCCACGCTTCAGTACCAGGCTTGAACGCTTCGTGCCCTACCTTATCGGCATCTATAACCACAGCACCCAGTTCAGCTAGGTACTGCGAGACAGTACTCTTGCCGCTACCTATACCACCAGTAAGACCTATAACCTTCATTAGCTATCCTCTCCTTTTAAGACTACCTACCTAACCAGCCTTGACCTTTCATCTGTGCCCAGAAAATGGCACGTTCAGATGCCTCAATATATGGGTTCGCGGCGCGGTCTCCGTACAGTTGTTTGACATTGAAGCCATGAGCCTCCAGCCAGGTCTGGACTTCGATAGTACTGACCGGATGTTTCTGCTGAATATACTCCTTCTGGATGATGTTACCATCAGGAAATGTGACCCTTGTACAACGGCGATATCTGATTAGTCTATTCGGAGCATCCCACCAGGTCGCCTCCCACTGGGACTCTATATCTGTACCGTCCGAACACTTGCCAGTCGGGAATGCCTTGCTTGCCTTTGACCTCTGCCACGAAATATCAAGGTCACCCTCCATATGGTCATTATCAACGTAGATGTACCCCCCAGACTTTAGGGAGGTGGCAGCACAGGCAATACACCTCTCCTGCTCTTCCGGCGTCGCCAGCTCGTAGAGACAGTTGCCACCGAGTATAACCAGATCGAAATACCGCGGCCATTCCTCGCTGGTCACATCAGCCTCGACTAAAGTAACTCTGCGTTGCACTTCTTCGGGCAATTTGTTAATCTTGCTGCGTGCACGCTCCAGCATTCCTCTTGCCTGGTCAAGTCCGGTAATACTGTGACCATTGAGGGCCAGCGGAATAAAAATGCGCCCTGTCCCGCAAAACGACTCCAGAATACTTAAAGGGCTACAGTCTCCCATCAGGTTCCGGATAAGTTCCACGTCGTCTGTGTAAGTCTCCTGATTATCGTAAATCTCGGCTATATGTGGTTCAATATCATACATATTGGTCGTGTTGTGAAACACCAGCATATCTCCTTGTTTCCTCTATATATCACTATATATCACTGCATTCTAGTGGCGTATTTTCGTAACTTTAAATCTCCCTAGCCATAGTCAGTCCCCACACTGATGTTGCTCCGGCTGCTTTCAGCACTCCGGCACAGGCATCAAGTGTAGCCCCGGAGGTGGAGACGTCATCAATAAGCAGCACCTGCTTATCTCGCAGATTATCATCACGGCAGGTAAAAGCATCGGCCACATTACTCTGTCTCTCTTCTACACTGGTTGTCCTGGCCTGGGGAAGAGCATACCGCTGTCGGACGAGGCAATTATCTATTACCGGCAGGCTGGTACGTTTACCTAGCTCCCTGGCTAACAGGCTGGATTGATTGTAGCCACGCTCCCTAATTCGTTTCCGATGTAGCGGTACTGGTACCAGAACCTCTCCAGGGACAGGGTTGGTGACCAGATAATCATTTAGTAGCTGAGCCAGGGGTGCTGCCAGAGCTCTAAGGTTTCTATATTTTAATTGATAGACAGCCTGACGCACTACTCCATCAAAGCGGAAGGGAGAGCGAATACCATCTATCTCTGCTCGCCAACTAACGCAGCTTGAACAAAGTATGCCACTGGGCTGAGGTCTACCGCACCTGGGACAAAGTGGAGGCATAACTCGAGGCAGTGAGCTTTGGCATGAAGAGCAAATAAGAGTCCCTTCCTTGCCACAACCTATGCACCGTTGCGGAAATAAAAGATTAAGTGCTATTTCCCCGAGTTTAACTACTTGAGGAAGCACGCTCACCACCCGTTAATCTAAAAGCTTTAGAGTGAGCACGAAATTTTTTAGCGGGAGCGATTGCTATGCATTGCTCCACTCATAATGGGCTCATCGATATAGACATCGCCATTCCTGATTTTCAGGTTGAAACCGCAATCAGGATTGGTGCAAACCCATGCTTTGTAATGAATGCTTGCCCCCTGACTGCCGAAATCGGATAGGGGTACCAGGTCTCCAGACTTGCATCTCTGACATTTAGGTAAACTTAGTTGCTCCACAGGGTCCACCTCCCAGCCGAAATTAAATTTTCTACAGTATACATTAAGTAGAAGCCGTTGGCAAGAGTTTTTTAGCCTGACCGAGCTTATTCTCTATAAAAAATAACCCTTCCCTGACTAACTAACTCCCTCGCCAGAAAACCGAATCTATTTAGGTCAGAAGCTGGTATGTCCCGGTGGACTTACAAAGATATGTGAAAACGCTGTATCTTTTGTCGCGCCATGCCAGTGCTTCTCGCCCGCCGGAATAAAGATAATAGTACCGGGTGTCACCGTTACCTCTTCGTTCTCCGTGGCCACTATCCCTTCCCCCTCAGTAACGTACAGGATTTGGGCAGATGTGTGGGTATGGAATACGTTCACAGCCCCAGGGCTAAAGTTCACGACGGCAGCCCGAAGTTCATCTTCACTTTCACCGATAAGGCGTTGCACACTAACCTTGCCCCTGAAGATTGGATTGGTACTTTCTTCAGCTTCGATATCACTAATCCTTACTACTTTCATCACTTCCTCCTAAGACTTCACTCTGTTACCTTAAATATTATATAAATACTCCCGGTTCTTTCTTGATTAAAGTTCTTCCATTAATTTGACTAAACTAATCCGGCTATAAATAGCCCCTTCCCTGGCTAGCTGGCTCCTCATCAGGCTGACGGCATCTACCTTAATAGTGCCTGCCTCAAATCTGGTGTCAGCTATAAGCTGCCCAAATCTTTGACGTTCATCCAACGGTGCCCGGTTGCGAAGCCGAGCTATAGTCAAATGAGGTGTAAATGCTCGTGATTCAGGAGCAAAGTCAAGGCGCTCCAGATTAGACTCAAGGTGTTGTTGGAGCTGGCTTATCTTATCTACCTCCCCGCTTAACCCCACCCAGGCTACCTGAGCTCGTTTTAGACTGGGGAAAACTCCCAGGTCCTTAACCTCAATACGGAAGGGAGAGATTCCCCGGGCAGCCTCCTCCATTGCCCTGGTTATTTCCCCGGTTCTATCGATAGCAATATCACCCAGGAACTTCAGTGTCAGATGAATACTATTCGGGTCAACCCACTTCACCCAGGTCTGCTTCTCCGACTTCAACTGAGCCTCAAGCTGGCCAAGCCCCAGTTTTAGCTTATCAGGAAGCTCAATGGCAATAAAAGAGCGAATTTTCTCCATAGCTCAACCCTTACCTAACCTACACGATAAAGATATGTTAGAGGGACTTCGTCCCTCTAACTCCCCTATTTTATATATATCTCCTTCTCAAGGAGAGGAGGAAAGTATATAAGAGGGACTTCGTCCCTCTTTAACACTCTTATAGAAGACAAAGTTTTCGCCTCTCTAATGCTCTCCTTTTATATTCAGTAACTTCTGGGCATTACCTGATAGAATCAAGCTCTCTGTTTCCCCAATTAAATCCAGAGACCTAATCTCTCCAAGCAACCGGCTCTGGGTAAGCAACGGGTAATCGCTGCCGAAAAGTATCTTATCAGCACCAACAAGCTGGATAACCTGACTATATACCTGAGGGCTATACAGAAAGGGCGAAGCTGCAGTATCAAAAAAGACATTGCTCATAGCCTGCTTTACCTCAGGCATCAAGGCATAAAATGGCAGACCACCGCCCCAGTGGGCGCAGACTATGGTTAAATCGGGATAGCTGGTAATAAAGGAGTAAAGTAGTTCTGGAGTGACAGCTCCTTTGCCCGGGTACTCATGACCCACCGGCTCAGAGGCATGGGTGAGTAGAATAAGCTTGTGCTTATTGATTACCTGAACAAAGGGCTCCATTAGCTCCCCATCGCTGAGGTCAAGTAGCTGCATGTCCGGCCTCATTTCGCCAACTCCCCTTATCCCCCCTTTAGCACAGCGTTCAATTTCATCCAAGGCGGATTCAAGCGACCGGGGCTGAACGGTGCAGAAACCTACCAGACGCTGTGGATACCGGGCGATTGACTCCAGAATATAGTCGTTAGTTTCAACGCATAGCTCGTGTGTGGTCCAGCCGATATTGAGCACCACCGAAATATCAACCCCATCTCTATCCATACTTTCGATGAGTTCATCCACAGTAGCCAGCTTGGCGTTTTTATTTGAGTATAAAATAGCAAAACAGGAGTCGCTATCAATATACTTATCGCGGTTTTTCTTTATTCTCGGCGGAAAGATATGGGTGTGGAAGTCGATAATCATCGTCAGATTATAGCAGAACCCTCTACACCGCTTCAAGCAAGTGCACTTCAGATGAGTTACCAACCTCACCTCCTTAAACTACCCAGAAAAATCTTCGATTTTTCTGGGAACTCGCTTAATTTCTATATAACCCTATCCCCTTTATCCCCTTCCCCTTGATAAGGGGAAGGGGAAGTATATAGATAAGAGAGGCTTCGCCTCTCTTCACTCTCCCCTATACTCTAGGGGGGCTTCGCCCCTCTAACTCCCCTATCTTATATATATCTCCTTCTCAAGGAAAGGGGTAGAGATATTAAAAGAGGGACTAACGTCCCTCTGAGATGCCCCAGCAGTTTAAACTCCTTCAAAGGAAAGGGGGGACAAAATTTTAGAGAGGGGGATAGGTTACTAAACGACATCTGCATTTGGGAGCGATACGTACAGTAAAAAGGAGTCTTATGGAGAATACAAGAGTATTTATGAGTATTTATGCCCCTTAGTTGCTGTGGTTAGCTGTAAATAAATATTGATTGAGTTGCGCTGGTTGTCTACCTGCGCTATTATATAGTAGTTAGCAGTCTCAGCGTTAGAGTGCTAAAAATTAACCCTTCACAGGGTTGATTTAATTTTTGATTTAATTTCAGGAAGGAGGGCTAGAATGGCAGTTAAGCTTGAGCCGATGGCTGACCGATTGGTGGTCAAGCCTATTGAGAGGGAGGAGGTGACCAAGGGAGGAATCGTTCTGCCTGATACAGCCAAGGAGAAACCCCAGGAAGGGGAGGTTCTGGCTGTTGGTCCAGGCAGGTTATCCGAAGACGGGAAACGGATAGCCATGGACGTTAAAGTAGGCGATATAGTGATTTATGCCAAATATGGAGGCACTGAAATCAAGATTGAGGATGAAGAATTAATGATCTTGCGCGAGAGCGATATTTTAGCTAAGAAGCCCAAGTAACAAATCAGGTTCTGCGAGGAGGATAAAAAATGGCTAAACAGATTATATTTGATGAGGAAGTAAGACATGCCCTGAAGAGAGGGATAGATACTCTTGCCGATGCAGTTAAAGTAACCCTTGGTCCTAAGGGACGTCCTGTCGCACTGGACAAAAGATGGGGGGCACCTTCGGTAATCGATGACGGGGTTACCATCGCCAAGGAAATAGAGCTTCCTGACCCCTTCGAGAATATGGGAGTGCAGTTAGTTAAGGAAGCAGCAAGTAAGACTAACGATGCCTGCGGTGATGGCACTACTACCTCAACTATTCTGGCTCACTCTATCATTACCACTGGTTTTAAGAACATAGCTGCTGGTGCTGAGCCTTTATCGCTAAAGAGGGGTATTGAGAAGGCAACCCAGACCATTATTGAAGAGCTCAAGCGTGTATCTACCGAGGTAAAGGGCAAGGAACAGATTGCTCAGGTGGCTAATATAACTGCCAAAGACAGAAAGATTGGGGACCTCATTGCTGAGGTTATGGAAAAGGTGGGCAAGGATGGCGTTATCACCGTTGAAGAGTCCAAGGGTCTGGAGTATGAGACTGAGTACGTGGAAGGAATGCAGTTCGACCGGGGTTATATTAGCGCCTATTTCGTCACCAACACCGAGAAAATGGAAACAGTGCTAGAAGACCCCTATATTCTTCTGACCGATAAGAAAATTTCCGCCGTTTCTGACCTGTTACCTGCCCTAGAGAAGATACTTCAGGTGTCAAAGAACCTGCTTATCGTCGCTGAAGATGTGGATGGTGAAGCCCTGGCTACCCTGGTGGTTAATAAGCTACGGGGCACCTTGAATGTTCTGGCGGTTAAAGCCCCCGGTTTTGGTGACCGGCGTAAGGCAATGCTAGAAGATATGGCAATTCTTACCGGCGGAGTGGTAATTTCAGAGGAGGTAGGACGCAAACTGGACTCGGTTGCTGTGGAGGACCTAGGGCGGGCCCGCCGGGTAACTTCGGACAAGGATAATACTACTATCGTCGAGGGTAGAGGTTCGGATGAGGCGATTACAGCAAGAATTAAGCAGATTAAAGCTCAAATAGAGGAAACAACCTCTGATTTCGACCGCGAGAAGCTGCAAGAGAGGCAGGCGAAGCTGGTCGGTGGAGTAGCTGTAATCAAGGTAGGAGCGGCTACCGAGGTTGAACTAAAGGAAAGGAAGCATCGGGTTGAGGATGCCTTATCAGCTACCCGAGCCGCAGTAGAAGAGGGCATTCTGGCTGGTGGTGGAGTTGCTTTACTCAATGCCCTGCCGGCTTTGGACAAGCTCGAGGTTAGTGGAGATGAAGCTGTCGGTGTGGATACTGTGAGGAGAGCCGTGGAAGAGCCGATTCGCTGGATTGCCGAAAATGCTGGTCGTGATGGCTCGGTAATAATAGATACAGTCAAGAAGAGCCCTCCTGGAGCTGGTTATGATGCTGAAGCCGATGACTTTGGTAACATGGTTGAAAAGGGTATTATTGACCCAACTAAAGTAGTCAGGTCAGCCCTGCAAAACGCAGCTAGCATCGCTGCCATGGTGCTGATTACCGAATCTCTGGTCACCGATATACCAGAGAAGGAGAAAATGCCCGCGATGCCAGCCGGTGGTGGAATGGAGGGCATGTACTAAACCATTCTAACCTGAATAGGTTAAAAAATAGCCGTCCTTCTCAGGAAGGACGGCTATTTTTCCATTCTTCACAGTTATTGCTTTGGCTTCCTTCATTATGTGCAATCACTAAAGGCCGGAATAACAACCAAATATTACAGTGAAATTCGAAAAACTGCTTGATGGTCGCCATGTGTTCTCAGAGGGGAATTTGCTGTATAATAGCTCTACAATAATAGTAGGGGGGTATTATGACAACAGACTACGACGAAAGGCAGGCTAGGTGGGCCAATAAAGAGCAAGCGAAAGAAGATGAGGAACGCAAAGGGGAAGTCAAAGTCGGAGAAGCATTGGGCAAGGCAACCGGAGATATCGGAAAAACCGGTGACGTGAGGGTTAGGATTGATAATGTTGAGACGCTGAGGTTTAAGCCCTCTGTGGATTTAAACGAGGGCGATTCCATAAGAGTAACCATCGAAGCGGACTGGACCAAGAGAGGCCAAAAGAAGCAAGGGAAGGAACGCAAAGGGGAGGCCAAAGTCGGAGAAGCATTGGGCAAGGCAACCGGAAATATCGGAAAAGCCGATGACGTGAGTGTTAGGATTGATAATGTTGAGACGCTGAGGTTTAAGCCCTCTGTGGATTTAAAGAAGGGCGATTCCATAAGAGTAACCATCGAAAAGGTGTAGCCCATACGGCTGCGACCGCTGTAGCCTCTCGAACAGCCTCGATAGTTCACTGCTGAAAACAGGAACAAAAAAGATTTGTGTAATAGCGGATTTCCTTTAGCCGATATTTCCCATTTTAATTCGGATGGGGCAATCCTCATCTGAATACGCTACAAGAGCAACTCGTTCCTCTTTATCTTGCTCAGCAAGATAGCGTTCATATAGTGAAGCTGGCCTATTCCAACCAGTTTCCGCAAACGACAAAGTAATTTACGGCCGGTTCCATTATTATCCAATGTTGGGAGGTAGAACGATGACAGACCAGGAAAAACAATCACTAAAAGAGACCAAGAGAGCGGAGAAGCGCGCTGCCGAGGAAGCTGAGCAACTGGCCAGAGACCAGGCAAGAAGGAAAGATACTTTGGCTAGAGAACAGGCGATTGAAGAGGACTCGAAAGCAAGGAAAACCAAGGAATCGGAGAAGCGCGCTGCCGAGGAAGCTGAGCAACTGGCCAGAGACCAGGCAAGAAGGAAAGATACTTTGGCTAGAGAACAGGCGATAGTCGAGGCTCAGGAGGCGAGAAAACTCAAGACCGAGAAGCAACCACAAGACTAATCTAAAATGGCGTTTGGCAGTGAGACGAGTTAGCTCTTGTATATCTTTCAAAACCCCCCTTTTTACTTAGAAGTAGGCTAGTAAGAAAGAAGGATAAAAGGATAAGATTGCAGTTAGTCTATTGGATTTCTATCTCGCTTCCCGGACTGCAC
>CAYNFT010000057.1:12509-13101 GCA_964396535.1 uncultured Dehalococcoidales bacterium | reverse complement strand
AAGCTAGCCTCAAAATTGATGAAAATTCCTGAAATTTGAACTCATAACTTCTAAAGACCGGGCGGCCCGTTATGTTATCGTATTTACCCCTGCAATTACCTATACCACTTACCTCATAGTTTTTGATAAACAACAGGGGCTGATAAACACCAGCCCCTGTCACTTTACTGGTCGTATTCCATTTATGGAGGTGTTATTGAATCACTTGTCTCTAAGTTGGCTTCTGAGTCGTATATCCATCCTTCCTTAGTAATATTAACAATAGTAAAGACGAATGTACCGCTACCATTCTTCACGTTATCCGAGGTAAGCCTCACCTTTCCGCTTGTATCAGTTATTCCTGAATCACTATCACTGGTTAATTCGCTCCATTGACCATATACAATCACACCTTCAACTGGAATACCGTTATCATCTTCAATGGTTATTTCAGCAGTAGCCGAGGTGAATACATTTCGTCCGGCCGTTCTTTTGTTAATGGACATATCGATATTGGCGACATGAATAGTTGTGCCAACTACCTCTTCCGTTACTACTACCAGTACCTCATCGGTATCAGTAGCTCCAGCATTGTCAGTTACTGCCAGGATAA
>CAYNFT010000057.1:0-12409 GCA_964396535.1 uncultured Dehalococcoidales bacterium | reverse complement strand
CTTCAGAACCACTGCCATCTGAATCACCTACCTCCTGGTCCGGGCCGGCATTAGCAACCGGTGGCAGATTCGCATTCACGCTCACCAGTACCTCATCGGTATCAGTAGCTCCAGCATTGTCAGTTACTGCCAGGATAACTGTATGAGTCCCGACAGTAAAATTGTGGGTCAGGGATACGCCGGTGCCTAGTGGCGAACCGCCCTCACTCCAAGCATAGGAAACAATTGTGCCATCAGGATCGTTAGAAGCGGAGCCGTTCAAGGTCACTTCTTCAGAACCACTGCCATCTGAATCACCTACCTCCTGGTCCGGGCCGGCATTAGCTACTGGCGGTATATTTCCTGTTGGCACTGCTGCGGCGTATGCATCAACCAGCCCGTATCCGTAATAATTATCTTTTCCTGGAGTGCCAAGGTCAACAGCCGTGTTCCGTAGTTGCTCACGAACCTGAACGTTAGTCCAATCCGGATTAGCCGCCATCACAAGTGCGGCAGTACCTGAAGCATGCGGACAGGCCATGGAAGTGCCGCTCCATGTCTCGTACCCATGATTGAGAAATGTAGAGGTAATATCAACACCGGGAGCTGACAATTCTACAGTAGGTCCAGTGCTTGAAAAAGACGCTCTGGTATTATCAATAGTAGTAGCCGCTACCGCAACAACGTTTGGATACCTGGCAGGGTATATAACTGTGTCTACACCGCTATAGTCATTGCCAGCAGCAGCGACTATCAATATACCGTAGTCTTGATAAGCTTCGTTGATCCAGGATTCTATTCCAGGATCTCCTGCATCTACAGCGCTGCCAATACTCATTGATATTATTTGGATATCATTGTCAGGATTACTGTCGTTATGCGTTTCCATGCACCACTCCAGTCCAGCAATGACCATACTATAAAGGCTATATCCCATATCATCGAATACCTTAACAGCATAAAGGTGTGCCTCCGGAGCGACTCCGGTTACGCCGAAATCATTATACTCGGCAGCTACAATACCGGCACAGTGGGTGCCATGCCCATCGTAATCCATGGGATCAGCATCAGTCTCCCCGAATAGAAAAAACCATCCACCGAAGTCATAGCCACCGTAATAACAATCTCTCACGTCGATGTGTAAATAGTCTATCCCGGTATCTAAGACGGCAACATTTACTCCGCCACCTTTATTGCCAGTTAGATGCACATCATCGGCATTTACTCGTTCTACGCCCCACTCATAGGGTGCATCGATCTTAAATACTCTTTGGTCAGGTATAATATCCTTTACCCAAGGGACCCGTCCCATCTCTTCGGCTGCTCTCGGATTCAGGGAGACAGCCATTGCTGGTATTATGTTGTATTCTACGCGAATATGCCCATTGTGGGATGCTACCCAATCCTTAGCTTGACTTGCAACTGACCAATCGCCTAACATGATTATCCAGTGTTCATTTTCTGCTTGCTGAGCAAAGACCTGTCCACTGAATCCAAAGACCATGCAAAAGGCTAAAACTATGGCTATAAATGTTTTCAGTAATTTATTTGACATTAGATTATCCTCCTTCCTCGAAGTATTTATATTTTAAGATTGACATGAATAGCTATATCGGTAAATGTCGAAAATATAAAAATTAACGATTAGCTACAATTCGGGCGCTACCGCTTTATATGCAAACCAACCATTTCCAGTATGGCTTCACTATTAGCTTCTTTTCCTCTCCGCCCTATTTCTATTGTAATATCAAAGGTAAAGGTTTAAATCCCCCATAAGTACTGTTTTAGTAATACCAATAACTCAATTTTAATAGTTAATTGGAATGATTTTTAAATTCTCCATGCCATTGTAAGGACATCTATGTGGTATTTGACTTTATATTAACATGGAGTGAAAATGACAGAAGAGTGATATTAAAAAAGGAGGTGACAGGTCGGAGAAAAAAGACCAGCTGCTTCGGTGGATTTTGCTCCGGTCTCCGGGTTAAGCTAGCCTCAAAATTGATGAAAATTCCTGAAATTTGAACTCATAACTTCTAAGCAGCGGGTCGTGGGTTCGAATCCCTCCAGGGACGCTTTTGAGACTGCAATCTACCAAATCGGCGGACTTTTCTTTGTAACCGACCTGTTACCTCAATACCTTCAAACTGTGGCAGCTTTCGACCATAGAACTCAATTAGAATATCAATGAGTAGTCAGGTGTATGTCGAGATGTCTTTATACAACGTCTTGTGTAATCGCTAAATGAACCTTTGTTGAACATTTCCGAGTTTGTGCAGTAGCCGGAGAGGTCAGTATGACACCATAAAGGTTCATGGGATCGTCGTTCCAAAAAGAGAACAGTCAGTGATTGGCGAATGCATGCAACTCTCGAGCGGTTCCCTTGTTCGTCATTGGCACGCCGTGGCCGGGCGCCAGCACGCGCGGTTCGAGCCTAGTGAGGGCAGCGACAGACTCCTTCGCCGCTCGCCTGTTCCAGGTTGAGTACCACGGCGGGCCGGAGACCCTCTGCCTGTTTTGCCGCAAAGCCCACAACAGAAATCCCCAGAACGAGTTCAAGTCAACGGTCACAAGGGCATCGCCCGTGATCAAAACCCGGTCGCTGGTCCGGAAGAAAGCAACATGGCCCGGCGTATGGCCTGGCGTATGAATGCACTCCCAGTCCGGCAGACCTGGAACAGTAGCCCCTGGATCAAATGCTTGTGCAACTTCCTTGAGACTAGCCTTCGATAGCATCGACTCAACCCGCCGTCGTGGCATCAAGCGCAGCAACGGGAGGATAATCCAGCGGTCGAGTGGGTTGGCATACTTCTCGACAGTCGAAAGATCTCCAATGGTCGCGAGGGGCAATTCGTCAGGATGCACGTGCACCGGACAGCTCCACATACGTGCCAGCTCGAGCGCTGATCCTGCATGATCAGGGTGGTCGTGCGTCAGCAGGATCGAAGCTGGCCGCGTATTTGCTCCGAACAACGACTCTGCGGTCTTACGGATCAATCGGCCGCAATTCGCCGATGCGGCATCAATCAAGACCCACGACGATCCAGACCGCACGAAGTACACATTAGATCGGCTGATACCTTTCCCTACCTCCTTACAGTGCACCCCTGCGGCAATCTCCCGGCACAAGCCGATGTTGGTTTTCTTACTTGTTTTGTTCAGATTACTCATTGATTTTCCTTTTACTCAATTACCCAGTGTACTTTAAAATTAGCAAAGGCTCAAGAATACGTAGCATCATTCAAGTAAAGGGAGACTACACAAATGTCAGTTTTGTTAGATTCTTTTTAATGGAAGGTTAACCTCATATTTTAACATTTGCCATTTTGATTCTGATGATATAATATAAACCTTGAAATTTCTATTGAATTAATATCTATTGCGAAGGAGATTTTACCCATGAAAACCATTTTGGAGAAAGCCAGAGAAATCAATGTATGCCGGGAGGCTGACGTGGTAGTAGTAGGAGGTGGCCCCGGCGGAATTGGGGCTGCTATAGCTGCTGCCCGGAATGGCGCAGAGACAGTGCTTGTGGAAAGATACGGACATCTGGGAGGTATGACTACCGGAGGCCTGGTTACCATTCTCCCGAATATGAGTGATAATAACGGGAAACGGATAATTGCCGGAATTTGCCGGGAGTGGATAGATAGATTGGATGCAAGAGAGGCCGCTGCCTCCCCAAAGTTGGAGCACCTGGGTTCAACTGATAAGGAAATAGTCGATTATTATCAGGACCGCGCTTTCTTCTACGTGGGTGGAGGAAGAGTAACGGACAGCGCTCTCATCGATGCCGAGATACTGAAATACACGTTAAATGAAATGGTTGAAGAAGCAGGAGTAAAAGTATACCTTCATTCCTGGGGTACTCAATCGGTGGTGGATAATGGCAAGGTACAGGGAATAATCTTTGAGAGCAAATCAGGCAGACAGGCGATACTGGCAAAAGTAGTAATCGATTCCACGGGTGATGGTGACCTGCTACCGTCAGCCGGAGCCGAATTCGACGCCAGAATTGACCCCAAGCTCAGGATTGCCAACCTGTCTCTGTGTTTCTGGATAGGCGGTGTCGACCTCAAGAAAGCTGAGGAGTTCAAGCAGTCGTATCCCGAGAAACATGCCGAAATAATGCAGGGAGTCGCTAAAAGTGGTGGTCATCCCCGTTATATTAAAAGCAACCTGAAAGACCAGGACAGTGTTGTCTGGTTCCATCCGCGTTACCCGTGCACTGACCAGACAGATGTTGAGGAACTCACCCGAGTGGAATTCGAAGGGCGGAAGAAAATGATGGCAACATACGAGCACTATAAAAAATATCTTCCCGGATTCGAGCACTGCTTTTTAGCTCTCAGCGGACCGCAGCTAGGAACCCGAGGCGCCAGGAGAGTAATCGGAGAATACATGGTCACCGAGAAGGACATGCAGTCAGGCGAAGTCTTTGATGACACTATTGCAGTATTCCCCGCTGGCGGACGCGGTGAGGATAATCTCTACGCGTACATGCCTTATCGCTGCCTGGTTCCACGCAAAGTCGACGGGCTGCTCGTTGCCTGCCGGGCATTTTCCTCGGATGGTGTAGTCAATACCCGATATAACCTCATTCCGCACTGTATCGTCTTCGGAGAGGCAGCAGGAACTGCGGCAGCATTAGCCGCAAAGGAAGGTATCGAACCTAGAAAAGTAAATTACGGTGCTCTCCAGGACCGACTTCTCAAACAGGGAATACTGCTACCGGGTATAGAGAGTGCTAAGGCAAGAGTATAAATAAGCTTGATTGGAAGTTTGTGAATTAAGGGATTACCGTTCTCGATACCTATGGCGTTGTTAAGAATCCATCAAAAATAGCCAAGGTAACTACGGAACGATACAATGTATCTACACTGGTTGCTAGAATGAGTCTATAAGGGCTGGTCAGGACTGAACGTAATCCTAAAGATAAAAGACTGGTTAATGTCATTTTAACTGATAAAGGAAAGCAGGTGTTCATAATGCTAAGCCTTTAGTCTATAAGGTGGTGCAACGTTTGGTCATTGCATTACAGAAGACAACGCATTCTTGTTCGAACTACCTCTTTGAATATATTCGAGGTGTACTAGTCTAGATTTAATCTGATATCCAGGTGAATAAAAAGTAAATTAAATAAGATGAAGGAGGCTAAATTCAATGAGTCCAAGTAGTCAATATGAGGTCCTCAGCCCCTGGGCAGAAGCCGACCCAATATCGCAGAGGGGTCTCGCTCCTAGATTGACAACCCTTGAGGGCAAGAAGATTGGTTTATTTATCAATAACAAAAGAGCAGCCGCTCCAATCCAGGATGTAGTCCAAAAGCAATTAAAAGCAAGATTTCCAAACTCCGAAATTACCTTTTATAAGGGTCAATCGTTTTCGGTCTCGGAGCTTGAGCCACAGAACAAAGGTAAATTCGAGGATTGGATAAGGGGGGTTGATGCGGTAGTGCTCGCTGTTGGTGACTGAGGTGCCTGTTCAAAGTACCTTGCGTACGATGCGGTCTTTATTGAGACCATGAATAAGCCAGTGGTGATGCTCCATTACCAGTATTTTGCCAATGATTGCGCTTCAGCGGTAATAAATAAAGGCATGCACGGACTAAGATTCGTGCCTGAGTCCGTTGTTCCAGAATGCAGCGTCAAAGAAGAAATTGAATCCGAGATTTCCAAGGTAATGGATGATATCATTATCGCGCTAACCAGACCTTTAACTGAAGAGGAGAAATCTCCAAAACCGAAGCCAGTAGAAAAACTCGCTAGGATTATTTTCAAAGGTGATATAGAAGAGGTGAACCGCTTCTTTTACCAGAGGGGCTGGGCTGACGGATTGCCAGTAATACCACCGACCGAAGACGCCGTCGCTGAAATGCTAACTGGAACTGACCTGCCCCCTGACTATCTGGTAGCTGAGATGGAACCCCGCCGGGGGAAGACAACCGTGGAGAAGATAGCTATCAACGCAGTTATGGCTGGGGCATTGCCGACCTACATGCCAGTATTGATAGCCGGAGTGAAGGCTCTGCAATCAGGCGGCCCTGGGCCAGCCATGATGGCTGCCAGTACCGGTTCGTTTGCACCGGTCTGGATTATAAATGGTCCCATCCGTAATCATCTCCACATTAACTCCCTCTTCGGAGCTATGAGCCCGGGAGATATGGCTAACTCGGCTATCGGGCGTGCCATGAGGCTTATAGTTCAGAACATGCGGGGTATGCGGAAGGGAATGGAAGACATGGGTTGTCTTGGCAATCCGGGAAAATTTGCTCTGGTCATTGCTGAGAACGAAGAGGCTAATCCCTGGGAGCCGCTACATGTGGAACGTGGTCTCAAGAAGGATGACAACGCTATTACTTACTTATATTCTCAATCCTACCAACAATTAATGGCATACGCTACTGACGATAAAGGCATACTGAGTACTGTAGCCTATAATATGTTGCCAGGGCGGATGGGGTCTACCTGGCTCATTCTGACTCCACTAAACGCCAAAGCTTTAGCCAGCCGGGGCTGGACAAAGAAAAGTATAAATGACTTCGTCGTGCAGAATGCGAGTGCTCCGAAAAAACACTTCTCGCGTTTCTATACCGAACCCGACAGCAAGGAAAATCAGGAGCTTATGCCTATATTTGCATCACCCGCAGGCGCTCGTCAGACTGATCAGCCTCAACCTAATCAGATTCAGGTTATTGTCTCCGGTGGCATGGGTTCCTGGGTAGGAACGCTTTCAGGCGGACAGACCGGAACGACCAAGATAGAGTTACCCGCGAACTGGGATAAGCTTGTAGCAAAGTACAAGAATGTAGTGCCTACATATGCCAGATACTAAGCGGATCCTGCGTTAAGGGTTGAGTTTTCTCCACGAAAATATCACAAGGCGGTACCTAATGAAATTGGACGGTCAAGTAGACATTGTAATCGGGGGCTGGGAGTGAGATACGGGCAGAGGTGTCCTCCAAGCGTGGAGACAATCCAAAAGGTGTGGAATATGAAATCAGCAGGGACCGTAGCAGAAAGGCGGCGTAGTCCCAAAGGAAGCGGGGCGAACTACTGACAAGTCGTGCTTTATTGAATCTGACAGAGAGTAACGATAATGTAATTCTCGATTTTAAGGGAGGAATCTGGAAATGGTTTCTACAAAGGTAGGTTTTATAGGTCTGGGAAACCTAGGAAAGGTCGTAGCCAAGAAGCTGGCGTTCGAGAAAGTGCCGCTCACAGTTTATGACATGAGAAAAGATTTGGTCAACGAATTGGTGGTAGTGGGGGCAAAAGCGGCTGGCTCTTCCCGCGAAGTGGCGGCTGCCAGCGATGTGATTATAAGTCTGGTGAGAGACGAAAGACAAAACGACCAGGTTATTTTCGGTAAGGACGGGATCTGGGAAGGCATAAGCGAGGGAAAGACTATCGTCCTATCGGCTACCATTGGCCCTTCGTACGCTCGGAAAATATATGCCAAGGCAAAAGAGAAGGGAGTACATGTAATTGACGCTCCCATTACTGCCGAAGCTAGGAGTTTTACCCTGGGCGAAGAGTGGGGACTGTGGACTCTCTTTATCGGTGGTGATGAAGAAGATGTTAAACGGTGCTGGCCTGTTTTTGAAGCTATGGGGAAGAACCTATTCTACCTGGGCCCGATTGGCTCCGGGATGGCGGGTAAGGCAGTAAACAATCTAGCGATGTACGCTAACAACATCGTGGCTCGCGAGTGCGCGAATCTGGCGATTAAGGCCGGGCTTGATTTGAAGCAGATTGCCAGAGGAATAATGGTAGGTACCGGCAGAAGCGGGGGGTTTTCAGGCATGGGCAGACGGGCACCGAGCGGACCTCGGTCTATCGTACCTGCCAGCACGGTTCCGGGTGAACCTCAGACTGAGGATTTAGGGACTAAAGACAAAAGAGTGGCTCTAGAACTGGCTGATGAAGTCGGGGCATCTGCACCCATAGTCCGGTTCATGGAGAAGCTGAACCTAGAAGAGACGTATGACGGGTACACTGCTGCGATGAGTCGGCGTTAGAGCGCCCGCCTAGTACCGAGGACGGGCATAACACAAAAATATTATTTCGGAGGAAGATTCTCACTATGAGTTTTGAAAGCGCTATCAAAGTAGGTTTTATCGGTCTGGGCAATATGGGTCTGGCTATGGCAAGGTGTCTTCCCAGGAACGGATTGGATGTTACGGTATATGACTTGAACAAAGATTCGATGGACAAGATGGTGACACTGGGGGCGAAAGCCGCCGAATCTTCACGTGAAGTGGCCGCCGTTAGTGATGCCATCATTACGATGGTCCGTGATATCGAGCAGACGGACCAGGTAATCTTTGGTAAAGATGGCGTGTGGGAAGGCATCAAGAAGGGTTCTATCATAATACTATCGAGTAGTATCGGTCCCAAGTATTGCCAGGACTTGTATACCAGGGCTAAAAAGGAAAAGGATGTCAAGGTAGTTGATTGTGCTGTAAGTGACCCAAGCGATGGCACTCACTACCTCGAGGGACAACTGACCCTGATGATTGGCGGCGATGAAGAAGATGTTAAAAGGTGCTGGCCAATTTTCGATGCTATGGGTAAAAACATATTTTACCTTGGAGAGACAGGAAAAGGGCAGGTTTACGAACTGATAAATAATATGGTTTCAGAGCATATTAGAGGCGTGACTAATGAGTGCATCAACCTGGGGCTTAAAGCCGGGCTCGATAGGGACAAGATGATCGAGGTAATGAGCGTGAGTACCGGTGGAGTCTGGAGTTTTACCAACCAGGTCTTTATGAAGAAAGCCGGAATAAAGCCACGCGCTATGGAGCCACCCCCTACTCCCAGCGCTGCAGGAGGAGCGCCATCGCCAAGAAGAATGCCATTTGAAATACAGAAAGCATACGAACTTGCCGATGAACTGGGAGTGCCTATGCCCGTATGCAGGTTCATCCAAGAGCATCCCGGTAGATAGTGATATATATTTAGGAGATGTTACTTCTACTGCTACTATCTTACTTAGTTATTTGGTGAGTTAAGAGGTATATCCTTTCAAGGGAGACTCATCAGTAACAACTAGATATTAAATTCATTAAATTTACCTTCGCATAAGGCTATAACAGGCAAGCCGTCCCGCCGAGGACCTGGAACTCATACTAAGATTGTGCCTGTTGCAGTACATCTTCGGAGATTCAGACCGACAGGTAGAAGAAAATGCTAGGGACAAGCTGGCTTTAAGGTTGAACGATTGCTTGCTTCGTATAATTTTACGGTAAAGACACAACCTTAGAAGCAGGGTCTCAACCTTCTTTTAAATAGACTATAGATATAGTCTTTTCGATGTATCAGATGATCTGCTGTAGACCGTCAGCGATAATGGGACACAGATAAGGCCACTAAAACCGAAGACTCCAGAGGGGTGGCGCAAGCTCCTGAGAGATAGTAGACTAACAAAGCAATGAAAGGAGCTAAGTGTGTCCAAGGAAAACAAAGATAAAGCAGATGCTGCTGAGACCAGAAGTAAACAAACCAAGGGTTTTATGCAGCAGGTTAGAGTAGCAGCCAGGCGGAAGTACACCCCGGAAGAGAAGGTTCGTATTGTGTTGGAGGGGTTCCGTCGGGAAGTGGCAGTCAATGAACTCTGTCGCCGGGAAGGCATCAAGCCGGGAGCTTTTTATGCCTGGACCAAGGATTTCATGGAGGCTGGGAAGGAGAGGCTGACACGGGATACCGTCAGGGATGCCACGCGCCAGGAGATCGCTGGGATGACGGAGGATGAATTTGTGGCGACAATAGAAGCAAAACACCAGGGACGCATTATGCGAAGGAAATTGAGAGCACTTCATTATTCGGCAAGGACGTCAATCGGGGTCGAGGCAGGTGCCCTGTCGGTAGCCTCCGAGATTTCATTCCTGATAGAGAAACTGGAACTCATCAGAAGGCAGATTGGAGTTATGGTGAGAACACTGGTCAGGCTAGTGGATGAAACGGAGGAAGGAAAGTATCTACTTTCGATAAGGGGGCTCAATTATGTTGGCGTTGCTGGGTTACTGGCGGAGCTCGGCACCTTCAAGTCATACCGGAATGCTAAACAGATGATAAAGATGGCTGGCAGCAATCCTACCGAATCGGAATCAGCAGGAAAGAAAGGCACACATACCCCGATGAGTAAGAAAGGACGCCCTGTGTTACGCTACTGTGCCTGGACCGCTGTTATCCCCATGCTACGATTTAATCCTGATTTTCGTGCCTGGGCCAAGCAGAGGCGAGAACGACCCGTGCACGCTAACCCTCTTAATGGCAGAGAGGTTGTGGGAGCTGCACTCAACAGGCTATTACGCTTGGCATTTACCCTCGTCAAGAGGCAGACATTCTATCAACTCCCGCAAGCACAACTAGCGGAGGTAGTAATCTAGGAGTTGATGAAAGCATCATCAGGTGGGCAGGGAGATGCCGCTCATCGGAATGGGAGCTCATATGAGCAAACCCGCGTACACATCATGGTGCCCCTGCCCTCCTGGCCAAACCCGCATGTGGTGTGATGGGACCCCCGATAAAATCGGGGTGAACCCGAATCTGCGGCTATTTTGGGAGCCAGGATATAGAGGCTAGGGTCTGCCCACCTGTGTGATACGTAAATCAATAGTGCCGAAGCCATTGATAAAAACAATATAGTGTGATGTTGGATTCAGGCGTGTTACCGATGCACCACCAATATCAAAATTATAAAAGGAAAAGAATGTGCGTATCTACTTATAGATACGATAACTTTTCGTTGACTGATAACCGTAGAAAAGTGATGATTCGTAGATGATAAGGACTGTTTTTCAGCCTCAGCCCGGGTATGGAAAGGGGAGGTCCCCCCTCATGGGCCTGTTGTACCTCAAAGAAATATTTGCTACCGGGATTTAATAACCACCGAACTCAATTTTTCCCCAACCGGTTGTTAAGAGTAATTATCCCCTCAACGAAGTACAATAATTGAAGCCAGTATTATATCTATTCTACCCTTCTCCCCAAGGTCCGTGGATAATATCCGTTGCAGCTAGTCCGTTGACACCTTGGTGTATCTGGTCAACGGATTTCGGTTGTATCTGGCCTTGGAAATACTATCGAAAGTCCACGAATTATAAATAAAAACCCGGCAGCATGGGTTGAAAATAGTACTCTACGGTGATTTTATTTTTATTTGCCGACCTTAGGACGTACCGAAAAGACCGTTTTTTCAGCGATTCCTCTTTTTACCGATTAAACCGGTACCCACAATAATCGTGCCTGAACCAGAGATTTTCGGGCTGAGTTTTACCATTTTCTCGGTAGAATCTGGCACTTGGTTAAATAGTGGGAAAGTAAGGGGATAGAAAAGGTAACAATTTAAGAAGAAATTAATAAGTCCACGAAAGTGTCTTTTTATTGGCCGGCACTACGTCGAGTGAAGAATGTCTTCTGACGCGGAGACAGTATCCTATAATGTCATTATATTGTAACTTTTTCTGGCTTTATTTTATGACTTCGTTATTGCATGCCGATTACTATATTTGGTGTCCCCAAATCTCCGAAAAGTGGGGGCCTTGGTCAAGAAAATTTGGGAAAGGAGGAAATAGTGAGAGTAAAGAGTTTATTAGCTATAAGTTTTGTGCTGGTGCTGGTTTTTTTGGGATTAGTTGGGTGTACCTCAGGTACAGGCTCCTCTGTATATACTACCAACCAGCAAGAAGGCATATGGGTCAATGGGCATGGTGAAGTAAACGCTGCCCCCGACATTGCTACCCTGCAACTGGGAATATCAGCCCAGGGGGCAAGTGTAACTGATGCTCAGGCTGAAGCAGCAACATCAATGGGCAAGATAATGACTGCTCTGAAAAGTGAAGGGGTGGCTGAAAAAGACATTCAGACTCAATACTTCAGCATTCAGCAGGTAACGAGGTGGGACAAAGACAGACAAGAAGAGATAGTAATTGGCTACCGCGTGACTAATATGGTTATGGCCAAGATTCGCGAGATAAATAAGACCGGTTCTATTGTTGACTCTGTGGTTGAAGCCGGAGGAGATTTCACTCGAATAGATGGCATCAGTTTTTCGATTGATGACCCTTCAGAATACCGTACAGAAGCCAGGAATAAGGCGATGACCGATGCAAAGACTAAAGCTGAGCAACTGGCTAACTTGAGTGGAGTCAGACTGGGTAAGCCCACCTATATCTCAGAAAGTATCTCCTATCCTGTATACTCACAACCTCCGAGATTGGCAGAAGGAGCAGTAGCACCGACGACACCAATCAGTCCCGGAGAGATGATGGTTAGTATTGATATCCAGGTAGTTTACGCCATATTAGACTAAATAGTTATATCGATAATTAATCCCGTGGTCACAACAAGGTTGCCATTTTGAAAGGCAAGAGTAAGTCCGACGAGTGCCCTGGTGATTTCCACCAGAGCGACATTCAAACCCC
>CAYNFT010000056.1:0-13484 GCA_964396535.1 uncultured Dehalococcoidales bacterium | reverse complement strand
AGGATTTAAGGAGAACGAAATTGGCAGAGAAAGATAGGGTTTATAAATGTCTCAGCCCCGTCGGGATAGAATTGCCAGTGAAAACTTTTCCTCTGGCGCCGCGTCTTGACACCATCGATGGCAAAACTATCCATTTCAGTATCACTGGAGAGCCCGATGTCACGATATTCTTAGAGAGACAATTGAAAGCTGATTACCCCAACGTGAACTGGACATCAAAGAAGTCATATACTCCCAGGCCAGTATTTCTATCGGACGAGGAGATGAAAACAACCGATGCCGTGATACTGGGGGTATGCTGGTGAAGCGGCGCTGTATGGGGGCAGTTGCCCTACATAGCACAGCTTGAGAAAGCAGGCATTCCAACGGTGATCATTGATTATGAAGACCAGCATAATATGGTGCAGGAGAATGCGCTGGTATTTGGAGTACCAAATATACGATATATAGCCGCTTCGCGTACACTTCCCGGACCGGAGGATGCTAACAGGCTCATTAAGCCTATTCTTGAAGCTCTGACCGAACCCTTGACCGAAAAGGAAAAGGAAGGCGGCATGTATAGTCCGTCGCAAGAGAGGGTGCTTTTTGAAGGTACCCTTGAGGAAGCAGAGACCTTTTACCAGCAGACAAAGTGGATTCCCCATCCAGTAAATGCCCCTATCTCCGTCTATACGGACGGTCTCCCGATAGTAATTCCCACCGAGGAACGTGTGCAGGAGATGTTGAAAGGCACCAGCCACAAACCGGATGAGGTAATAGCTCTCCATTCTGGCACAGAAAGTTTTACTGGTATAGAAGGAATGAGGGGACCGACAAGAAAGGAGGGTGAGGTGGTGCGGTTCCAGCCCAGGAATTGGACGGCTACCGTGGAAAAGGTAGCTATTAATGCCGTAATGGCCGGGTGTAAACCGGAACACCTGCCCGTGGTACTTGCCATTGCTCAATCAGGGGTTGGTACCGGTACTACTGTCTTCAACGGACAGTGGGTCTGTGTCAGTGGTCCCATCGTCAAGGAGCTAGGGATGAACACCGGCGTCGGCATGTTTGGCCCCGGGAGCCCGGCTAATGGGCCCATCGGCCGTGCTTATCAGCTAATGGCTCTTAACCTTGGCGGCGCTGTTCCTGGCGTAAACCGCATGAACAGCATTGGGAGCCCCCTGACCAACGGTGGCACCTGCTTTGCCGAGTATGTGGATGGACTGCCACCGGGCTGGAAAGGCTTAAATGAAGAGTTTGGCTTTAAGAAAGACGGAAACATTGTCATGATCGGAGATGGTGGAGGCATGCAGGGTGGCCAGTTCTCCCCGGGCGGATACCGGTCACTCCAGAGAAGTGGGCACGGGGGCGTAGCCAGGCGCCTAGGTGTTAAAGGCATACCTGGCCCGCACAACTGGCTGGAATACCTCGTACCCAGCCTCTGGGCTGGCCGTGAGGGAAGTATTACACTCGTTATGGTTCGTGAGATGGCTCAGCACCTGTATGATATTGGCTTTAAGTCTAAAGATGAGGTATACGAGTGGCTCTGGAAGAAAAGCTTTATGCCGCTAAAAGACTATAGAGACCGCTCATGGCCTGATATGACCACGAACGGCTGGCTAGGGATAGAAAGAACGTCGGGGAAGCCCTGGAAAGAACTGGCCGATGATTATATGGTGTCAGCTGGAGGTGATGACCCTTCTGGCTACTGCATAATTGTCTGCGGTAGCGATGAAGAGGTATGCCAGGAAATCGGTGGTCGCGGTACCGCCTATAGCATAGATGTGTGGAAGTAAGGTCCAACCAGCCTGTTCTCTCCGTATTCGCATGACTCTAAAAAAGGAGCACCTCGTTAGAAGTGCTCCTTTATAGTTCTTCGCCAACAGGTGACTACATGCAGCAAAAAATGGTTGCTTTTAAAATTGACAAGCTCTCACGGGAGGATTACACTTAATCTTAGAATAATGATTTAAGGAAGGTGAAAATGGCAGAAAAATACAAATGTCTCAATCCTGTTGGGATCCAGGACCCAGTGGACATATTTCCTCTGGCGCCACGCCTTGATACTCTTGATGGTAAAACTATCTATTTTAGTATCGGCGCCGGAGGCGAGCAGGGTCTCCTGATACCCCTACCGAAGAGGCTGCAGGCTGAGTATCCTCAGGTGAACTGGAAAATCACCCATGCCGCTCCTCACGCAACCATCGCTGGAAGTATTGCCCTGTCGGAAGAGGAGCAGAAGACCGCTGATGCCCTGATACGAGGGGTGGTCTGGTGACATGGGGCTATATGGGAGCAGTTGCCCCACTTAACATCAATTGAGAAAGCCGGCATCCCGAGCGTCTACATCATTTTTGAAGACCAAGACGAATGCTGGAAGCAGGCATGCAAGCTAAATGGCATTCAGAATATGCGGGTCGTCTACGAATCGCGCACCGTTCCCGGACATATCGATACCGAGAGAGTAATGCCGCTCTTGATGGACGCCTTGACCCGGCCCTTAACAGAAGAGGAAAAGGCACACGGTAAATGGGAGATGCCAGATAAGAGGATACTTTTTGAAGGTACTCTTGAAGAAGCACAGGAATTCTACCAGCAAACAGAGATTATCCCGACGCTGCAGAATGCGCCCCACGCCCTCTATACGGACGGTCTCCCAGTAATAGTGCCCACTGAGGAACGAGTCCGCGAGATGCTGAAAGGCACCAGCCATAAGCCGGATGAGGTAATAACTTTCCACGAGAACCATAGACTCGGTGACAGGTCAGTACAGATGGGAAACTCAGGGAAAAAGGGCGAACCAGTCCATTACCTACCACTGAAGCGGACGGCCACTGTGGAAAAGGTGGCGACTATCGCTGTAATGTCCGGATGTAAGCCGGAGTTTATGCCTGTGGTACTTGCAATTGCCGAATCAGGGGGTGGTTGTGGTGATGGCCGCGGTGGTGGGGGCTTCTGTGTCAGTGGTCCCATCGCCAGGGAAATAGGGATGAATTTCGATGTCAACGTCCTTGGCCCCGGGAATCCAGCTAATAAGTCTATCGGCCGTGCCGCTGAGCTTATGTGGCGTAACTTCGGCGGCGACATTCCAAGCGTAAACAACTGCGGTGTCTTTGGGAGTGCTCTCAGTAACTGCATCCCCGAGAACGCAGAGGCGCTACCGCCAGGCTGGAAAGGCTTAAACGAAGAAGTGGGTTTTAAGAAGGATGAGAACGTTCTGGTGCCGATTCCGGCATACGGCGGCGGCTTGCACCGTGGTGAGTGGATGCCGGGTGGATACCGGGAATTTCAGAAAAGCGGGCATGGAGGCATAGCCAGACGTCTTGGTGTGAAAGGCATCCCTGGCCCGCACAACATCTTAGAATACATACGCAGTTTCTGGGTCGATGGGGAGGGAGGTTTTACATTTCTCATGCTTCCCGAGATGGCCCAGCACCTGTATGAGCATGGCTTTAAGTCTAAAGACGAGATATACGAGTGGCTCTATAAGAGAAGCTTTATGCCGCTCAAAGAGTACAGGAACCACCAGAGACCTGATATCCAGACGAATGCCTGGCTGGGGATAGAAAAAACTTCAGGGAAGCCATGGAAAGAGCTGACCGATGACTATATGGTGCCGGCCTGCCCCGACCCTACTGCGAACAGCATAATCGTTACTGGCGCGGGTGAAGAAGTACTCCACTGGATGGGTGGTCGAGGTGGCACGAACGCCTACAGCATAGATGCCTGGCGGTAAGTCCAGCCGGCTTGGTCTTTACGTTTGAATTTTTTGCCAGACCAGCACTGCCAGAGATATCGGCGGTGGAAGCTGGTCTGGTAGGTTTTGCCATCCTTTAATTGGCAGAGAAATCAAATATGTGTTAAATTTATAATTGAAAGAGGGAAATCATGACAGAAGCCGAACTTATTGAACAGATTAACAAGAAGCGCAATGAACTTGAGGAGAAACGTGCGGAAAAAGCTAGTATCGTACTATTGAAATCCCTTGAGGATGAAATAAGGGATCTGGAATCCAGTCTCGCCGGTAATGAGCTAAAGTCAGTAGATACACAAGCCTTTACAGACGAATGTGCTGGGTAGCATTCGAAAGTGATTGAAAAGGGGTCGGCACATCCTGCCAACTATAGAAAAGACAAATAGGAAAATAGGGGGCATTCCAGGCTCTCAAACAAGGAGGATGTGCCGACGCTGGAAGGATACTCACACTAATCAGGCCTCAAATAGCAGCGCTCCTGCCATACTGGTCTTGACGCTTACAGTTATAGAGGACAAGTAATCTTCATCGCCTACTACAACTTGACCTCCACCTGTCGGTTTGATAATATCGTAGTAAGTGCTGGGAATCATGGTATCCAACTAATACTTTAAGACCTTCTCCATAGTTGGCACATGAGACGCAGCTTTTAAATCAGAAGGGATAAGTAGTTATTGAACTCTCCTTTTTCAGAATCATATACGCAGGATAAAGAACTCTCAGATTTTGACCTTGATGGATATCAGCCCATGTCGGTCGCCCATCAGCTCAGGGGCTCCATCCTGCATAGAATCAAAACCAAACAACCTGTGCTACCTGAAATCGATGGCAGAGAAGAGACTAAGGCCGACGTGATGAGAGCATTACTTTCCGGAGCACATCCCTATTTAATCTCTGAGGAAGGCACGGGCAAGACCAGGCTATCAAGATCATTAACCAGCCTCTTACCTGGGATTCCAATTATCAAGGGCTGTCCCTACAACGATGACCCCAAATGGCCTCACGAACTCCTCTGTCCAAGGTGCGGAGCCAAACAGAACCCAGCCAGAGAATTTGGAATTGATTTTCTCCCCAACACCAAGAGATTTTCTCGAATACAGGGTAACGAATACACCAACGAGGCAAAGCTGCTGGGACTCAAAGACATCCAGTCCATCGCCCATGGCAAGAGCTTATCGGATCCGGAAGCATTTACCGGCACCGGTATATTCCGCGCCAATAGAGGTATATTGTTTGTGGATGAACTACCTGCTATTAGGACCAAGATACAGGTACTGTTTCACCCGGTTTTGGAAGAGAAGAGAGCTATACTGGAGGAATACAACTGGCAGCACCCACTGGATTTGGTGTTCATAGGAACCGGCAACCCGGCAGGTTTTTCTCACGTAAATGATATCCCCAGACCCCTTCTCGACAGATTAGAACTGGTCTATATGGACCTGCCTGACGAAGAAATAGAAAAGAAGATTATGCTCAAAGAGAGATTTAGCGAGCAAGGTAACCAGGAATCCGGCATTGAATTTGAACAACCCCAATACTTCGAGCCAGGAGACATACTAAGAAAAGTTGTAGCTCCGTGGTGGGTCATAGATATGGTGAACAAAGCAGTCAGACACAGCCGAACCTGTCCTTATGTGGAGAAACAGCCCAGCATCAGAGCTACCATCAGGGCACTCGACCACACGTATGCTAGTGTGGAGATTGAAAACAAGCAGGTTGCTAACCTGCGCCACGCTTTTTATGGCTTAAGGCTTGCCCTCAGAGGCAGGATTGGCTTGAGAGCTGACCTCATAGATTTTGAGCAACCAAGAAAAACATTTAGTCTTGCAGGCAAGCTTACTGAAGACTTCTTATGGAATGTGGTCGAGGATATCTACGATGACCCCGCTTTTCTGGGCGACTGGGACCGAAAAATTGTTGGTGCCGAGCTCACCAGACTCCTTTCAGGCGAGGTGGACCTAACAGCAGGCAGTTTGTCCGAATCAGCAATTTCTGACTTTAGCGAGCTTAAGGAGATAATACAGCGGATGAGAAGATTGGGTAGAGAAAAAGCGGATTTGATTTCCACAAGTGAGTCCGAGACAAAGCTATACGATAGCCGTGCGACTGAAATTATTGAAGAATTAAATTACTCCGCTGTAGAAGTGTTAGCTAACATCTGTGTTCACGCGAAAACCTTAAGCGAATCAAAAACAAACCAGCTGTTTATTGCCAGTGAGTACGAATGAAACAGATAGGCGTTGAATACTGCACTCGATGTCAATTTAAAAAAGAGAGCGATCTGCTGCAAGAGATAGCCTATAGTGAAGACCGTTATCTCCCAGACCTAGTCAAAAAAGCTCAGCAAGACCTGGATAGCTCTATCCATCAGGAAGCTGCCAAGCAAATGGCCCAAAGACTGGACAACGATTTGGAAGGCGAAGAAACAGACGACGACACTGAGGGTATATTCCAGAGTGACGACTGGGAGGAATTAGGAGATAAGCCAGGGTTACCGAGGCAGGAGAGAGAAGACATCAACGAGGAAGACGTAAGACGAGCATTAGAAGAATACGAGCATAACGGTTTTATCGGTATCCAGAAAGGCAAGGTCATAGTAACCTCGAAGGGGGTCAAGAAGCTCGCAGCCGGTGCTTTAGAGAGAATTTTAAAGAATCTTAGCAGAAAAAGCTCGGGCTCTCATCCTATCGAAAGGTTAGACTTTGGAGTGGAGCTATCACTACTTACCAGGCGCTACGAGGTAGGTGATGATTACGCCTCAGTCGACCTGGAGCGCACTGCACTCAACGCCCTAAAAAGAAGCGGACAGTTAAAATTTGAACCCGAAGACTTTGAAGTACATGAAGAGATTCACCAGTCAAAGTTGTGTGCCGCTATCGTAATTGATGAGAGTGGCTCAATGAGAGATTGTCATAAGCTAGAAGCAGCTATGGAAACAGCCTTAGCCCTCTCCAAATTGATAATGAGAGAGCCTGAGAATTCGCTGAAAGTGTTTGTGTTTTCAGATAAGGTTAAGCAAATAGAGCCCGGGGAAATCGTCAATGAAGTTATCAGTGGGGGCGACACCGATATCAAGGCTGCACTGGCCGCTTTCAGAAGAGCCGTCAGGAATGAGTATGGAGATAAACAGGCCTATCTTATAACCGATACCGAGCCAAATAATGAAGATGGCTGGCATTTACCTTTCGAAAAAGCAGCAACCGGGCTTATTGAGGAAGCTTCTCGTTACCGTCAGGAGAAGATAGGTTTGAATATAATCATGCTGGATGAAGTTCCAGAATTGAAGAGTCTGGCTTCAACTATAGCCAAAAGGAATCTAGGGAGAGTTTTTTTCACTTCCCCATCCACACTCGGCGAAGTTCTAGTTGAGGACTATCTAGTGGGCAGAAGGGAAGGGTTTTCTCCTTTGAGAGATTAAGTTGCCAGCCTGGTGGCATGAATTTACAACCATGAGCAGATAAGACAGCCCGGTTCAGTCCGGGCTTTGCCATATTTAATGGGTGGAGTGCCTCTGACTAACTAAAATGATTGCTTTTTTAAAATTGACAAACCCTAAAGAGAGAATTATACTTTTTCATAAATAATGATTTAAGGAGACTGAAAATGGCAGAAAAATATAAGTGTCTCAATCCTGTTGGATTCCAGGAGCCAGTAGACTTATTTCCTCTGGCGCCACGTCTTGACACCATTGATGGCAAGACTATCTATGTCTGTATCAATGCTGGAGGTGATCAGGATATCACGATACCCTTGCTGAAGAAATTGCCGGCTGATTATCCTAATGTGAACTGGCAAATAAAGAGGCAGTTCGGTTTCAGTGCCGAATTGACGGAAGAGGAGATGAAAACCTGCGATGCGATGATTGCAGGGGTAATATGGTGACACGGCGCTATTTGGGAACAGTTGTTCCAGGTAGCAGATGTTGAGCGAGCAGGCGCTCCGACGGTATCCCTCATTTATGGAGACCAGGATGAATGCTTCAGGCAGGCGGGCATGTTGAGCGGTTCGGGTTATTTACGGCGTGTGCACGTTTCGCGTACACTTCCCGGCCCTGAAGATGTTGACGGATTCATTGGGCCTATGTTTGATGCCCTGACCAGACCCTTAACGGAAGAGGAAAAGGGAAGCGGTCGATTGGAGCTGCCGGATAAGAGAGTGCTGTTTGAAGGTACTCTTGAGGAAGCAGAGGAGTTTTACAATCAGACGGAGAATATTCCCGCGCTACGAAATGCCCCTCCTATTGCGCTATATACGGACGGTCTTCCGGTAGTAGTTCCCACCGAGGAACGTGTACAGAAAATGCTCAAGGGCACCAGCCACAAACCGGATGAACTGATAGCTCTCCAGTCTGATCATAGAGCACCAATGAGGGGAATGAGGGGAGGTGGAGGGAAGAAGGGCAGTGTGGTGCGGTTCCAGTCCGTGAGGCGGACGGCTACGGTGGAAAAGGTGGCGACTATTGCAGTAATGGCCGGTTGTAAGCCGGAATACCTGCCTGTGGTACTGGCTATTGCCGAATCAGGGGGTGGTTGTGGTGGTGGCCGCGGCAGTCAGGCTTTCTGTGTCAGTGGTCCCATTGCCAAGGAGATAGGGATGAACTTTGACGTCGGCATATTAGGCCCCGGGAACCCGGCTAACAGGAGTATTGGCCGTGCCGCTGAGCTAATGTGGCGTAACTTCGGTGGCAATATTCCAGCCGTAACCAACTGTGGTGTCATGGGGTGCCCGCTTTTTAACTGCATTCCCGAGGACGCAGATGCGCTACCACCAGGCTGGAAAGGCTTAAACGAAGAGTATGGCTTTAACAAGGACGAGAGTATTATTTTTGGAATGGGCTTGGGGCCAGGTGGCTCAACCATTATACACCGTACCGAGTTCTCCCCGGGTGGATACCGGGCATTTCAGAAGAGTGGTCACGGGGGCATAGCCAGACGTCTTGGTGTCAAAGGCATCCCCGGCCCGCACAACTGGCTGGAATACATGGTCCCTGAACTCTGGGCTGGCAGGGAGGGGGGTATTACATTTCTCATGCTTCCCCAGATGGCTCAACACCTGTATGAGTATGGCTTTAAGTCTAAAGATGAGGTATACGAATGGATCTATAAAGCAAGCTTTATGCCGATGAAAGAATACCGGACTCACTCGTGGCCTGATGTTCAGACAAATGCCTGGCTGGGGATAGAAAAAACTTCAGGGAAGCCATGGAAAGAGCTGGACGATGATTACATGGTGCCGGCTGTGAACGAGCCTCGTTCGAGCTGCATAATTGTTACCGGTGGGGGCGAAGAATATCCCCAGTGGCTTGGCGGTCGTGGCCCTGGAGGGGAAGGTGCCTACAGCATAGACGCGTGGCGGTAGGGTCTAGCCGGATTGGTCTTTCTGCATTCGCATGACTCCAAATAACCAGAAGGCACGTAGGAAGGATTAAAATAGAAATATAGTTATTGATTAGCCAGGCCTGTAAGTTAAACCCGTATAAAGGAGCACCTCTAACGAGGTGCTCCTTTACAGTTCTTCATCAACAAGCTACTACCTGCAACCAAACAATAGTTCCTTTTAAAATTGACAAGGCCTAAAGAGAGAATTATACTTTCTTCATAAATAATGATTTAAGGAGAGTGAAAATGGCAGAAAAATACAAATGTCTCAATCCCGTGGGAATCCAGGATCCGGTAGACTTATTTCCCCTGGCGCCGCGTCTTGACACCATTGATGGCAAAACTATCTATTTAAGTATCAATGACGGAGGTGACCAGGATATCACGATACCCTTAGAGCGGGGATTGCCGAAAGATTATCCCAATGTGAACTGGAAAATAAAGAAGTCATTTGGTTTTAGTGCTGAATTATCGGATGAGGAGATGAAAACCGCTGATGCTCTGATAGCAGGGGTAGTCTGGTGACATGGTGCTATATGGGGACAGTTGTCCGATTTAGCAAAAGCTGAGAAAGCAGGTATCCCAAGTGTATCCCTCATTTATGGAGACCAGGATGAATGCTGGAGGCAGGCGTGTCTGTTAAGCGGTGCTCCCCATCTACGGCGGGTACACGTTTCGCGTACACTTCCCGGCCCTGAAGATGTTAAAGGATTCACTAAGGCCATGTTTGATGCCCTGACCAGACCCTTAGCGGAAGAGGAAAAGGGAAGCGGCCGGTGGGAGTTACCGGATAAGAGGGTGCTATTTGAAGGTACTCTTGAGGAAGCAGAGGAATTTTACTATCAGACAGAGAAGTACCCGGCGCTACAAAATGCTCCTATCGCCCTCTATACGGACGGTCTTCCGGTAGTAGTTCCCACCGAGGAACGTGTGCAGGAGATGCTCAAGGGCACCAGCCACAAACCGGATGAAATGATAGCTCTCCAGTCTGATCATAGAGCACCAATGAGGGGAGAGGGACAAAAGAAGGGCAGTGTGGTGCGGTTCGAGTCCGTGAGGCGGACGGCTACCGTGGAAAAGGTGGCGACTATTGCGGTAATGGCCGGCTGTAAGCCGGAGTACCTGCCTGTGGTACTGGCTATCGCCGAATCAGGGGGTGGCTGTGGTGGTGGCCGCGGCAGTCAGGGCTTCTGTGTCAGTGGTCCCATCGCCAGGGAGATAGGCATGAACTTTGACGTCGGCATACTTGGCCCCGGGAACCCGGCTAACAGGAGTATCGCCCGTGCCGCTGAGCTAATGTGGCGTAACTTTGGTGGCAATATTCCAGCCGTAACCAACTGTGGTGTCATGGGGTGCCCGCTTTTTAACTGCATTCCCGAGGACGCAGATGCGCTACCACCAGGCTGGAAAGGCTTAAACGAAGAGTATGGCTTTAACAAGGACGAGAGTATTATTTTTGGAATGGGCTTGGGGCCAGGTGGCTCAACCATTATACACCGTACCGAGTTCTCCCCGGGTGGATACCGGGCATTTCAGAAGAGTGGTCACGGGGGCATAGCCAGACGTCTTGGTGTCAAAGGCATCCCCGGCCCGCACAACTGGCTGGAATACATGGTCCCTGAACTCTGGGCTGGCAGGGAGGGGGGTATTACATTTCTCATGCTTCCCCAGATGGCTCAACACCTGTATGAGTATGGCTTTAAGTCTAAAGATGAGGTATACGAGTGGATCTATAAAGCAAGCTTTATGCCAATGAAACAATACAGGACCCACTCATGGCCTGATCGTCAGACAAATTCCTGGCTGGGGATAGAAAAAACTTCAGGGAAACCATGGAAAGAGCTGGGTGATGATGCTATGGT
Organism: uncultured Dehalococcoidales bacterium; assembly: GCA_964396535.1. Classification (GTDB taxonomy): domain Bacteria; phylum Chloroflexota; class Dehalococcoidia; order Dehalococcoidales; family UBA2162; genus CAYNFT01. Next base: position 2,514 of record CAYNFT010000056.1, on the reverse strand, counting down.
GCCGGCTGTGAGCGATCCTTATGAGAGCTGCATAATTGTTACCGGTGGGGGCGAAGAATATCTCCAGTGGCTTGGCGCTCGCAGACCTGGCTCCGACCCTGCCTACAGCATAGACGCGTGGCGGTAGGGTATATACGGATTGATCTCTCCGTATTCGCATGGCTCCAAATGGCCAGAATGCACATAGTAGGGCATGGGAAAGGACTGAAATAGAAGTATAGTTCTTCATCAACAAGCTACTACCTGCAACAAAACAATAGTTCCTTTTAAAATTGACAAACCCTAGCGAGAGAATTAGACTTTATTTTAGAATAATGATTTAAGGAGAGTGAAGATGGCAAAGACAGACAAGGTGCATAAATGTCTCAATCCTGTTGGAATCCAGGAGCCGGTGGAGCTATCTCCCCTGGCGCCGCGCCTGAACAAACTTGATGGCAAAAAAATCTATTTCAGCATCGGCGCCGGAGGTGAGCAGGATATCCTGATACCCTTACCGAAAAAGTTGCAGGAAAAGTATCCCAATGTGGACTGGCATGTCACTAGAGCTGCTGCCCACTTAACCAAGGCCGGAAGCATTGCACTGACAGAAGAGGAGATGAAAGATGCTGATGCCCTGATACGCGGGGTTATCTGGTGACATGGTGCTATATGGGAGCAGTTGCCCCATTTATCAACAGTTGAGAAAGCCGGTATCCCGAGTGTGTTCATCATTTACGGAGACCAGGATGAATGCTTCGAACAGGCGGCCAAGCTGAACGGAATTCCCCATTTACGGCGCGTACACTGTTCGCGTACGCTTCCCGGGCCCGAAGATGTTGACAGATTCATCGAGCCCTTGATGGATGCCCTGGTCCGGCCGTTGACGGAAGAGGAGAAGAAAGGCGGCAGGTGGGAAGTGCCAGACAAGAGAGTGCTCTTTGAAGGTCCCATTGAAGAAGCACATGAGTTTTACCAGCAGACGGAGATTGTTCCCACACTGGGAAATGTGCCCATGGCCCTCTATACGGACGGTCTTCCGATAGTAGTACCCACCGAGGAACGGGTGGCAGAGATGTTCAAGGGCACCAGTCACAAACCGGATGAGGTAATAACCTACCAGTCTACTCACAGACTTGGTGATAGAATAAACCAGATGGGGAGTTCGGGAGAGAAGGGCGACCCGGTTTACTTCATGCCCATGAGGCGGAGCGCAACAGTGGAAAAGGTGGCGATTATCGGCGTGATGGCCGGCTGCAAGCCGGAGCATATGCCAATTTTGCTTGCCATTGCCGAATCAGGTGGTGGTTGTGGGGACGGACGCGGCGGCGGTGGTTTCTGTATCAGCGGCCCCATCGCCAAGGAGGTAGGCATGAACTTCGACGTTAACGTCCTTGGACCCGGCAACCCGTCCAACAGGTGTCTTGGACGTGCTGGTGACCTCATGTGGCGCAACCTCGGCGGCAATATCCCGAGCGTAACCAACTGCGGTGTCTTTGGAAGCGGCATTACTAACTGCTTCCCCGAGAATGCAGACGCGCTGCCACCGGGCTGGAAAGGCTTAAACGAAGAGAATGGCTTCAAGAAGAATGACAGCGTTCTTGTGCCGGCTGGAGCAGGCAACCGGGGTACCACGTTCTCTCCGGGCGGATACAGGGCATTTCAGAAGAGCGGTCACGGGGGGATAGCCAGGAGACTCGGTGTTAAAGGCATCCCCGGCCCGCACAACTGGCTGGAATATCTCATGCCTGGCATGTGGGCTGGCAATGAGGGAGGCCTTACCTTTATCATGCTTCCCGAGATGGCTCAGCACCTTTATGAGTATGGCTTTAAGTCAAAAGATGAGGTATACGAGTGGATCTACCAGCAAAGTTTCACCACGATGAAAGAGTACCGGACTCACTCGTGGCCTGATATGCGGACGAATGCCTGGATGGGGATAGAGAGAACGTCAGGGAAGCCCTGGAAAGAGCTGCCTGATGACTACATGCTGCCAGCTATGAATGATCCTATTGAAAACTGCATAATTGTCACCGGTGCTGGCGAAGAGATGGCACTTTTTGGTGGCGGTCGTGGTGGTAGAGGGAATGCCTACAACATTGACGTCTGGCGGTAGGCTATAGCCGGATTGTTCTCTCCGCATTCGCATGGCTCCAAATGGCCAGAATGCATGTGGTAAGGTACGGAAAAGGGCTAAATAGCAATATAGTTATTGATTAGCTAGGCCTGTAAGTTAAAACCGAATAAAGGAGCACCTCGTTAGAGGTGCTCCTTTATAGTTCTTCATCAACAAGCTACTACTTGCAACAAAAAATAGTTGCTTTTAAAATTGACAAGCCCTCACGGGAGGATTAGACTTAATTTATAAATAATAATTTAGGGAGAACGAAAATGGCAGAGAAAGATAGGGTTTATAAATGTCTCAGCCCCGTCGGGATGGAATTGCCGGTAAAAACATTTCCTCTGGCACCGCGTCTTGACACTCTTGATGGCAAGACTATCCATTTCAGTATCACTGGAGAGCCCGATGTCACGATA
>CAYNFT010000055.1:0-13694 GCA_964396535.1 uncultured Dehalococcoidales bacterium | reverse complement strand
ATCTAATAGTGGATCTTACCTATGCTTGGATGGACCCCAGGGTTCAGTATCGATAGGAGAAGACATAGAAAATGGCAGACCTTGAAGCACGACCCATAGAGACGACAGTAATACGAAAGAGACGCAACGCTTTCGTTGACTTCATGATCAGGCTAGTCAAGGAGAAGCCGCTAGGTACTGTAGGTCTGGTTATAGTCATAATACTGCTTCTTGCCGGGATTTTTGCTGACTTTATATGGATGGGCCTTCCCGATGTAGGTAGGGGTGGCCCTGGTCTAGCCCCTTATGGGTATAACGAATTTATTCTGGCAGACCGCTTGGCTGCCCCATCAGGTGAACACATCCTAGGGTGTGATAACCTGGGGCGAGACCTGCTCAGCCGTATTGTCTATGGGGCTCGTATCTCTATGATTGTGTCTCTGTCTTGTTCTGTTATTAGTACGTTTTGCGCTTTTATTGTGGGTGCTACTTCGGGGTTCTTTGGCGGCAAGTTTGACATGGCAGTACAGAGATTTGTTGATGCCTGGATGTGCTTCCCACCTCTAATCCTTTACTTAATCGTAATGTCTATTTTGGGACCGGGTTTAGTGCAGGTGATACTTGTCTTAGGAGTATCAGGGGGCCTCGGCGGCAGGTCAAGAGTATATAGAAGCGGTGTTATCCGCATTAAAGAGGACATGTATTTTGAAGCGGCCAGGGCTATCGGCGTTCCAACCGGAAGAATGCTTATCCGGCACGTCTTTCCCAATATTTTGCCTATCATACTTATCTCATTCTCAACCGGCCTCGGCATGTTCATTCTCGCCGAGGCGTCGCTGAGCTTCCTCGGATTTGGTATCCCTCCACCGGTTCCCAGCTGGGGAGGAATGCTCAGCGGAACTGGGCGCACATACATGCTCCAAGCTCCCTGGATGGCTCTGTGGCCTGGTCTTGCCTTGGCTATTGTGGTATATGGTGTCAACATGTTTGGAGATGCGGTGAGAGATTTGTTTGATCCAAAGCTGAGGGGTGGTCTCGGTCGCTATGGAGGTGTGACCCAGGAAAAACTCGACAAGATAGTGGCAAAGAAAAGGGCTGAGTTTGAAAAGCAGCAAGGCTAGGCTCAAAAGTTGTTAGCTCAGAGCAGGATGATAATCTGTAAGAATAGAAATGAGGTGATTTAATATCGCAGAGAAAGTACTTGAAATAAAAGACCTCAGAACACACTTCTACACCGAAGAGGGAGAGGTCAGAGCAGTTGATGGTCTTTCCTATCATGTCGATAAGGGGGAGTCTGTAGGTCTGGTTGGTGAGAGTGCCTGTGGCAAGAGCGTAAGCGCTCTTTCTATTTTACGCCTTATTCCCTACCCGCCGGGCATCATTATTGGCGGTGAGATTATCTTTAAGGGGCAGGACCTTCTCAAGTGTAGTGATGAGGAAATGCGCCACATTAGAGGTGCCCAGATAGCTATGATCTTTCAGGAGCCCACGACATCTCTAAACCCGGTGCTTTCCGTCAGACTTCAATTATCTGAGACGCTAGAGTTGCATCGTGGCATGGATAGGGAAACAGGGTTTGAGGAAGCGGCCAAGTTAATAAAGTTAGTGGGCATACCGGATGCGGAAAGGAGAGCAGAAGACTATCCTTACCAGTTTAGCGGGGGGATGCAGCAGCGGATAATGATGGCTATGGCACTAAGCTGTAACCCCGATTTGATAATAGCTGACGAACCTACTACCTCGGTTGATGTCACCGTTCAAGCACAGCTTCTGGAACTGATTGACAGCTTGAGATCACAATTCGGCACAGCAGTAATTCTTATAACCCATAACCTCGGAATAGTTGCCCGCTATGTTGACCGGGTGAACGTGATGTACGCCGGACGGCTTGTGGAGTCAGGACCAACAGACGTTATATATAATGAGCCGAGGCATCCCTATACTATGGGGCTAATAGGTTCGGTTCCACGGTTGGACTTACCCCGAAAACGCCAGCTGTACGTTATTGATGGCTTACCGCCTCATCTCGCTCATCTGCCCACGGGCTGTGCTTTCCATCCTCGCTGCAGATATGCCATCAGCAGATGTAGCGAGGAAACACCAGAGTTAGAACCAGTAGGAGATAACCATACCTCTGCTTGCTTTAGAAGAGAAGAGCAGGAAATATTTGCGAGGGCTACCTAATGGCAAAAGATGACAATTTAGTCGAAATAGATAATCTCTATATGCATTTCCCGGTACTAGCTGGTGTTATGCGGAAGAGGGTAGGTGATGTTAAGGCAGTAGACGGGGTAAGTTTTAATATAAAGAGAGGCGAGACCCTGGGACTGGTAGGCGAAAGCGGCTGTGGCAAGACCACTACCGGGCGTTGTATCCTGCAGCTTTATAAAATCACCAGTGGCAAGATACTTTTCGAGGGGAAAGACCTTACCAAAATAGGACAAGGAGAGCTGAGAAGTACGCGTAAGAATATGCAACTGATATTCCAGGACCCCTATGCTTCGCTTGATCCCCGTATGAGCGCCGGGAGTCTTATCGGTGAGCCAATGCTGGTTCACAAACTGGTCAAGGGCAAAGAATACAAGGAGCAGGTCGCCGAGTTACTTAGACTGGTACAGCTCGAGCCTTTTATGGCAGACCGCTATCCCCATGAGTTCAGTGGTGGGCAACGGCAGCGCATAGGGATAGCTCGAGCGCTGGCAACAAGACCCGAACTTATCATCTGTGACGAGCCCGTTTCAGCACTGGATGTTTCAATCCAGACACAGGTCATCACCCTGCTGATAAGGCTCCGAGAGGAGATGAATCTGACCTATCTCTTTATTGCTCATGACCTCTCCGTAGTTCGTCATATCAGTGATCGGGTGGCGGTCATGTACCTGGGTAAGATTGTAGAGATTACGGATAGCGACGAGCTTTATGATAACCCGCTTCACCCCTACACCCAAGCGTTGCTGTCAGCGGTTCCCATACCTAACCCCGTGGTTGATCGCCAGCGAAAGCGGATTCTGCTAACTGGCGATGTACCCAGTCCGGTCAATCCCCCTCCTGGCTGCAATTTCCATCCTAGATGTCACATGGCAATTGACATCTGCAAAGAGCAAGTACCAGAAGGGAAAGAGGTTGGCAGTGGGCACTGGGTAGCCTGTCACCGGGTCTAGTCTGTTAAAGCTTGGGTAAAGCGGCGAACCTTGTTGTCAGCATAAGAATGAGGGATTGCTTTCCACTAAATACAACTATTTATTCCTGCCACAGTAAGCGACCCAAAATACCTATCGAACTAAGGTGAGGTATGCCTAAACCGAAAAAGAAGCGAGCTGCCAGAAGGACAGTAGAGCAGACACCAAGTTCAAAAGCTATAGATAGAGACCGAATAGGAAGACGGACTGGATTTATTATTGCCTCGGTATTTGTTGCCCTAATCTCGATTATATTATGGATAAGCTATTATTTCAGCGAAGACCAAAGATATTTACGCCTTACTGTAATTGAAGTGGACGACACCACCATCCGTATGGACTACTTTCTGAAGAGATGCCAAGCGTCTGGCTCCGACCCTTTGTCTATGCTTTCGAACCTTGCTCAAGAAGAGATAATTAAGCTGAAGGCACCAGCATATGGTATAGAAGTTACCCCGGAGGATATTGACTGGGCGTTAAGGATAACAGCCAGCGGTGGGAGTGGAAATATTACTGAGAGTGAATTTAAGGAGTGGTACCGCCAGTACCTTAATGAAATTGGATTATCAAATTCTGAATATAGAGACATAACAGCCACCAGTCTACTGGCATCTCACCTCTATACGTATGTAGCCGCAGGAACGCCCACAATAGCCGAGCAGATTCACCTTCATACCATTCTGCTTGATACCCAGGAGGAGGCGGAGCAGGTAAGGGCAAGATTGAAAGCGGGAGAAGATTTTGCTGACCTTGCCATGGAAGTATCACTGGATGCGCTTTCCAGAGAAAATGGGGGCGACCTCGGCTGGTTACCCCGTGGTGTTGCGTACGAATCCAGGTTTGACTCTGAAATCTTTAACCTCAGTACTGGTAATGTAAGCGAGCCCTTAGCATATTATGATACAAGTGTAGAGGACCTCACATTACCCGAAGCGGTCGACTACTATCTCTTCATGGTATCGGAAAAGGCTGATGCCCGGGAGGTGGACGAGAAGTACCTGCCAACGTTGATGGACAATGCGTTCAATGACTGGCTTTCGGAAACAATGGGCTTACATATAATAAAATATCGCGGAATTAATAACGGATTTGACTCTGAAACCTATTCTTGGGTAAACTGGCAACTTTCTAAAGAATAACCGCAGCTGGCATAGGTGCTGTTCACCTCCGACTAATTAAGGTAGGCAGAGGAAAAATGATACGGGTCGAAAATTTAACCAAATATTACGGAAAGCGTCTAGCAGTAGACAATATTAGCTTCAATATAGAAAAGGGAGAAATCGTAGGCTTCCTCGGCCCTAATGGAGCGGGAAAGACAACCACGATGCGTATCCTTACCGGCTTTCTGGCACCAACTCGGGGTGAAGCATGGGTCGCCGACTATAACATAAGGAGCCATTCTCTAGAGGCGCGTCAACACATTGGCTATTTCGCAGAGGCGGTACCACTATATACCGATATGACCGTCCGCTCTTACCTTAAATTTTTAGCCAGACTCAGGGGACTGGACGTAAACAGGTTAGAGACCAGGGTAGAAGACGTTGTGGAAATATGCCGCCTCGAAGAATACATTGATGTACTTATTGGTAAACTTTCAAAGGGATTCAGGCAGCGAGTTGGTGTGGCTCAGGCGATTATCCATGAACCAGAGGTATTGATTCTGGACGAGCCAACGATAGGCATCGACCCCATTCAGGTAGCCATGACAAGGAAGCTCATCAAGGAACTGGGTAAGGAACGCACTATCCTTCTCTCCACCCATATCTTGCCTGAAGTAAGTATGACCTGTGAGCGGGTGATTATCATCCATGAAGGTAAGATAGTAGCTGAGGACCGTATTGAGAACCTTTCGTCAATAGTAGCTGGTTCAAAGCGCATCCGCCTGGAAGTAGAAGGCCCCTCAAAGCAAGTGGCTGAGCGCCTGCGCCAGATTAAGGGTGTTCTTCGAGTCAGGTACGACGACTCCCACTACATTGTCGAATACCCTGTCGACCAGGACCCCCGTAGTAAGATAACGGAAACGGTAGTCAAGGGGGGTTGGACTCTACTCTCCATGGAATCCGTAGAAATGAGTCTTGAGGATGTCTTCCTTAAATTAACTACTGAAGAGGAAACTGAAGAGGAAACTGAAGAGGAAACTGACCAGTGAGAAACACGTTAACCATCGCCAAAAAGGAGTTCAAGTCCTACCTGGCATCACCTATGGCCTACGTGGTGACCGGCATCTTTCTGGTGCTTACCGGCGTCTTCTTTGGTACCAGTTCATCCACTTATTATGAAACAAGCATCAGTGGCTTCTTGGAATCTGGCAGTATGATTCTGCTATTGCTGGCAGCGGTACTCACCATGCGTTTAATTGCCGAAGAGAGGAAAACAGGAACCATAGAACTATTGCTTACAGCCCCGGTGAGAGACAGTGAATTAATACTGGGCAAGTTCCTGGGCAGTCTGGGCATTCTTACTGTTATGCTGGCACTCACCTTCTATTATCCCCTCCTCCTGATTATATTTGGTGACCCTGATATAGGTCCCATTTTTACCGGTTACCTTGGGATTTTTCTTCTGGGTAGCACCTGTCTGGCGATAGGAATATTTGCTTCATCTCTGACCTCAAATCAGATTGTGTCCGCAGTGGTCGCCGGAGGAATTCTTTTTGCCCTTTGGTTCATCGGTATGGTCGCAGGTTACCTTCCAGAATCCCTAGGTGAGGTCATCAACTATTTTTCACTCTCTTATTATTTTCCAGATTTTGTTATGGGGATAATAGATACCAGAGGCATAATCTATTACCTGAGCATCACGGCTCTATTTATATTCCTGGCAATCAGGTCACTCGAAAATAGCAGGTGGAGTTAAATGCAAACTACCCCCCCCTATTACAGGTATTCCTGGTTAATCGCCACACTCGGTCTGGTGGCCTTGCTGGTAGGTCTTGTAGTAATGGTGCTACGGCCCGGGATGCGATATGCAGCCTGGGTTATACTGGCACTGGGAGTACTGCTCCTGGCCACAGCCTTTGTTATCGATTTCAGACGAGTTAGGGGCGCTATTACTGGCAAGCGTGGCATATTCAGTACCGGCACCACAGTAATGGCATTGGTCTTCGTTGGCATTACTCTCTTAATCAATTCTATTAGCATTGGCAACTATCACCGCTTTGATGTCACCGGTCTGGCACAATTCACCCTCACCTCCCAGACGAAGGACGTTCTCAGCAAGGTGGAAATACCGGTAACGGCTATATGCTTTTTCATTCCCGATGACCCCTATGGTGGCCTTAGTAGTTATGTAACTTATTTACTTGAAGAGTACCAGAACTATACCGACCAACTGACCATAAAGGTTATTGACCCTGATGAGCAACCGGACCAGGCAAGACTATATGGTATAACTGACTATGACTTATACCAGTCGGTCGTCTTTGAAACTGAACAGGGGCGCCGTATGGTATCACCAGCCGATATTATTGTAATATCAGAGGATGATTACGCTATAGAGGCAGAAAATGCCTTAACCAGTGCTATTCTGGAGGTTACCGGGGTTGTCCAGAAAAAGGTATACTTTCTCACCGGACATGGTGAGAGCAGTATTATCGAAGATTATAGCTATGCCAGGCAAGGTCTTCTTGATAACCTCTACAAGGTATATATTCTAGACCTCCTGTATACTCTCAGCATACCCGAGGACTGCGCCGGACTGATAATTGCCGGACCGCAGAAACCACTGGACAGCAGAGAGGTCGAGATTATCAGAAACTACCTGAAAGATGGCGGATGGGTAATGGTTCTTCTAAATCCCAACCCTCCGCAAGAGATCAGGGAATTGCTTTCCGACTGGTGGGTAAAGATAGAGGATGGAACAGTCGTCGATGCATCGTCTTACTTATCACCAAATATGGCCAGCCCTATCGTGCCCAGGACTAGAAACGAGTTCGGTCTGTCAGAGACCTACTTCCCCGAGGCAACCGCAATTATCCCTCAAGAAGATTATCCGGATACCATTATCCTCTACCCACTGTTCTATACGAGCGGGAATAGCTGGCTGGAAAAAGATTTTGACCCCACAGAAGAGCCTGAGTTTAATGAGGGAATAGAACAGATGGGTCCCTATGCTCTTGGTATTCTCATTGGCCCTGCCTCAACTGAGGAAACTGAAGAAATAAACTTAACCCGCTTGATTGTAGTTGGTGATTCTGACTTCGCTTCTAACCAGCATTTTTACAACGGCGACAACGGTAATCTCTTTCTTAACTTGGTAGAGTTGCTGACAGCAGGGAAGGAGCTAATTTCAATCGAACGCAAGGTTCTTCCCTTCCGCAGAATGCTTGTTGGCTCAGAGGAGACCAGTTTCATACAAATCTCCAGTATAGGCCTGCTTCCACTACTGGTGTTGATAGCAGGAGGCATCATCTGGTGGCGAAGAAGGTAGCGAAACAGGCTTAGCCCAGGAAGGAAATCTCTTGAAACTGCAAAACATCCTTATTCTGCTGACTATTCTCCTCGCTGTCGGGGGGTGTTTTTACTTTATCAACATTCCCGAGGCTCCTGAAACACTGGAGCCACAGGAGTACGTATGGTTGATAGATATGGAAGAAATAAAACATATTGAAATACAGCTCCCCCGTGAGGACAAGAGCGAGGCATTCATTAAAATAAGTGAAGAGGATAAGTTCCCCTGGTACTTTGATGACCCTCAGAGGTCCGCTGTAGATACTGACCGATGGGGAGGAGGTATAACCCTTCTCTTAAGCGGCCCAGCAGCCGGCAGGATTATTGCCAAAAATGCCTCAACGGAGAAACTCACTGAATTCGGCTTAACCCAACCACAAATGGATATAACTCTAATCCTTGAGAATGAGTATATCATGAATATTAAAGTAGGTGATATGACACCAAATGGCTTATACTGTTATGTACAAGCCCCAGGCACAAACGATGTTGCCTTGGTGGACTATACCTGGTACGACGTGATTGAAAGACTGGTCACAGAGCCACCCTACGCTTCCCCTTCAGAGGATTAACCAGAAAAATCCCCAACATGGAACGCTAAAAACTATCCTTGTTAGTCTAATTTCTTCCTCTACAGAGGTTACCCAAGGTCATTTAACAGCAGAGTATTACACTCGTGTATAAGAGATATCAGGACTTGCACTCTGTCTATTGGCTATCAAAGATGAATATCTCATCAAAGGAGGTTTCAAGTTCTAGTTAGTAGAGTGAAGACCTCGAGAGGCAAATTTGACAAACAACCCTATTGCGGGAGGTACTTTTGCCATTCACTTCGAGTTTGAGAGTAATGAGCAGGGATATAAAAAAGGCCTGTAACGCGCGGTTGGGATGGCTGATGAATCAATCTCATCCTGGCTTCCTGAGGGGTTCTGCCTGCCTTGCGACGATTACAGGCCACGCAGGCACTAACCACATTTTCCCAGGTATGCTGTCCTCCCCGGTAGCGAGGTATGACATGGTCGAGGGTAAGGTGTCGGGTTTCCTTGCCGCAATACTGGCAGGTATACTGGTCACGCTCGAAAACTTCGAATCGGGTCAGCTTTCTCTCAGAACGTCGGGGACGCCTAACAATAGAGGCTATTCGGATTACTGAAGGCACCGGGAATTCGTAGTCGATCGAGTGAATAAAGCCTGAGCCATTTTCCAGCATCTCTGCCTTATTCTGATAAATTAAAACTACTGCCCGCCGGACTCGACAAATGTTGAGTGGCTCATAACTTTGATTCAGCACCAGAACGGGAAGGTTTATCATCGTTGAGTCTTCTTTCTACACCAGACATTGCTCATTGTACTAAAAAGCTCTGGGCTATGCAAGCCTTGTTTTCCGCCCTGAGTCCTAGCGGCTTTTTTGGCTACTGCGAGACGTCCCCTTTTTACCATGCCGACCAGCAAAGTAGTCGGGGGCAGTAATAGTAAAAAGTGTACTAATTCGTTGGTCTGCAAACCTGGATAGTATCGGGCTGTCCAGCTCATCCGCTGAGCAGTTGGTTGTAATTACCGTCGGCAGCTGGGCATTATAGCGATAGTTGATAACCTGGTAGAGCTTTTCCTGAGCCCAGGGTGTGGTTGTTTGCTTACCGAAGTCATCCAGGACAAGTAATGGAGCATTCTTCACGCTTTCAAATAGCTGGTCATAGGATATTTTGCTCTCAGGGCTGAAGGTGGAACGCAGGTGGTCAAGGAAGTCAGGTACCACAATGAACAGGGCTGGTTGTCTATTCTGATAGAGGTAATTAACAATAGCAGCCGCCAGGTGGGTCTTGCCACAGCCATTATCTCCCTGAAGCACCAGCCAGCCATCGGGCAACTTAGCAAAATCAAGGGCAAAATGGTATACCTTATCCAAGTTTTCGCGCTGCTCCAACGGCAAATTAACCCTTTTCCAATCAAAGTTGTCAAAGGTCATCTCTTTCTGTCGTTTAAACTGAGGCGCCCAACTAAAAGCTAACAGGGCTGGCGCTTTTTCATCAAAAGCGCACAACTGATACAGGTTAGAAGCGAGCAGGCGAGTGCGTATTCTATCCTCCAGCTCGTCAACAGGGACAATAGAAACGATTACCGTTGGTAGCTGGCCATTGTAGCGATAATTCAGCAGCTGCTCCAGCTTCTCCTTGGCCCAGGGAGTGCTGGACTGAGCACCTAAATCATCCAGAATCAGCAGAGGAGTATTGCGTACTTGCTCAAAGAACTCATCGTAAGGCATCTCGCTATTCGGGTTGAAACTGGAGCGCAGGTGGTCAAGCAGGTCTGGAGCGGTGATATAGAAAACAGGACGATTGTTTTCGATGCAGTGGTTAGCAACAGCCGCCGCTAGATGAGTCTTGCCACAGCCACTGGGCCCAGCCAGGACTAACCATCCTTCAGGCTCATCAGCAAACGCCTCGGCTGCCTGATAGACACGACTGAACTGCTCCTTATTGGCAGGATTCTCACTTCTACCTTGAGGAAGCAGGTTAGCAAAGTTTAGACGGGTTAGCAAACCCAGGTTACTATATCGTTGCAAATGAGTCCTGCGGTCTCTATCTGATTCTTGCTGAGTGCAGCGGCAGGGAATAACCCGGCTATAGTCAGGCTTGCCTGAGGGCAAGAGAGGGTGAACGAATCTTGCCCCTTTGCAAATAGGGCAGGCTGAATCCGGTGAAACCTCTTCCTCTTCAGCGCTGGAAGATGTGCCCGTATTTTTGTTTGCTGTATTTGTCTGGACCTGTTTTAGAATCTCTCTGATATGTTCCATCACTTTTGCCTTCTGCTGACCAGCGCTCTAAAATCCGGTCAATATATCGCCAACTCCGCTTGTTCAAGCTAACCGCTTCCTTGATGGCATCTCTAATCCAGGATTCAGGATAGAGCTTTTCCGCCTCTTTTAGCCACTCAGCAATCAACGGGTTTAGCATACCAACATTCTGTTCGTAAAGGGTAAAGATATCCGGTGGCGGCTCGGTGCCAATGTCAGGTTGGAGTCGTTTCCCCGCCTTTAATCCAGCGAGGGCAAGCTCACCATTCTGAATCTTAGCCACTGTCCGTCTATCAGACTCGGTATTAAGGAAATAAACACCCTCCGGTGCTCCATCCCTATCTACCACCAGATGGAGAATCGTTCCCCGCCTGACAGCCATTTCCAAGGCGTTCCCCAGTACCTCCTCGGGTGGTTTTTCTCCTTCCCGAAGGCTGCTCATCAGGCTCTTGTTAGCCAATAACTCCTGATAGGTGACAAACCGAGGATAGCCTCGTTTGCTATAAAGTGACCAGAAAATGTGAAGGGTCGTCTTTAACTCGGCAATATCGTTTATCTGCGGCAGCAAGCGGCTGAAGAAAAGGTTAGGTATTGATGTAAACTGCATCCTGGCAGGGAACCCATTGAACTGCTTCATAGCAGACTCGGCTCTTGATTAGCAATATTTTCAAACTTGGCCAGTCTGGGAATAAAGCGCATATTTATCTGTCCGGTAGGGCCATTGCGATGCTTGGCAACGATAATATCAGCAATACCCTCAGGATAGTCCCTATCTGGATGCTGGGTTTCCCACTCCTCCCTGTTGAAGTAGTACTCATCCCGATAAATAAAGATGACCACATCAGCATCCTGTTCAATACTGCCACTATCACGCAGGTCTGACAGTTGGGGTCTGTGTGAAGCCCTCCACTCTGCGGCTCGACTAAGCTGTGAGACGGCAACCACAGGGATATTCAGCTCCCGAGCCAGTGCCTTAAGGGAACGAGAGATATAGCTAATCTCCTGAACCCTGTCCTTGATTTGCCCATCCATTAATCCCAAATGATCCACGATAATGAGATTGACTCCATGCTCGTAGAACAGACGACGGGCTTTGCTGCGCATCTCTACCACCCGGAGACGAGGAGAATCATCAATATAGATTGGCGCTTCAGAGAGGATACCGGTGGCATCCATAACCCTCTTCTCCTCTGCTTCCGTGTGGAACCCAAGACGAATATGACTTAGATTGACTCCTGATTCGCCGGATAGTAAGCGTAATACCAGTGGCTCCCTGGCCATCTCCAGACTGAATAGAGCCACGCAAGCTCCCTGCTCGACAGCAGCATTTCGGGTGATGTTAAGAATCAGGCTGGTTTTGCCCATACTTGGTCTACCGGCAACGATTATCAGGTCAGAGCGTTGGAAGCCACCTAAGAATTCATCTAGACCAGTGAAACTTGTCAGCACGCGGGTAATGGGTTCAGTGTAGCCCTCCTCCTCAGGAGATGGAGGAATCTCAAAGTACCTATCCAGTACCTGACGGATGTGGATGAAATCTCCGGGACTTTGCCCGTGGCGCAGCCTGAATAGTACATCCTCTGCCTTATTCAGGCTGTTATCGACATCAGGGTCTGCTGAATAACCAATAGCTTCAATTTGCCTGGCAGCATCAATTAATCGACGACTAACTGCTAAGCGATAAACAATCTGAGCATAGTGCTCAATATCGAGCGAGGTAGGCACTATAGATACCAGATTGCTTAAGTAGGCAGCCCCACCACACTCCTCCAGTCTCCCCTGCCTGTCCAGTTCTTGAGCTACTGTAATCTGGTTTATCGCCTCGTCACGTTGACTAAGAGAGAGGCATGCCCCATACAGCCATTGATTTCGTTCATGGTAGAAATAGTCTACCTCTGGAAGTAAACCAGTGATTTTGTATATTGCCTCACCATCAATTAAGAGTGAACCGATTACTGCCTCCTCAGCATCAATATCATGCGGTGGCAATTTTTCCATATGCCTCTAGTCCGCCTCCTTTTGAGATTACCAGAAAACCGTGTTAATCGCTTTTCTCAGTCACTGTAACCTTTATTCTGGGTACTATATCCGCAGCCAGTCTAATAGCTACCTCATAGCTGCCGAGTTGATGAATCGGCTCGTCCAGTTTGATTTTTCTTTTATCAATAGCCAAGCCAGTGGCTTTCTCCAGCTCGGTGGCAATATCAACGGGGGTAATTGAGCCGTATAATCGCTCCTTGCCCCCACTCCGAGCTTCCAAAAAAATCTCTCTGCCCTCCAGAGAGTTAGCCATCTCAACTACTTCAGCTTCTGTTTGAGCCTGACTGCGGGCTTTCACCTCAAATTTTGCCCTTAAGGTGTTCATAGACTCGGAGCTAGCCAGTACGGCTAGGTTCCGGGGGATGAGGAAATTCCTGCCGTAGCCATCAGCTACCTCTTTTATCTCACCAGCCCTAGCCACATTGGGTACATCCTGAAGAAAAATAACCTTCATAACCTTCATACCTTCCCATAAGTACAAATTATACTTCAACGTGAAGTACATTTATTAAAAATTGCATGATGTTTTCAAAAATTGGATGATTTTGTTAAAAAATCATCGGGGTTCGACCAGCAGCAAATCTCAGCACATTTGAACCCCACATAATTATTATATCCCGCTATCAATCTGCCATGCAAAACCTGCAACGAGATGTTGACAACCCTAAGCTATGATGTTAAAATTAGTTAAAATTAACAAATTACAGGAAACATTACGGAAAGAGCCATGTCCAGCAAACGTGACCGAGATTATATAACCAAGCATGAGCAAATCTGGAATAAGCTGATGAAGATGGCTGAGGGGCCCAATCATGGATGTATCAGGGTTTCCAAGATAGCAACCGAACTCGGAATGGATCAAAGAACGGTTAGGGCTCATCTCAAAATTATAGAAGTTCATAACGCTGGTGTATTCGTCGACTCCGATGAAACGGAATTCTGCACCAAAGAAGGCATTGCCCTTTTAGCTAAAAGGGTGAGACTGACGGAGACAGTTGACGAAAAATAGAGTTGACGCCAATCCTGAAAACATAATAAACTTGGAATCCAACTACTAAGGAGGTAATATGGAGCTAAGCCGGAGAGATTTCCTCAAATTTGGGGGAACGGGTGTTGGTGCGCTCGTTCTCTTAAGAGGAGTGGGCTCCATAGGTAGCCAAGGTGCTGCTAGGGGAACCATTCCTTTAAAAAGGAGCATCAAAGAGACAACCACCATCTGCTGTTATTGCTCCGTTGGCTGCGGGGCTATCGTAA
>CAYNFT010000054.1:0-14240 GCA_964396535.1 uncultured Dehalococcoidales bacterium | reverse complement strand
GCATTATCTTTATCCGCTCTGGCCAGTCAATACCATCATGCTGCATAAGCTCATCGGCATATCTGGTGATGCGGAAGAACCACTGCTCAAGGTCTCGCTGTATAACCGCTGTCCCACAGCGTTCACAACGGCCGTTCACTACCTGCTCGTTGGCCAGCACTGTTTGGCAGTCGGGGCACCAGTTGACAGGAGCCTTGCCCCGGTAAGCTAGGTCGTTCTCGTACAGCTTTAAGAAGAACCACTGTGTCCACTTATAGTAATCGGGTTGGGAGCTAATAACCTCTCGGCTCCAATCATAAATAGCACCGATACTCTTAAGTTGACGGCGCATATTATCTATATTCTGCATCGTCCAGGTGTAAGGGTGAATACCCCGGTTAATAGCGGCATTCTCGGCATTGAGACCAAAGGAATCAAAACCCATGGGGTGCAGAACATTATAGCCCTGCATCCGCTTGAATCTGGCACGAACATCTGAAGGAGCCATGGCATACCAGTGCCCGATGTGAAGGTCACCCGAGGTATAAGGCAGCATGGTAAGGGCATAGTATTTGGGTTTGTTATTATCCTCAGTAACCTCATACAACCTGTCCTCAGCCCATTTCTGCTGCCACTTTTTTTCAATCTCCTGTGGATTGTACTTATCCGCCATTTTTATTCCCTACCCTGCCTATTACTTATCGTTACTCAATGATCACATTTGAATATATTAACACTCTTCCCGAAATGCTTTCAAGTCTCCGTGTTGACAAACTGTTACTGAGGTGATAGTCTACAAGCCGTTTGACATGCTGCCATTTATTTTAGTGAGAGGCGGCTGTCAGTAGTGGAAAAGGAGGCATTAATCAGTGGACAAGGTAATGACTATGAAAGAAGCAGTCTCAAGTTTTGTTCACGGTGGAGATACACTGTTTATTTCTGGAGCACAGCACGGAGAGCCATCCGCAGCGATACACGAGATAATACGGCAGAGAATCGACCACCTGACTTTAGTATGTGCTCTGGTGACGACCTCTTCGTTACTGATTGGCGAAGGCGCAATAGACAAGATGATTACTGGATATTCACAGCAGAACGATAAGCGCTCCTATACCATTGCCAAAGCCAAAGCTACGAACAAATTACCGGTTTATGAAGAGTACTCTCACTTCGGGATATCTCTGGGACTGCTCGCCGGCCAGATGGGAATACCCTTTATGCCAACCAAGTGCCTGCTCGGTTCTGACATGCTCAAGTACAATGAGAATATCAAGTCAATGGAGTGCCCCTTCACTGGAGATAAAGTAGGCATAGTCAGGGCAATAGTACCCGATGTAGGCATAATTCACGTGCAGAGAGCTGACGCCGAAGGGAATGCCCAGAAGTGGGGGAGCCTGGGCGTGGACCAGGAGGGTATCAATGCCAGCAGGACGGTGGTAGTAACCACAGAAAAGATTGTCGACTCCGATATTATCAGACGCGACCCCAACCGCACTATCATACCTGGTTTTCGAGTAAGCGCTGTTGTTGAGCAACCATGGGGCGCTCACCCAATGCATCTCGCTGGTTACTACAATGGTGACATGTTTGGCTTAATGACAGAACTTAGAGAGAAGGATGGCTACGAAGCTTATATGGAGAAGCTTGTCTACGGTGTGAGTGATTGGAACGAGTATCTCAGTGGAAGAAAGGCAATCAAGGGTGAAGATTATTTTAATAATCTTCTGATACAAGAGCCTTTAATGAGTGAACCGGTTATTTCCGGTTATTAGGGAGTAGCAGAATGACTCAAGATAAAAAAGATGCAGGCTATAGTGCCACTGACCAGATGATTGTCTCAGCAGCCCGTCAAATTAAAGACAACGAAGTTGTCTATGTCGGAGTGGGACTCCCCATGCTGGCTACTATGTTAGCTAAAAATTTTCATGCTCCTAACTGCACTGTCGTTATTCAAAATGGTACAGTCCGGAAGAGTCTCTTTCCATTGCCAGCAGGCACAGACACGCTTGGAGTACAAACAATGTCTGACCTGCTAACCAGCTTGTTCTACGTAAACTGCTTAGGGCAGGCTGGCTACATCAACACAGGTTTTTTGGGCGCAGGGCAAGTGGACAGATACGGCAACATTAACGATACGGTAGTCGGCGATTACCGCAACCCGGTACACAGGTGGCCGGGGAGTGGTGGAGCCAATGACGTAATGAGCATTTGTAAACAAACGATTATTATAGTAAGGCAAAGCAAGAGAAGATTCCCGGAAAAGGTCGACTTTATCACCTGTCCTGGATATTTAGATGGGAAACCAGGACAGCGAGAAGAAATTGGTTTAATACCAAACACCGGCCCAAGGGCGGTAATCACAAACCTGGGTATATATGTGTTTGAAGACAGGGAGGTGGTACTTAAGTCGATTCATAGCGGTGTGGGGGTAACAATAGACCAGGTTAAAGCCGAGGTCGGTTGGGATATCCGGGTTGCTTCAGACTTCGGGGATACTGAGCCGCCAACCGAGGAAGAGTTGCGCATATTTCGGGAAAAGGTTGACCCCGAGCAAACATGGGCTGGCGGCAGGCGTCTTTTAGCCAGAGAAGAAGAGGATTGAAGCTCAATGTAAGCACAGGACAGCATTCATTCTAGCGGCGTCTTCTCCCCAGGAACGTTGACTTCTGGCGCCACCCTTGGCGTTCCTTATTTCAATCTGAGCATATCCATAAAAGTGGAGCTATATACTTGTGGGGGCAGAGTATATAACTCCAACTATAAAGGAGGTAACCATCCGCTGGTGCACAAATATTTTATAAAGTAAAGTAATAGCGGATGTTTTACTCCCCTACCTGACCTCTCCTGCTTCCTCTACCAGTCTATCTATCTCCTGGCTTTTCTTAATGCCTAGCTGTTGTAGTGCCTGTACGGTATCTTTAATTCTTGCTTTATTTTGGAGCAGGAATTCAACAACGGCAGCCATACCCTTCCAGGTAAGCTGATATCCACCTGAATTGTTTCCCTCTAGATAGTCGCGCTCAACCAGTGAATCATATAAATTACCAATGTATTCACCGGAAACATCCATTGGACGAGTCAGCAGCTTTTTACCAGAGTCTCTGGTTAAAGCGATAGCCATTAGAATTACCATTTCACCCGGGAGCATTCTCATTTCTCCTCTGCCATGATAGTGTCAAGAGTCTACATTTTAGCATTATTAACGCCTTTTGTCAATACCATACGTTGTATATGTTTTATCAGTTAAAGCATTTCGTGTCATACTCAATAATATTTTCAAATAATTACTTTTGGTATGCCCAAACGTTAATCCCCTCCTCTCGATAATCCACACTAATAGTGGAAGGCACTGCACGATATATTGTAAAATAGTAGCTGTTAAAACCAGGAAACACATTTGAGAAAGGAGGTTAATCATGCCTGAATTCGGGACACCATTTTCTGGTCTTGCTCGTGAAGGAAAGATTACACACGAGGAGTTGATACGTGCCATACGGTTTATGATTGCTGCTGAGTATGAGGCAGTACAGATGTATATGCAGCTCGCAGAATCAACGGACAACAAACTGGCTATAGAAGTGTTGAAGGACATAGCTGATGAAGAGCGCGTTCACGCTGGCGAGTTCCTCAGACTTTTAAAACAGCTTGCACCGGACGAAGAAAAATTTTATGCTGAAGGAGCGGAAGAAGTAGAAGAGGAAATAGAAAAACTCTAAAAAGGTTAATTCAGATATAGAGCCGATAGACAAATTGAGAAAATATGTCGCCAAAAACAACTGATATTTTAATAGAAGATTATGAGATTCAGTTGGTCGAGCCCGGTTGCACACCCGGGGCTGGCCGCTGGGGTGTGCAGGTAAATCTGCCCAGCGATATAAGCGCCGTTTTTCCTTATTTAAACGCTTTGTTTGATAATGTCTGGTATGACCACGAGAACCAGATTTTTATATTGAGGGAGCAAAATCAGGCTTACGCCTTCCGCCCCAATGAAATCAGAATCGCCCGCACCGACGACCCGTCACACGCCAAGCAAATCACCGCCGAGCTGGTTGATAGGGTGAATCACATCTGGCAGGAGCGGGATAATATTACCCCCCGCTTCACCGAAAAGAGACTGCCGGCGGTGATTGACATCTTTAAGCTGCTGCCCAGGACCAACTGTAAACAATGCGGTTACCTCACCTGCCTGGCTTATGCTGCCGACCTGCGTCAGGGTGCGGTTCAGCTAGAGGACTGCCCGTATCTTTCACAACCGGAGTACGCCGAAAGCAGAGAAAAGATATCAAACCTCTTCGCCCTGGACTAGACTGACAGCCCAACCGTCTTATATATTGTAACCTCACCCCCTCAGTCCCCCTCTCCTTAAAAGGCTTGCCCTTGAGGGCTTAAGCCCGAAGGGAGAGGGGGAAGTAGTTTTTTAAAGAGGGGCTAACGCCCCTCTTATATGCCATTAGTTCAGACCAGACTCCTGATATTGACTAATATTACCTGTGGGGTTATAATACTTTAATGTGGCATGTCGATTACTATACAGAGGCCAGTGGTCGTAGACCTGTTGCCGAATGGATTAATAGTTTAGACAAAAGGACGAGCGCCTATATGCAAGACAAAGTTGTTCGGCTACAACAAAACGGACTCATGCTACTTAATACCAATATGATAAAACCTATAAAAGGTCACGGCAGCGATTTTTACGAACTGATATACGATAAATATAGAATTGCACTATATCACGAAACAGCGAGTAATACATTCTTTCTCTTACATGGCTTTAAGAAAGAACGAAGGCGAGAATCAAAAGAAATTGAAATAGCCAATTCCAGACTCCGTGAGTATAAATCGAGGGGGTAACTCTATGAGCAGAACATTTGAAAGTGATTTGAAACATAAACTTGAGGACGATCCTGAGTTTGCTAAATTGTTTGGGGCTGCTCAGGCAAAATCAAACTTTGCTCTAACATTAGCTAAGGCCAGAACAACATTGGGTCTAACCCAAAAAGAGCTTGCTGAGGAGGTTGGTGTGTCTCAAGCATATATAGCCAAACTAGAGGGGGGAGAAGCAAACCCAACACTCGAAAGAATTGGTAGCCTGTTAGCAGTGCTTGGATTGAGTCTCACTACGGACACTACCACATTATCACCTTACCCTGAAAGTATAGCTTGGGTAATTAACTGGGCGTCTGACTCTTGGCTAATATCACCTTTTCAAGGTGAACCATTTATAACCTATGATACAGAGGGAATAAATTCTAGCCCTGTTGAAATGGAAAGAGAGCCTGTAAAAATTAGATAATATTAAAGGATGGTTAATACGATGTTTGAACATGGCCCATATTTACAAGTAGCAGGATTATGTGACCAAGTGATTGAAGACAAGAGCGGGGCACTTTCTTTAATACGACTAATAGATACACTAACGCATACAGAAGCAGGCTCTAACCCACCACTCGATATGCCAAAGGTAAACTATCCTCTGAAAATGGTAATAATGATTAAGGCAGGAAGTGCCCGCGGACGACATGAACTGCAATTGGTTCCTGAATTACCTTCGGGGGAAACTAAACAACCATATATACGAAGTATTCAGATGGAGGGTGAAGAACGCGGTATAAATCATATCATCAATATGCTCTTCACTTTTACAATGGAGGGTCTTTATTGGTTTAATGTGTACTTTGACAACTCTCTTTTGACGAGAATACCCTTGAAGGTAAAATATAACCGCTCTGTAACTGCGTAATCTACACAGTATATCAATCCCCCCCCCTCCCTTGCCTTCTTTTGCAGTTCGTAGAGTTTGGTGAGGGAGTCTATGTTCAGTTTACTCCTCCTTTGCCATTTGGAGAATTTAGGTGTAAAATCTCCATAAAATATTTAAGGAGGGACAGTGATGAGTGTTGGGAAGATATGGCATTACCTGGCTTATGCAGCAGCGGCAGTATCTCTGATTTGCGTAATCCTTGCCGGAGTCAGCCGGCTCCTCACGCAAACCCTGGGGCTAGAGATAGAGTCATACATGACCCTTGCTATCGTAGCCGTCCTTTTCGCCATCTTTTTGCTGATTGAAGGAGCAGTGTACAGTGATTGAATGAGCAGTATGCACTGCTATGAAATATCAGGATAATCCAGTTACCTGAGTTATTCATCGCAGGCAAGTTTTGTACGCCTGAGATTTATAGAAGAAGAGAGTTATCCCTCCCTTGCCTTCTTTTGGAGTTCGTAGAGCTTGGTGAGAGCTTCCAGTGGGGTGAGGGAGTCTATGTCCAGCTTCTCCAGCTCCTCTAAGAGCGGCGGTTTCTGCCCGAAGAACGTTAGCTGCTGGGCTGGCTCCTGCTTGCGGCGCCGTCCTCTGGGCGTTTCTCTCGTCAGGCTGCTGTCTTTCTCTAGCTCTTCCAGCACCTCGTGGGCACGGTGCACCACTGATTTAGGCAGTCCGGCAAGCTGGGCCACATGGATACCGTAGCTCTTATCAACGCCACCGGGCACAATCTTTCGCAAGAAGACAACCCTTCCCCCTTCCTCGGTTACCGCCACATTGAAGTTCTTCACCCGGGGCAGGAAACCGGCCAGTTCAACCATTTCATGATAGTGGGTGGCAAAGAGTGTTTTTGCCCCCAGCCCCCGATAGTTATGGATATACTCAGCCACCGCCCGGGCAATGGAAAGCCCGTCATAGGTGCTGGTACCCCGACCAATTTCATCCAGGATGAGTAAGGAGCGGGGGGTGGCATTATTCAGGATATTGGCTGTCTCCACCATCTCCATCATAAAGGTGGACTGACCAGCCACCAGGTCTTCCCGGGCACCGACCCGGGTAAAAATACGGTCAACTACACCAATCGTGGCTGAGGCTGCCGGCACGAAACTACCAATCTGCGCCAGGAGTACAATGAGAGCTACCTGTTTTAAGTAGGTTGACTTTCCCGCCATATTGGGACCGGTAAGCACAATAAGCTGGGCATCGTCATTGGATAAAAATGTATCGTTGGGCACGAAATCGCTGTCAATTAGGCTCCTCTCCACTACCGGGTGGCGCCCTTCATTAATAACTATCTCGGTGCCTGTATTCAGTTCAGGGCGATTGTAATTGTAACGTATGGCTATCTCAGCCAGGCTGGAGAAGACGTCTACCAGGGCCAGAGCACTGGCTACGGCCAGAATGCGCTCACTGGCAGTGGCTACCTGGCGGCATACCCGTTGAAAGATATTAGTCTCAAGCTCATTAATCCTGTCCCGGGCATTTAGAATCAGCGACTCATACTCTTTAAGCTCCGGGGTGAAGAAGCGCTCACCGCCGACCAGTGTCTGCTTCCTGATGTAGTGCTCGGGTACCTGTGGCAGATTAGGTTTGGATACCTCGATATAGTAGCCAAAGACCTTATTATAGCCCACCTTTAACGATTTAATCCCGGTTTTTTCCTGCTCCTGGCGTTCAAGATTAGCCAGGTACTGCTTGGCGTTTTTAGATACCAGAAGCAGATTGTCCAGCTCTTCAGAGAAACCTTTTCTGATTACGTTGCCTTCACCCAGACTGGAGGAAGGTTCATCAGCTATCGCCTCCGTAATCAAATCAACAACGTCCTGACGTGGTTTAAGCTCGTCTTTCAGCCAGTTTATTGGACTGTTACTGCTGCCATCCTCAATTACTTCTATTAGTCTGGGTATTACTTCCAGGCCACGCCGCAAGGCAACCAGTTCACGGGGAGTGGCTATATTACTCCTTACCCGGTTAATCAGCCGCTCAATGTCAGCCGTCTTACTCAGCAAAGAGATAGTCTGATTACGAGCCAGCGTGTTACCATGAAACCAGCTAATGGCATCCTGCCGCCTGGTTAGTTCCGTTATGTCAAGAAGAGGTTGGCCCAGCCACCTCCTTAACAGCCTGCCTCCCATAGCTGTTTTAGTCAGGTCAATAATTGATAGGATTGAGCCGTCAGTGGTTCTAGAGCTGGCACTGCGGAAAAGCTCCAGGTTAGTCTGAGTATGTTCGTCCAGAGCCATAAAAGAATCTGTAGAGTAGGTCGAAAGCCCGGTTAATTGCCCTAGCGCCCCCTTCTGCGTCTCCTGAATATAGTGGATAATAGCCCCGGCGGCTTTTACAACCAGGGGTAAATGTGCACAGCCATAACCGTCAAGGGTAGCTACTTTGAAATGGTCAAGCAGTGTTTGACGGGCTATCTCCAGCTCAAACCAGTAGTCATCAAGGCGAGTTGCTGGAGCAGTTAAATTCCACTCAGATAGCTCAGAACTGCTAGCCGTGATAATTTCTGAAGGTCTGAGTCGCTCCAGTTCGGGGAGCATTCGAGGGATGGGTACCTGTGTGGCGGCAAATTCGCTTGTTGTTATGTCAACATAGGCTATACCCGCCTCACTATCACCCAAAACCAGGCTGGTTAAATAATTATTTGTTTTACTGTCAAGGAGGCTTGGCTCTACTATAGTTCCCGGTGTTACCACACGGGTAACCTCACGCTCGACCAAGCCCCTAGTCTCACCAGGCTGGGTTATCTGTTCACAAATAGCCACCTTATGACCGCGATTGACCAGTCTGGCCAGATAGTTATCAAGGGCATGATAAGGGATGCCAGCGAGCGGCACCCGGTGCCCTTTACCCATTTCCCTGGAGGTAAGGACAATATCAAGCTCCCTAGAGACAACCTTGGCATCCTCATCAAAGGTCTCATAGAAGTCGCCCAGGCGGAAGAAGACAATAGCCTGGGGATACCTCTGCTTAATCTTGAGGTATTGCCGTCGGATAGGAGTTGAACTTTCTCGCATCACCCCTATTCTACCAGAATGTAAGTAATCGGAAAACGCCATAATCCGCATAACTGACCTTGCTTTTTATGATATTATGTAATAATTAGGCTAAAGGAGCACCTGCATACGATGGAAGGGAGAAGGGCTCTACCGTGAGAAGGGATGCGTTTGAGAAGGACTGGACAAAAGGCAGCGTCATTGGTAACCTGTGGTCTTTATCCTGGCCCATTATAATAAGTCAAAGCCTCACTGTGCTGGGTCCCACCATTGACATGATATGGGTGGGAAAGCTGGGGACAGCTTCCTTTGCCGGAGTTGGCGTTTCTGGTATGGCAATCATGGTGGTAAACTCGCTGATGATGGGTCTCCTAACAGGTCTGAGGGCTATGATCGCTCGCTTTATCGGGGCAGGGGATGCAAGAAGCGCTAATCATGTGGCACAGCAAGCCTTCGTTATTGGTGCTGCATTCTCTATATTTATGGCAGTAATAGGCATCTTTCTTGCTGAGCCGATATTAGTTCTGTTCGGTGTGGAGGCCGATGTTGTTGCCGAAGGGGCAGCGTATATGCGCATACAGTTATCAGGCTTGGTGACCATGTCTTTAGCGATGATCGCTCAGTCCATTATGCAGGCATCAGGGGATACAGTAACGCCAATGAGGATAGCTGTCTTCTTCAGGACTGCCCATGTGGTGCTTTGTCCCTTTCTGGTCTTCGGCTGGTGGATATTCCCTCGCCTTGGTGTCAGTGGTGCTGCTCTCGCCAATGTCATTTCTCAAAGCCTGGGAAGCGCCCTCGGATTGTGGATTCTCTTTAGCGGGCGGACTCGGCTGCGGTTAACCCTGCGTAATTTCCGTCTCAACAGGAACATTTTATGGCGTCTGATGAGGATTGGCATCCCTGCCTCGGTAACGGGAATGCAAAGAAATTTACCCTACCTGGTGTTGGTATTGTTTGTTGCTCCCTTTGGCACTCACGCTGTTGCAGCTCATTCTCTGATGCAAAGGATAGATGCATTTATACGAATGCCTGCTGGGGCACTGGGCACAGCCGCTGGCGTGCTTGCCGGGCAAAACCTAGGAGCAGGGCAGCCAGAACGGGCAGAAAAGGGTGGCTGGATAGCAATAGGCTTGTTCACAGGTGTTATGGTTATTGGTTCAGTGGTAATATGGTTTTATGCTGATTATATAGTCCGTATCTTCAATGCAGAGCCCGGCCTGGTAGAGATAGCCAGCACTTTCATGAGGATTCAAATAGCAGGTTACATGGTGTTTGGTTTGACCATTATACTGAGCCTGTGCGTGGAGGGAGTAGGTGACACTCTGGTAACCATGACGGTTACCCTGCTAACCATGTGGCTGGTGCAGGTGCCACTGGCCTATTTTCTACCGCAGGGTACCAAACTTAGTGTATATGGAGTGCAATGGGCAATAGTGATTGCTCTAGTCATGCGGGCAGTTATCTACTCAATATATTTCAGGATGGGTAGATGGAAGTATAAGAAAATCTAATACAGGTTAAAAAATATATCTTAAGACTACAGTTATAGTTTGGTCGACAACCCGCCATACCTACCTTATACAATTTGGCACCAATTTTCCACCATTTTAGGCACCTTAGGCACCTGGATTTCCACATCCCTATGTTAAACTGTCAATTGAGTTTTTATGCATGGAAGGTGACGTCTTGATAGCGACCCATATTCCGGATATTGACACGGTTGAAGACCCAGGTAAACGGTTATCCGCCGATTTAGAAGACGCAGGTTACAAATTAATAAGAGCCAGTGCTGCCTTGGACAAATCTATACAGGTTTTAATTAAAAACTACCCTGACTTGGTTATCCTGGCTAATAGACTGCCAATGGTGAATGGAGAACATCCATACCTGCGAATCAAGCAAGCTGCCGACCTGTACAGATACTTTCATTACCAGAATATTGCCCTTACGCCCCAGCTTTCTTAGTATGCAAAAGTAATAGCCTTGTACTTTTCATCGCCTTATCAGGAAAAATAATAATGGCAAAGAGATTTTTTATCTACTCCCCTTATTTTCTCAAACTTTAGTGAAAATAATTATGTAACAAAATTAAAACAACTTGACAACGATATAAATATGTGCTACTTTGAAAAACTAATATAAGTATTCATAACTAGACAATAGTACTGTCCAGCTAAAGATACTAGTACTATATAGCTATAGACAATATACATAATATATGGATGCAATGAGTAGCAACGTTCGCCGGCTGAGGGAGTTACGTGCTTTATCACAAAGGGAACTGGCGGCACGAGCCAAGCTAAGTGTTACTACTGTAAATCGAATTGAAACTATGCAGCGGAGACCTATGCCCAAGACAGTGCGCAAGCTTGCTGGAGCACTCGGGGTTACTCCGGAAGAATTACTTGCTGAGCAGCCCCGACTGATGGAGTGGAAATAAAACTTTTGCTTAAGGAGTTGTCGACTATGAGGTTAAAAGAATGCTCTTAGAGGAACATCTGGGACAGACAAAGGCATTTACCACTAATGGAGAGTCAAAGCAGATAACCTATCTCACCAGGGTAGACCCCTTTTCAGGCAATGTGGCTAAAATATCAGAGGAAAGGGCACAAAGAAGCATAGGGATTTCGGTCGAACTACAGATACAGCCGGTCGAGAACTGTGTTTTTTGTGACTATAAGGAGCAGACACCGAAAGAACGCATTGAGCACACCTGTGGAGCGATATCAGTTCCCAACAGATATCCCTGGGAGAAATATGACTGGATAACCATCTATCCTCCCTTTTCCCATCACAAGCTGTTTCTTTCTGACCTGTATTTCGATGACCTGGACAGGATGATGGAATCCTCTTTTGAGCTGGCAACTATATGTGCTCAGGACCCTGAAGTTATCTCCTTCATGGATTTTACCAACTGGGGTGTTTTTGCCGGAGCTTCACAGCAGCATCCGCACTCCCAGCGAAAAAGCATCACCAAGGTTTTAAGTCCAAGTGTGCATAATGAAATCAGGCGTTGTCACGACCTTGCGGAGCGATATGGTCAAAATCCGTTTGATATTTTGGAGCGGGAAGAAAGGGCAGATGGTCGGAGGGTTATCCACGATGATAATATTTTCATAGTCTCTACATTTGCTCCAGCCTGTCCCGATGAAATACTGGTGTTTCCCAAGGAAGACATTGCCAACATTATCCAGACAACAGAGAATGACCGTAAGAGGATTATCGAGCCTGTTCTGGGAATATTTCCTGCTCTGTTTTTCTGCCGGGGTATCACTAACCTCAATATAGTCGTACACATGGCCACCTTCGCCGAAATGGAAGAAGCTCGGAAGTACTATCGATGGCACATGCACATCTATCCACGGCGGGGCAGATTGCCCATCGACCGGGCAGGTGCTGAGCTAGGCTTCAGCACTGGTGTAATAGATACTATGCCCGAGACTACTGCCGAAGTTTTGCGTTGCTGGTATGAGGATGGTCCCAAAGGAGAGCTGGTTGCTAAAACGAACGACGGTTCCCCTAATCATGGGCTGCTAGAAGAATTCCAAAAGTATGTCAGGAACAACAGATAGCCTCACCTTTATACAGGTGATTTTAGCAACTATATACCATTGACAGTCAGTGATTCGAGGCTTAACATAGCCATGGTTACTGTTCAAGTGGCAAAGAACCATGGCTCCACAATTTTTTGGTCGGGAAATCGAGGTCACCGTAAGTGGCGAGGTTAAGATTCCTGCTTCCTTTCGTCTTGGTGAGCAGGAATATGTCATCTCAGAAATAATTGAAGCCTGGTCCGACCATGGTTTCGGTCGAAGTCCCTTACGCCGCAAGAGGTGGTTGCAGCGTCACCATCGCAACTACTACCGGGTAAAGACCACTCAGGGTGAGATTTTTGAAATCTACTACGACCGTGGTACCAGCCTCAAGCATCCCGAACGCAAAAAGTGGTTCCTCTACCGCCAGTTGTAACTCATCTTAGAATTTTTTAAGCAGGAACTTTTTATAGTGGAAGCTTAAATTCCTTCTAGTATTTCTCCTATATTATGGACTTCTTCGGCGAGCTGGTCCAATGAGATTTCTTCCCCGCTAATACGGAAAGCCTTCCTGCCTTGGGGAGAAACCACCACCAAGCTAACTGGCTGCCTGGTGCCTAAAGAGGAAAGGCTGTTTTTACCTTGCCAGCATTTTAGCGAAGTCTTTAGTATTGGAACTAAAGTTACTCCGGCAACAGCAAAGGGAGCCTCGACTTTTATTTCTTCCTTTTCCATTTGCTTACGACAAATATCCTCACTATTCTCAGTGTCGTCAGCGAAAAGATAAATCTCAGCAGAGGTCCGGTCAGTCTAATAGGCTGTAGCCTTAGAACCCCTCTAAGATAGCCCTCGAAAACATTCTCGTCATAAAAGGAAGGTTGCACTCTTATCTGGTATCGAGGGGGAAGACGCAGAAAGGACGTAGCTGGCCCGATTAAGGCAAAAACAAGCCCTGTATCAGCCGGGTCTTCCAGCCCTAGCTTGAGATTTATTGCCAATTCTCTAATCTTAAGCTGACCGAGGATGCCCTTGACCAGGTTCTTAACTTGTTTTAGCAGCCCTTTAGTTCGCAGAATTTTTAGTATGATTTTAAACTCAAATTTTCTTTTCTTTTTCCGCTTCTCTTCAGTGACTTCTTTTTCCTCTTCAGGCTTTTTCTTCTCTCCAGCCAGTTCTTTGCTGATTAGCCCAAAGAGCCATGCCAGCTTCAGCCTGAACCTTGGCTTTTCAGAAGTATCAATGCTAAGTACGGCGTCAAGCGGTACACAGAGGACAAGGATAACGAGTCCAATCAGGCCAGCCAGTGTAGCGATGACCCACAACTAACTATCCTTCCTTTTTGCGTTCTTCCTTTTTCTCCATGATTTTGTCAACCACTTTGGGCACCGTATCGCTCATCTTTTCTACCATGGCAGATAAGCCTCTCCGTACCGTTTCTATCCTCACGCCTTCCTTATCAATGATGACCACGGCAACAGGTCTTACCCAGGCACCACCACCGGTTCCACCTCCGGCACCCTCTCCCTTCTGTTTAGCCTCTCCCCTACCCGTACCTCCTCCAGCACCGAAACCAAAGCCAACACTTATCAGAGGGATTAAAGTGACTCCCTCAACAGTCATTGGCTCTCCGACCACAGTCTTGGTAGTAAGTACCTTCTCGATTTCCTCTAGAGCACTCTTGGCAAGATTCCCCACCATTTCCATGTCTACTCACCTCCTCTTGTTGAACTTTTAATATGGATGTTAATCCTCCTAATACAATCGTAATACCTCGGATGGGTCAAGTCAATAATTCTATTTATCTACATTATGCCTTCAGGCTTTTGTGGGGAGAGATATAAAAAGAGGGGCGAAGCCCCTCTTAGTTTTTCTTAATAAACGCGATTACTTATAGTTACTTCTTACCGTTCTTCTCCACTCTTACTGCGCAGACTTTGAATTCAGGTATTTTAGATACGGGGTCGAGGG
>CAYNFT010000053.1:0-14334 GCA_964396535.1 uncultured Dehalococcoidales bacterium | reverse complement strand
TGGTATATAGATTAGCGGTTTAATTTTTTCAACATCCGGCTCCCCAATGGTGAGGCAATCTTCCGAGGCATAGGTTTCCTCAATCCTGCCAACGACGAGGGTGTGGCTGCCGACATCCAGCATGTGTAAAACCTTGCATTCGAGGTTGACAGGACATTGCTCAATCAGGGGAGCTGTATCTAACTTGCCGTAGAACACCTTGAACTTGCAGACCGCTACTTTATCAACCTTACTACCGGATTCGATTCCGCAGTAATCTGTTTCCTTTACCAGCGTGACAGAAGGCACGTTAACTGAGAAAGTCATATTCTGCTTGATACCTTTAAGGGTGTAACGAGCGGGACGTATGCCTACGGTTATTATTGGTGGTGTACCACCACCTATTCCAGACCAGGCGGCAGTCATAAAGTTTGGCTTATCATCAACATTTGCCCCAATTAAAAATGCCGGCATAGGGTAAACCAACGTTTTATTATCAATTGTAACCTTAGCCATATTCTTCCTCCTGTATAGTAATTCCTCATTTACGCAATTACGCATTTGCGTATAACTGTTGTTCTGTTTAATCCAGATTATATTCCGTTACACGTTTGCTAGCAAATAGATTTACCAAAGATTGTTTAATTAACCCCTCACCCGTTAACCCTCTCCCCTTATCAATATAAGGGGGAAATAATTGCCTAAAGGGGCTTCGCCCCTCTCTAAAGATTCTTCCCCCTTCCCCTTATCAAGGGGGATGGGGTTGTAGAAATTTAGAGAGTGAGGTTGATAAACAATCCAGAATGTTGTTACGACTTTGGAGAGGAAGGTAGTGGAGACATCGGGATATATGTCAATTGATAAAGAAATTGGTCTCGACAAAAAGTAATCATTTAAGCAAGTTATATAACTTAGTACTCCTTATACTCGGCATATCCTTGTTGGACAAGTAGGTCGTTGACATTAATCCAATCACCACTCTCGTCCTTCATCCAGATATCTCCCAAATAACGACCAAATGAACCCTTCTTGTCTTTGAAAGTTTGAATTAATACTTTTTTACCCAGAATCTTACTGCGTAGGAAGTCACGGGACTGTAATCCTGCGGGTCTCTCCTCACCCCTCACCTCGGGGGCGTTGATGCGATTTAGCCTGATTTTTTCGCCGTGAATCCAGCTACCCAAACCTAAGTCAATATTCACCGTGCAAGTATCGCCGTCATACACGCCACTCACAATTGCTCGATAGTGATATAAGTTGGTTTCCATATTCTTTCACCTCTTTCGTATGTTAGAGCCAGAGTAAAAATATTGTATACTAACTTACCAATTATTTAAAGTTGAGCTAACGTCTTTCTGTTGCATTTGTTATGATATGACTGAAGACATCCACACCAACTCTTGCCTCCGTCAGTCCCCGCTTACCAACCAAGGCTTGCAGACGCAGTGAATATAGTCTGATTGCTTTTATCCCTTTTATTTATTGAACTTGATTTTATTTAGTATCAAGAGGATTGTCAATAAGCTCAAAAAGGTGAATTATAGTTTCCGAAGGGGCTGACGCCCCTTCGGGCTTTCCCCTTCAATCCTACAATAAAGTAGTGACAAGGGGCGTCTGAGAGGGACGAAGTCCCTCTTTTTATTATCCCCCCTCTCCTTGGGAAGGAGTAAATATTAAAGGAGAGTTAAAGAGAGACGAAGCCTCTCAAACAAAAGCAACGGGGAGTTAAAGAGGGGCACTAGCCCCTCTTATTAAAAACTTTCCCCCTTCCCCTTATCAAGGGGAAGGGGGATAAAGAGGGATGGAGTTGCAGAAATTTAAGAGGGTGAGGTTGATAAACGCTCTCCATGCTCGGGTATTGACAAAGTCTTATGGAGGAACTACACTCAAAGCCAAGCATGTGAAATAGCCAGAAAAAATAAAGCCAGAGAGAAGATGTTGCGGCATAAAGGGTACTTGAACCGCTAAATGATACAGCGGTTGCTGGTGCCCTTTTTTTCTTTGATGATAACAGGTTACGAGGAATTTTTAGGGATATCTGGAGAAGGATAAGATGGGAAAGAATAACTGCGAACTGTGCGGATGCGATGTGGAGCCCAAAGCTATAGAAAGGCACTATATAGTTCCCAGGGAAATTATGGAAGAGGCTGGTAGAAATAGGCCAAAAACTGTAAGGTTGTGCCCTAACTGCCGTGAAGAGTTAGAGAGGTGGTATGCCACTAAGATCGCCGATATGACTTACGACACCAGAATGAAGCGGTTTAGAAGCAGGTCACCGCTAGAAATGGCCAAGGAATATGAGATTGCATATCAGCGATTCACTCGATATAAGAAGGGACAGCAGCGAACAGCCTAAACTTGAGTGATTGAAGTGTATGCTGAAGAAAGGGCAATAGAACTACTGGTAATGTTGCGGTGGCTGGTGCCCTTTTGTAACTGCAACGTGTTTAGATAGTAATATATGCGAACATGGGGTAAACTTGAGTCATACATGGTAGAGGCAAAAATTAGGGGCCGTTACCACTGGACTTATCTGCTTTGTTTGGTTACAATTCTGATAATCTTCTGTTTTGGCTGAGATAAACCATCTAATAGGGAAATAAGTATATGAATGGTGAAGTAGCTATGGGATTTACAGATTTGTGGCTATGGTTGATATTCGTGGGTGCAGGCTTACTGCTCGTCTTACTGGAGCTTATCGTTGGAGTGGAGACCGGTCTTGACCTGGTGTTCATAGGCTCCGCTTTTATTCTTGGAGGGTTGATAACCTGGCCATTCAATAACTGGTTAGTCACGCTTATCGTCACCAGTGTAATCTGTGTTGCCTATGTAGTCCTCGGCAGAAGATATATTCACCGAAGGATTGCCGTAAGCAAAACAAAAACGAACATAGATGCTATAATTGGCAGACGGGGAATCGTGCTGAAAAGTATCGCCAGAAATTCTGACGGCCGGGTTAGAGTTGGCAATGAGCGATGGCGAGCCAGGGCGGAAGAAGACATCAAGGAGGGGGATGAAATAGTGGTAACTAGCGTTAGCGGCGCTACATTAATAGTCGAAAAAACTAAAGGAGGTAATTGAAAATGGATGCATGGATTATAGTACTTATAGTGCTTCTGGTACTGGCGGTAATCCTACTTGCCAAGTCGGTGACGGTCATCCACCAGGCCGAGAAGGGTCTTGTGGAGAGGTTTGGCAGGTACAAAGAAACTCTGGACCCGGGGCTCAAGTTTATCATACCTTTTATGGATACCCTGAGGTATAGAGTAGACATGCGGGAGACTGTCCTCGATGTCGAGCCTCAGCCGGTCATCACCAAGGACAATGTCACCGTAACCATAGATGCCGTAGTCTACTACTATGTGACAGATGCCAAGGCTGTCAGGTACGAAGTGGGCAACTTCTATGTTGCCGTCAGCAAGCTGGCACAGACAAACGTAAGAAACGTTGTCGGAGAGATGGCTCTTGATGAGTCATTGTCCTCAAGGGAACGCATCAATGCTGCGCTGACGGTTACCCTTGACGAGGCCACCGATAAGTGGGGGGTAAAGGTTACCAGGGTGGAGGTCAAGGAAATCGAGCCGCCCCGCGATATCTCCGACGCTATGAGCAAGCAGATGAAAGCGGAAAGAGAGAAGAGAGCCACCATCCTGGAGGCAGAGGCCTACCGGGAGAAACAGATACTGGAGGCTGAGGGAGATAAACAGAACGCTATACTGGTAGCTGAGGGCAACAGGCAGAAGGAGATACTTACCGCTGAGGGTGACCGGCAGGCAGCGATACTGAGGGCGGAAGGCGAGGCTCAGGCAATCGAGAACGTATCAAAGGCAGCCGACACGTTCTTCATTGGCAACGCGCAGCTACTGAAGCAACTTCAGGTGACTCAAGCCTCGCTAGAGGATAATACCAAGCTTGTTATCTCCGACCAGTCAAGACTCATCAACGTTCTGGGGCTGGCTGAAGCGCTGGCCGGCACGCAATCAAAATCACAGTCGAAATAAATACTACCCTGATATGCCGTAAACTGTTGCTTTTATAGGAGCAAGAGGGATGAAAGAAGGGCACTGGAACCGCTAATGAATGTATCGGCGTCTGGTGCCCTTTTTGTGGATTATTAAAAGTATCAGTTTTTATCCTCTCCATTATTCTGACTATATTCCATTAGTAACGTGTCGCCGTCAGCCTAAACCTACTTAATTGCGCAATGGAGTATTGACGCAGTTGCGCAATTGCGCTATAATCTCCAACAAAGGTGTTGAGCTATGCCTGTTATTTGTATCGCAAACCAGAAAGGTGGAGTGGGTAAGACAACTACAGCGGCGGCTCTGGCTCAGGGTTTGAGTGAACACGGAAAACGTATACTGCTCGTTGACTGGGACCCGCAGGCCAGCCTTACCATCACGATGGGGTTTAACCCCGATGACCTGAAACGCACCGGCTATGATGTTCTATCCAGCACCATCAAGAATAACGGAAGCATCTCAATCCATGACGTGATTGTCCAGACGAGCAACCCGAATATTGACCTTGTTCCAGCTAACATCGAACTGTCACAAGCCCAGCTGGACCTGGTGGCGGCATTCACCAGGGAACAGATACTAAAAGAAATGGTTCAACCGGTACGTACGTCCTATGATTTTATACTCGTGGATTGTCTGCCCAGCCTCGGACTCTTAACAATCAATGCCCTGTCTGCGGCTGACAGCGTAATTATACCTTTGCAGGCTGACTTTCTGGCCATGAAAGGGCTGGCACTTCTGCTAAATACAATTATCCGGGTAAAGGATAAGATTAACCCGGAGCTGGAGATTTCGGGCATATTGTTTACCATGACCAACCCCCGCACGTTGCACTGCAAGGAGGTAATAGAGGTTACCAAGAGAGCCTTTGGTGACCGGATAAGAGTGTTCGATACTCTTATCCCCACCACAGTCCGTTTCAAGGAAGCCCCGGCCGCCGGGGAGTCAATCTTGACATATGACCCTAATTCGGCCGGGGCAAATGCCTACCGATTATTCACGAAAGAGGTGATGAATGAAAAGGGCTAGAGTTACTGACGAAAATGCCTACGGGACAGCACTGGAACGCCTCACGGGTTCTGATAAGCCAGCGCAGACAATCCCCAAAAGGGAAGCGAGAGAGCAAACTGCAACCACCATGATAAAGCTTTCCGTATTTCTGAACCGGCAGGAAGACGCTTATCTAGAAAACCAGGCTTCAATAGCGAAGTTCAGCGGTGGGAAGAAAATTAGTAAGACGCGGCTTGTTGAGGCTATGGTTCGGGCTTTCAGCACTACCGACCTGGATGTGCGCGGTGTTAAGACCGACGAAGAGCTTTTTGAGAGAGTAAGTGCGCAATTGCGCAAATGAGTAACTTTGCATTATTACTAATACTGGAATAACTCTATGACAAGCTTTACTGTCAATTGTTGCAACCTGTTAACACATCACTCTAATAACGTGTTACACTTGGTATTGATAACTAGCAATCGGGAACCTAACATGGCCAAAATAGTTGAAATAGGAAATCTTGGGTAAGATGCCGAGCAAGAAGGACCTCATCTTTTACTCGGTTACATCCAGTATAATTGCCCTGATAATGCAACTTGCCGGGGCAAGCCTTACTGTAATTCTGTTTTCGTCTTTGCTAATTCCTCCGATTATCTTGCTGATAATCAGAATTATCCGCTGATGAATTACACGTCTTACTGATTGACTAACCTGCCTCCCTCTCCAAAGTCATAACTGCATTCTACATAGACAGCGAGCAATTCTTCACTTTCTGACGTGTATTGACAGGTTCTTAACAGAGGGATAAACTCAAAACCTTTTCACTCGCCTGTTTTTCTGGCTAATATCACCTGATGCCTTTCTCTTCCGCTGGTATCAATTTCATCAAGAATTACCTCAAATCTAGCTTTTTCGATAATCTCTCTATTCTTCTCAGGCCCATAATGGCTCCAGTACATCTCCACTCCATAAAAATCCTCAATTCCTTCCCAATCTGAAGAACCCATAGTTACCAGAACCAATCCGCCTTCCGGTAAAAATGAGTTTATCTTCTCAAATAGTTCTTCGTGGGTTTCTCTTGGTATATGGAAAATGGTATAGAAGGATATAACAGCATCAACCTGATATTCTTCCTTCCGGAGATTGGACATGTCTTTTACCACATACTTAGCTCCGGGCACATTTCTCTTTGCCAGCTTAATCTGCTTTTTAGAAATATCTATGCCTATTACCTTATGACCGCTATTAACAAAAAACCTATCAATTGGCTTACCAGCGCCACAACCTAAATCCAGGATTATGGAACCTGGCTTGAGCAGATTATCCAGTTTCGCAAGGTACGGATTGTTTATCAACTGGTTTCTGAGCAGCATGTATTTCTCAGCTATTTTATCGTATCCTTTTCTTACCATGTCTTTGCTCATAATGGAATTCATTTTACCAAAAAACTAGCTTACTAAACAATTATTCCCTTGGTGACCTGACGCAACGAACCTATCTACAAAGTCATAACCACATTCTAGATTGTTTATGAACCCTATCCCCCTTTATCCCCCTTCCCCTTAATAAGGGGAAGGGGGAAGTTTTTAATAAGAGGGGCTAGTACCCCTCTTCAACTCCCTGTTGCTTTTGTTTGAGAGACTCTGCCCCTCTTTAACTCTCCCTTAGTATTTACTCCTTCTCAAGGAGAGGGAGGAAGAATAGAAAGATGGGCTTAAGCCCCTCTCAGACGCCCCTTTCTATTACTTTACATTGTGGGGTGGAAATTCCCTTTAAGAAGTTCTTTCCCCTTCTCTTGAAAAACGTTGTTTAGTAAGGGGATTAAAAGGGGCGAAGCCCCTTCAAAAAATACTCTTCCCTCTCCCCTTGACAAGGGGAGAGGGATAAAGGGTGAGGGGTTAGTAAATAACCTCAAGTCTGTCCGTGCCCTTGAGTGTGTCTAAGGTCTAATGCTACAATGAAACCGCAGGATGGGGGGGTAGGTATGCCTTTAGATTCCATAATTGTTAAGGGTGCCCGTGAGCATAACCTGAAAAATATTGACGTGGTTATCCCTCGCGATAAGCTGGTGGTTATTACCGGCGTCTCTGGTTCGGGTAAGAGTTCATTAGCCTTTGATACCATCTATGCCGAGGGGCAGCGCCGCTATGTGGAATCTCTATCTGCTTATGCCCGCCAGTTTCTGGGCAGGATGGAAAAGCCCGAGGTTGACTATATTGAGGGACTTAGCCCCGCCGTTTCCATTGACCAGAAGGGTCCGAGCCGGAATCCACGCTCCACAATGGGCACTATAACCGAGACCTACGATTACCTGCGTCTGCTTTTCGCCAGGGTTGGTCATCCCCACTGCCACCAGTGCGGTCGAGAGATAGCCAGCCAGACAGTGCAGCAGATTGTTGACGCTATCCAGGGTATTACTGAAGGCAGCCGAATTATGATTATGGCACCACTTATCAGAGACCGTAAGGGTGAGTATCAGGCAGTATTTGAGGATTTACGCAGGGCAGGCTATGCCAGGGTGAGAGTTGATGGGAGTATCCATGACCTGTCTGAAGAATTTCAACTTGATAAAAATAAAAAGCACTCGATTGAGGTGGTAGTGGACAGGCTGATAGTCGGGCAGAGCGACGGCCAGAGTCGCATTGCTGATTCGGTAGAAACTTCTCTCAAACTCGGGGCGGGGGTGGTACTGGTATCTATTATTGATGGCGAGGAACTGATGTTCTCGGAGCATTTTGCCTGCGTTTACTGCGGGATTAGCCTTGGTGAGATTGCTCCCAGAACATTTAGCTTTAATAGTCCTCACGGTGCCTGTCCTGCCTGCACCGGACTGGGATTCAAACAGGAGATAGAGCCGGATTTGGTGTTGAACAAAGACCTGTCCATCAGGCAAGGGGCAATCCATCCCTGGCAGTTCCATACCTGGTATCTGTATCGGGTGGAATCGTTAGCCAGAGCTTATGGATTTTCGCTGGATACACCGCTTAAGGAGCTAAGCCAGGAACAGATTAACCTGTTGCTGTATGGAGAGGGTGGTGAGGCGAGAGTTTACCGGCGCTTCGGCAGGGTAAGGCGGTACTACGAAGGCTTTGAAGGCATCATAACAACTATGGAGCGGCAATATAGAGAAACCGAATCAGAGAACTCACGGGCTAACATCGAGCGCTATATGGTATTGAAAACGTGCCCAGAGTGTCAGGGTAAGCGGTTGAAGCCAGAGTCCTTAGCCGTAACCGTCGGTGGCAGGAATATTGTGGATGTTAGTGCCATGTCGGTAACGCAGGCGCTGGAGTGGGTGGATACCATTAGTGATAGCGTGTTAACTGAACGGGAGATGATGATAGCTCACCAGGTGCTCAAGGAGATTAAAGCCCGCCTGGGCTTTCTCAAGGATGTAGGTCTGAACTATCTTACCCTTGACCGTCCCTCGGCTACTTTGAGTGGTGGTGAAGCGCAGCGAATTCGCCTAGCTACTCAGATTGGCAGTGGACTTATGGGTGTACTTTATATTTGTGATGAGCCAACGGTGGGTTTGCACCCGGCCGATGGCTCCCGTTTAATTGAGACGTTAAAGAGACTAAGGGATTTGGGCAATACCATATTAATCGTGGAGCATGATGAAGCCATGATGCGGGCTGCCGACCATATTATCGATATAGGGCCTGGAGCTGGAGAGCATGGGGGTGAGATTGTAGCTACGGGAACGATTAACGACATTATGGAAACCAAGGACTCGATTACCGGTCAGTATCTCAGCCAGGTGAAGCAGATTCCGCTACCGCAGAAACGCCGCTCCGGCTCAGGCGAAGAGGTAGTGATAAAGGGAGCCAGACAAAACAACCTCAAGAATATAGATGTCCACATTCCTCTGGGTAAGTTTGTCTGTATAACCGGAGTATCGGGTAGCGGTAAGAGCAGCCTTATCAGTGAAATCATGTACAAAAAGCTGGCTCAAATACTTTATCGGTCGCGGGAGAGGCCGGGTGATTGTGATGATATCATCGGTATCGAGCATGTAGATAAGGTGGTAAATATCGACCAGTCTCCCATCGGGCGTACTCCTCGCAGTAACCCAGCTACCTATACGGGAACCTTTACTCCTATCCGCGAGCTTTTTGCTACTGTTCCTGAAGCCCGGATGAGGGGGTATCCTCCAGGTCGGTTCTCCTTTAATGTCAGGGGTGGACGTTGTGAAGCCTGCGGTGGTGAGGGATACATCCAGATTGAGATGCAGTTTTTGCCCGATGTGACCGTGCCCTGTGAGGTGTGCCAGGGTATGCGTTACAACCGTGAAGCTCTGGAGATTAAATTCAGGGGCAAGAATATAGCCGAGGTATTAGATATGACTGTGGAGCAAGCCCTCTCCTTCTTTGAACATTTCCCCAAGGTAAGAACCAAGCTTGAGACCTTAAGAGATGTGGGGCTGGGCTATATTAAGCTTGGTCAGCCAGCACCAACCCTTTCCGGCGGTGAAGCTCAGAGGGTGAAGCTGTCCACCGAGTTATCAAAGCGGTCTACCGGCAGGACGCTATATATTCTTGATGAACCGACCACTGGCCTCTCCTTTCCGGATGTAGCGGCACTACTCGGGGTACTGCAACGTCTGGTTGACGTTGGCAACACGGTAATCGTCATTGAGCACCACCTGGATGTGATTAAGAATGCCGACTACATCGTTGACCTTGGTCCGGGTGCGGGTGAAGAGGGGGGCTATATTGTAACCACGGGAACTCCTGAGGAAGTAGCTCAGGAAAGGTCTTCAGCTACCGGCCGGTATCTAAACAAGATACTGAACAGGAATATCGAATATGCTGTTACCCGTCCGTGAGGTTTTTCTTGACTGAAGAGGAAACACTGCCGTTAACGAGCGCTACGAAGCCAAGAATTTTTTATGGCTATATTATTGTTGCTGCCTGTTTCTTCATTATGGTGATTATGCACGGGACGTATAATACCTTCGGCATCTTTTTCACCCCTTTAGAGGTAGAATTTAGTAGCACAAGAGCCGTGCTTTCTGGAGCCAATTCGCTTGCTTTCTTCATAATGGGCCTGTCGGCAATACTGGTGGGTGTACTTGTCGATAAGTTTGGCCCTAAGGTGGTTCTAACTGCCTCTGCCTCATTATTCGGTGTGGGCTACTTATTAATG
Source organism: uncultured Dehalococcoidales bacterium (assembly GCA_964396535.1). GTDB lineage: Bacteria > Chloroflexota > Dehalococcoidia > Dehalococcoidales > UBA2162 > CAYNFT01. The sequence continues at coordinate 4,197 of CAYNFT010000053.1, read as the reverse complement.
TCACAGGCTGGTGCTATCTGGCAGATATACTTGTGTTTCACTTTGATAGGCATTGGCTTGAGTGCTTCTGACATAGTACCGTTATCCAGTGTAGTCAGGTGGTTTATCAAAAAGCGCGGAGCTATGAGTGGCATTATGAAGGTTGGTACAGGTATGGGTATGATGGTTATACCTCTGATAGCAAGTGTGCTTATCGGTGCTCTCGGCTGGAGCAAATCCTACCTTGTTCTGGGCATATTAACCCTGGTAACCGTAATTCCACTTGCTCAGCTATTACGGAAAAACCCGCGTGAAATGGGATTATTACCGGACGGTGAAAAACAACAGGTGACGGATAGACTCTCTTTAGCCGAGGAGGGATTATCCTTTCGAGAGGCAATTCGAACCCGGCAATTGTGGATGGTCTGTGGTTTCTATTTTACAGCTGTATGCTGCGGCATGACTATCCTGGTTCACATCGCCCCTTATGCGATAGGGCTTGATGTTACAGAAACGATTGCTGCCAGTATTATATCGACTATTGGTGGAATCAGCATGCTTGGCAGGCTGGTGATGGGTTTTGCCGGCGACAGAATCGGACACAAGCGGGCAATGGTTGTCTGCTTTCTTATATCAGTCACTGCCTTATCCTGGCTACAAGTCACCAGGCAGTTGTGGATGCTGTATTTGTTTGCTGCTATATACGGCTTTAGCCACGGCGGGTTTTTTGCCCTTATCTCACCACTGATAGCTGGATTATTTGGCACCCGTTCACAGGGTGTACTCCTGGGTATTGTTGTCTTTAGTGGCACCTTGGGCGGGAGTATTGGCATGGTTTTATCAGGACACATATTTGATATTACAGGAAGCTACCAGACGGCTTTCTTGTTATTGCTTGTACTGGCAGTTGTCGGTTTAACATTAACCGCGCTGATAAGACCGATTAGTAAAGGGAGGACAGTTGACTCAGCAAGTTGAAATTAAAAAGCCGCGATTTTTCTACGGCTATGTCGTAGTCGCACTTGCTTTCCTTATCAACGCAGTAATAGGGGGAACGCTATACACCTTCAGTGTTTTTTTCAAGCCATTAGCAGGCGAGTTTGAATGGACCAGGGCAGTGACCTCTGGAGCGTTCTCCCTCTACATGGTATTACACGGTTTTCTTTACATTGTAACCGGGAAATTAAACGATAGGTTCGGTGCCAGGATAGTTATGTCAGGCTGCGGCTTCTTCACGGGACTGGGCTACTTACTGATGTCACAGACCAGTGCTATCTGGCATCTATATCTGTTTTATGGCGTGATAATAGCTGTGGGGATGAGCGGTGGTTACGTTCCATTAACGTCCACAGTAACCAGATGGTTTGATAACAACAAGAAGCGAGGACTGATGATAGGCGTTGCTGTTGCCGGTATAGGTGCTGGCACAATGATTATGCCGCCAATGGCTAACTGGCTCATCTCCAACCACGGCTGGCAGACCTCATACGTTGTAATAGGTATTATAGCTCTGGTACTTATCATGTCATCCGCACAGTTTCTAAGGCGTGCTCCAGTCCAGAGTCAACAGTTACCACCCAACCAGAATGGTGTACAGGAAGAGAGTTCAAATCTGGAAGTTAGAGGGCTTTCCCTTCAGGAGGCGATACGCACCAAGCAATTCTGGCTACTCTCTGCAGCCTACTTTGGTTTTGGTATATTTCTGCAAGCCATTATGGTGCATATTGTGCTGCATGCTATTGGGTTGGAGATTTCAGAGTCAACGGCAGCTAATATCTTTATTGCTATTGGCGGGCTAAGTGTCATTGGCAGGGTTACAATGGGCAGCACTTCTGATAAAATTGGTAACAGGTCAATTATCATTATCTGCTTCGCCCTGATGACAATTGCTTTTGCCTGGCTATTAGTAGCCAAAGAGCCATGGATGTTATTTATGTTTGCTGCTGTTTTTGGCTTTGCGTATGGTGGATTAGTAGCTGCGCAATCACCATTTGTGGCTGACCTGTTTGGGGTAAGCTCTCACGGGGTGATTTTTGGGGTTATTGTCTTTATTGTCACCATCGGCGGTGCTGTTGGGCCGGTTATGGCGGGAGGTATATACGATATTACTGGCGGTTATAATCCTGCTTTCCTAGTTTGCTGCGCATTCAGTTTAGCAGGTGTAATATTAACCTTACTCTTAAGACCGATTGCTAAAGGAGGTGAAAAATGACACGAGAAGAGGCGCTCGACTCTGTTAGGGATAACGTCGAGAATGAAAATTCGGTAAAGCATATGCTGGCTACTGAATCAATTATGCAGGCTTTTGCTGAGCGACTAGGTGAAGATATAGAGGAATGGGGACTCACCGGTCTTCTGCATGATATTGATATGGAACTAACCGAAGGTGATATGAGCAGTCACGGCAAGCTGGGGGCTGACCTGGTAAAGGAAATGGGCGCCAGCGAGGCTATGGCTCACGCTATCCTTGCCCACAATGAAGCGGTCGGTGTTCCCCGGGAGACGAAGCTTGATAAGGCTCTATTTTGCGCAGACCCGCTGACCGGTCTAATTACTGCTGCTGCCCTGGTTCGACCTGATAAAAAATTAGCCAGTGTTGAGGCTAAATCAGTCAGGAAAAGGTTCAAGGAAAAGAGCTTTGCTGCTGGTGCCAGCAGGGAGAATATTGCCACCTGTAGCGAACTGGGCATTGAGCTTGATGAATTCCTTGCGCTGGGCTTAAAAGCAATGCAGGGAATCGCCGGTGATTTGGGTCTCTAAATCTTATTAACCCTATCCCCTGTATCCCCTTCCCCTTGATAAGGGGAAGGGGAATTATTTATATAAGAGAGGCTTCGCCTCTCTTTAACTTACCTTTAGTATCTCTGCCCTTCAAAGGAGAGGGGGAGATATAAAAAGAGGGGCGTTAGCCCCTCTTAGACGCCCTTCAGTTGACAATCTTTTAACAATATCACATCATACATATAAATAGAGTTATCGCTTATGAGAAATAAAATACTAGTCATTGGGGATTACGAAACTAGAGGGGCAGATAATTGTAAATGTGACGGCGGTTTATATAACCTGACTGACTATGAAAGAGAATTAGCTAATGTCTAAGTGCATTTTCTGTAAGTCAACAACGGGTAAATTCACTACTCGTGAGCACATTCTACCAGAGTCATTGGGAGGAGGTGACTGGGCTGTTTTACCAGAAGGCTTACTTTGTGACAAATGCCAGAATTTCTTTGGCTCATCAATTGAGCAACAAGCATTAGCGGATTATCCTTTTTCTTACTTTCGAGTCTTCTCAGGTATCCCTACAAAAAAGGGTAAGCCTCCTTGGTTTGCTTCATGGGAAGGAACTATTAAGGCATCTTTACACCCTGGAATTTTTGTTTATGAGCCACCCGAGATTTTTAGGAATGCTGTTGAGGAGGGACGAAAGTCTGTAATACGTCTATTGGCTCATCCTTTGAAACCTCAGATAGTCTGTCGTTTTCTTTTAAAAATGGGACTTGAGGTTGTAGCTACGGACAATACTAAAGCAGTGTTTGATAAAAAATTCGATAAAGCACGAACTTTCGCACTTTTAGGAGAAAAACGACAGGACTGGTGTTATCTACAACAAGAAGACCATCCAGCAGCCTCTTATTACATAACCCAAGGAATAACTGCTCTGGAATGGGTGAATAACTTAAAGTTGGAAACAGTAGTTATTGAAGATGATGCTGAGGTATTCCATTTGAAACTTATGTATCTCGACTTTATCACACCGCTTGATTCACGAATATTGCCACCACTAAAAGATAACTTACCTGAACCTGAATATCGTCTTTTTATTGTATAATATGAGAGAACAAGATACACTCATTTTGTATTAATAATCGTTTACATAAAGTTTCGCCCCTCCCTACTTTGAAGGAGAGGGGAAGAAAAGAAAGAGGGGCGAAGCCTCTCTTCAAAAGAAATCATTCCCCTTCCCCTTATTAAGGGGAAGGGGATACAGGGGATAGGGTTAAAAGATTAGCTCACTTCAATGGTTGAGCCTTCGTCGGTCTTGATTACTTCAATGCAGGTGGGGAAGGCGTCTCTAAATTCTTCAATATGGGTAATGACAATTATCTTTTCAAAGTCGTCCTGAATAGAATTTATCGCCTCTTTTAGCTTTTCCAGGCCGGTATTATCCTGAGTGCCAAAACCTTCATCAATGATTAAGGTTGGCAGTGGTGCCCCGGC
>CAYNFT010000052.1:687-14472 GCA_964396535.1 uncultured Dehalococcoidales bacterium | reverse complement strand
CCATCATGTCCCCTGTAATACATGCCACTACTGCCTGAGTGGTCATCATACTGTTTGCGATACTCTCCGCCAGACCAATTTTGACCCCGGGGGTTTTGCTGAGTATACTCGGCTGCCAGCCATCAATGTTGACCGTGGGGTATTTCTATTGCCTGGTGAAATGTCTTATGAAGAAGCAACATTTATTGAACCGGTGGCCTGTGTACTGCGTGGACTGAGGAAAGTAAACATTCAGCCGGGCGACAGCGTTCTCGTCATCGGTAGCGGCATTGCCGGGCTGCTCTACGTGCAGTTATCTCGCGCTTTGGGAGCAGGTCGGGTGATGGCAACAGATATAAACGACTACCGGCTGGAGGCAGCACAGCGGTTTGGGGCTGATGCTACCATACATGCCGAAGAGGACGTGCCTGTACGTCTGCGTCAGGCCAATCAAGGTCGTCTGGCTGACCTCGTGATAGTGTGCACCGGTGCTGTATCAGCTATTGCCCAGGCGCTAAAGTCTGTAGAGCGTGGAGGTACTATTCTATTATTTGCCCCAACAGAGGCGGGCGTTACTATTCCAGTTTCAATAAATGAGCTTTTTTGGCGCAGTGATGTAACACTTACTACTTCCTACGCTGGCAGCCCTGCCGACTATCAGACAGCGCTGGAGCTAATTCAGGCTGGCACCATCCCGATTCGCCGGATGATTACCCATCGTCTGTCTCTAGCAGAGGCTGGATTGGGTTTCCAGCTTGTCGCCGAGGCCAAGAATTCTATCAAGGTAATTATTGAACCCCAGAGGTAATCGGAGTGCCACGGTTTATCTCCACCTTAGCCATAGCTATTACCCTCACTTTAAGTTTTTTATCTTTTTTGAATTAGTTCTGTAATAATGCCACCGACATTAAGGTCGAGGTAAGCGAGCCCACGACCGCCGGGCATCTCAGCCTTAAGCAGTACACCAGCCCCATTCCTGGTAAGCCTGTCTACCTCCTTATCAAAGTCATCTACGGCAAACATTACATGTTGAATACCTTCCCCTTTACTGTCCAGGAATTCTTTGTGGGGAGATTCGCCCTCAAGGGGCTGAATAAGCTCAAGTTCTACATCTCCTATCCTGGCGGCATGTATATTAAACTCAGCATTCATAGGTTTGCCGCGGAACCACTCCTTTCTGTCGGGTGGAAGAGTTCTGGGTTCAAATGGACCTATACCTAAGGACGATAAGCGCTCAATAGCTTTGTCCATATCCCTGACTACTACCCCCACCTGCATTAATTTCCAGGATTGTGTTTCTGATTCAGTGCTTTTCTCCATTTATTACCTCTCGGTTATGACATTCACCACAGCGGGTCTCCCGCTACGAACCTGGTCCAGGGCTTCTTTCAAGACTGGCCGGACATCGGCAGGGTCTTCCAGTGTCTTTCCATAGGCGCCGCAGGACTGGGCAACAAGAGCGTAGTCGGGCGGTGGCATAATGTCTACTCCTGCCTCAAATGCCATCCTGTCCGAGAGTTTCTTCTCCCCGGCGGTCCTTTCAACCATCCCTCTGATAAAGCCATATGCCTGATTGTTAAAGACGATTGACAAGAACGGGGCTTGATAAGCACTGGCAGACCAGAGACTGGCAACAGGGCAACCCCAGACAAAGCCGCCGTCTGTCATCAGGCTTACCACCGTTTTGTCAGGAGCAGCCACTTTTGCTCCGAGAGACGCCCCCAGTGCCCACTGGATGGAACCAGCAGCGCAGCCTAACCAGGTTCCGGGCCTGGTGCGAGCTATCTGTTCGGTCGCAGACGCCGACATGTTTATGTTGTGATGAACTACGATAGTGTCCTCATCTATAATCTCAGCCAGACAATGGCAGAGCCAGTCAGGAGAGATTGGCTTCTGGTTGGCTCTGCTCACAGCCAGGTCATGCCACTCGCTTCGTGTCTTCTTGTTCGCACTCTCCAGCCGGTTAAAACGCTCCTTTAATTGCGCGCTCTTTTCCGGGGTTAATTTCTGGCGAATTATCCCAGTCAGGGCTGGAATAGCCTCTCTGGAGTCAGCCTCGATGAACATATCGGCACCACGGAACCATATAGGTCTGCCCTGTGTTAGAGGGTCAACGTCAATATGAATGATTTTGGCATTTGGTCCGGGAGCTCCCTCGGCTGACGCATACGGCATATCATAGTCAATAGCCAGAACAACATCGGCATCGGGAATATAGGGGTTTGCTTTCCTGCTGCCGAGAATCTGTTCCATTCCAACGCACAGGGGATGGGTGGTAGGAAAATTCATCCAGACCTGACTGGGAAGCACCGGTGCGCACAGAGTCTCGGCTAGTTCGACCAGTAATGCTACCGATTGAGGATGCCTGCCAGTGTAACCCGCTACAATGAGAGGTTTTTCCGCTTCAATCAATATTTCGGCTACTCTGCTGAGGGCGTCAACATCAACCGGTGGAGCTGCCGATACCGAAGCTCTGGCCGATAGTGGAATATTCACCTTATCAACCTTTTTGGTGAGAGTGTCCCGGGGATACGCTAAATAGACCGGTCCGCAGGGTTCGGTATAGGCTATCTGGAATGCTTTCTGGAGAACATCGCGAATATTTTCGTCGGCGCCTATCGTATGGTCCCACTTTACACAGTTACGTACCATTAAACTCTGGTCGAAAGGCTCTTTCTTCCAGTTTAATCGCTGCCCCCCGGCCATGGACCCGGCCCAGAGGATGACGGGTATTCTTCCCCATTGTGCATTATGCAGGGCTCCTCCCACCTGTAGAGTACCCAGTTCGGCATGTACCATAACCACCTGTGGTCGCCCTGAAACCATGTAGTGTCCGTGGGCTGCGGTCATCGCTACCGATTCGTCAAGGCAAAGTATCAGCCTTGGACAAGGTTTGCCAGATACTCTGTATTTAGCGATGGTTGCCAGCGTAGCACCCTGCTCGCCTCCGGGATTAAAGAAGATATGCTCCACGCCATTTGCATTTAACACCTCTATAAAAGCTTCCACGCCTTGATACTGTTCCATAGGTTTCACCTCTTTGTTAATGCTTTATAATTTCCTGATTTTAATGTACTCTCTTTTTATTTCAGGCTTAACTTTAGATTTCTCCTAACCTGGAACCATACCGCCATCTACGTTTAATGACTGACCGGTGATATTCCTGGCATCCTCTGAAACTAAAAATACCACCGCCCGACCTATATCTTCAGGTGTCTGCTCTCTCTTCAGGGGCACCAGGGGCGCAATATATTTGTCGAAATATTCTCTCGGCGTCATTCCTCTGGCTTCAGGAGTGGACTTAATGCGTCTGGGTACACTTCTTTCGTACATCGGGGTATAGAGGACTCCCGGACAGATGCAATTAACGTTGACATTATACTCAGCTAACTGTAGAGCCAGCAACCTGGTGAATTGTATTACCCCAGCTTTAGCAACGCCATAACTCATCATCGGAGAAAAAGCGAGCTCTGCATCCACCCTTCCGGAAGATGTTCTGCCCCGTCCAGAAGAAGCTCTACCCCCTATTGATGATATATTCACTATCTTGCCACTTTTCTGTTCTATAAAATGAGGTGCCACTGCCCGGCTCATCAGCATCGTTGGCTTAAGATTGAGCTCAACAGTATCATCCCATTCCTCTTCCTCTAAATACGGCTGACCTTCTCTCTCGTGATAAAACCAGGATTCACCCCCCACGTTGTTCACCAGTATGTCTATCTTGCCAAAGTTGTCTATAGTCTTCCGAATTGCCTGGCCTACCTGTCTACTATCAGTGGTATCCGCTACTATGGCTAATGATTTGCGACCTAAGCCCTTAACCTCATCGGCAGCTTTCTCAGCGGTCTCTCTATTGATATCGATAATTACTACATCTGCCCCCTCCTCAGCCAGACAGAGAGTAATTCCTTGACCAATCCCCGCACCTCCTCCAGTAACAATTGCTACTTTGCCTTCTAATTTCATTTAGCTTCACCTCTGTGTTTTTTGGCGATTTCCTTTGTGCTAGTAAGACACTAGGCCTCTTGTTTGTAAGTGAATCCAATCTAACCTCTCGCCATTTGAAGGCCTTGAGCTAAAGTGGTAGGGATACGCTTCACCAGCTCATCCAGTGTCCACACGCCTTCCTTGTATAGGCCCTTACTCTCTGTTGGCCACGAATAGAGGGCAACCCTCCCTCTTGAGGCACCGAATATCTGGCCGTTTATGTTCGCTGCTTCGTCCGTTGCCAGATAGAGTACAATAGGAAGAATATGCTCCGGGCCTGGTGGGTCACACGATTCCTCATAGAGCTGTCGGGTCATTAAGCCGGCTTGGTACAATCGCTCATACATTGCACGTCCTCTGCGTGGACTCATCCTGGTGTCGGCTATAGGGACGATGGCATTGCAGGTGATTCCGTAGCCTTCAAGCATCATTTGCTGGGCTATTCCTATAGTTAAGCTCACGATGGCTCCTTTTGATGCAGTATAGGCACTAAAGTTTATTATCCGTCCTGTTCTTTGCTTTACCATAAACGCGAGGGCATGGCGGCAGGTGTTGAAAGTCCCGTTAAGGTTAACGGCGATTACTGTATCCCAGTCTTCTTTACTCGTCTCCCAAAACTGCCCCCCTCTCCTGCCCCCAATACCAGCGCAATTAACCAGGATATCTATCCTGCCAAAATTTTCAAGACAAGTATTAATAATGTTCTCTGCAGCAGCGAAGTCTGCCACGGTGTCATAGCTGGCAACTGCTGTTCCTCCCGACTTTTTAATCTGGGCCACCACTTCATCCGCCGGGGTCCGGTCTGAGCCGGTACCGTCAACCTCTCCCCCAAGGTCGTTCACTACTATGTTGACTCCCTGGTGAGCCATCGCCAGAGCGATTTCCCTGCCCTGCCCACGTCCGCCACCAGTAATTACGGCACATTTATCTTCTAGCACCTTAGCCATAGATTAGCCTCCCTCTCGTTTCTATGAACATATTTGGCCATTAGTTCTAAACGCCGGTTTTCAGCTTTAAAACCAGGGGTTTACAGCCTCCTTTTTATCCCCCACAAATTATTATCTCTAAATTAGTATTAACTACCCGGTTGCTGGTATTATAGTTTCTGTTACCCAGTATGGCAACACTTGACTTTCCAAGCCACATATGCTACTTACAAACAAAGCAAGAACCATTTAACAAATCGAACTTGGTCAGTTCGGGGTTTAGCAGCAGAGATATTGTCAAGGAGGTTTAGTAATCCGTTAAGTCTAAATTATATTCTTTTCAAGGTGAAATGATAAAGGAGGAAATGTGAGCATAAACAAGATAGTCAACAGTTTTGATGAGGCGGTCGTCGATATTTTTGATGGTGCTGTTATTCTCATTGGCGGCTTTGGACCAGCTAATGGCTGCCCCAGCAACCTTATCCGGGCGTTGGAAAAGCAGGGTGCCAAAAACCTGACTATTGTGGCTAATACGCCGGGGCGCGGCAGGCAAGAGTCTCCGATGCAAGGACCACCAAACCCCCTCAGAAAAACCCCTCCTAATTATGACAACGCGGGACTGCTAATACAGAATGACCAGGTAATAAAAACCATCTGTGCTTTTCCTGGTACACCTCCAATTGGTATGACATCTGCTTTGCACGATAGACTCAAGGCGGGAACGCTAGAGGTAGAACTGGTGCCACAGGGAACAATTGCTGAAAGAGTCAGAGCAGCTAAGGCTGGAATCCCTGCTTTCTATACACCCACCGGCCCTGGCACCATTATAGAGCAGGGCAAAGAAACAAGGGTAATTAATGGTATAACGTGTGTCCTTGAATACGCCTTAAAAGCTGACTTTGCCCTGATACGAGCTCACAAAGCTGATAGGTGGGGCAATTTAGTCTATCAGGGAACGTCTAGAAACTTTAATGGGGCAATGGCTGGTGCCGCCGAGGTAACGATAGCCGAGGTTGACATGATAGTGCCGCTTGGCGACCTGGACCCTGAGGCAATTGCTACTCCCAGTATATACGTAGACCGGGTGGCAGCCAGAAAAAACATTGAGGAAGGAATTTAAGATGAAGGAACGATTAGATGAACAAACGGTGGCGCTCAGAGTAGCTCGAGAGTTCCAGGACGGGATGATAGTTAACCTGGGAGTCGGCATTCCTACACTAGCCGCCAATTTTATTCCCGAGGGCAGAGAGATCATCTTCCACAGTGAGAATGGGTGCCTCGGCTATGGCCCTACCCCCACTACTGAAGAGGAGATAGACTTTAATCTGGTAAATGCCTCAGGGCAGTTTGCTACCCCCAAGCTCGGTATGTGCTTCTTTGACCACGCTGAGTCCTTTTCTATGATAAGGGGCAGACATATTGACATGTGTGTCCTTGGCGGCTTACAGGTTTCAGAGAAAGGAGACCTTGCCAACTGGGTGATTCCGGGAAGGGAACCGGGCAATATTGGCGGCGGTATGGATTTGGCGTTTGGGGCAGCGAAACTGGTTATAGCTATGACTCACATCACGAAAACCAACGAGCCGAAGATTGTTAAGAAATGTAGCTATAATCTTACGGCCCCCCACTGTGTTAGCCTTATTATAACTGATATCGCTGTCGTCGAAGTGACTCCTGATGGCCTGGTGCTTAAAGAAACGGCGCCTGGCTGGGAGGTAGAAGAAATTCAAGCCTTGACGGAACCAAAACTGAAGGTTGCTGACGACTTGAAACAGATGGCGCTTTAGAAAGGTAGGTTTTAGCGGTCTGGGAAGCCTGGGATGGCTGAGGAGATAGAGGCAAAAAGCCTGTACGCCAGTTCATTGATGAACTGGACACTTGATAGCGTGAACAGCTAAACTATAGATATGATTCAGAAAAGCCGTCCCTGGTTGGAGGTCGTGGGAAAGCGCAAAGCTGTTCTCGATGGTCAAGCCATATCCTACACTGTCAAGCGTAGTCTCAAAGTGAAGCGCATCCGGCTTGAAGTAAGAGGGGAGACGGGCCTTACCGTCGTAATTCCCAAATCCTACAAGCTAACTCAACTCCCTTCCCTTCTAAAAGAAAAGAAACGATGGATTTTGAACAAGCTGGTAAGATATGGGCATGTAAGCCCGCTTTCTACCGAAAAAGCAATTAAAAGTGGGGACACCATTCCCTACCTCGGCCAAGACCTGAAGATTGTAATACGGCAGAACCACGGAGAGGCCGACAGCGTAAAACTGGAACAGACGAGACTGCTGGTAAATCTCAAATCGGTGAACAGCAACTTGAACCTGGTATTGGAGGGGTGGTATCGCCAGCAGGCTGAGAGGTTCATAAGGGAAAGAGCAGAGGAGCTTTCCGCCAGAATGGGAGTTACCTATGGCCGACTAAGCATACGAGGAGCCAAAACGCGCTGGGGCAGTTGCTCGCACAAAGCTAACGTCAACTTTAACTGGAAGCTCATGATGGCACCGAAGCCCGTGATTGACTATATTATCATCCATGAACTTGCCCACCTGAAGGAGATGAACCACACTGAGAAGTTCTGGCAAGTAGTAGCTGGATATTGTCCCGGGTGGCGTAATCACAGACGATGGCTCAAGGACTTTCAGCCTGAGCTTGTTGTCAGACCTTCAGCCTAGGAGCGGATTCAACAAAGATGAGCCTTATCACCCCAGTGTTCCGGGACCAACACACATCACAGGCTTTCGTGACCCAGATAGGCTCTTGACATTTTTGGTAAGACAGTTTATCTTTCATACATACCGAATGCAAAAAGAAAGGAGGTGAGCCTCATGCAAGCATATTGCGTTAAGTGCCGAGCCAAAAAGGAAATGAAAGATCCGAAGTCAATCACGATGAAGAACGGCAGGCCAGCTACTCAGGGCATATGCCCGACCTGTGGCACCAAGATGTTCAGAATCGGAAAGAGCTAACCCCTGATTTTAACAACGTCAGGCTTTATATATGGCTGGATATTCTTATCACTTGGATATCCAGCCTTTCTTTTGCTCCTCAGCCAACTCCTCAAGCTGATTTATCCTACATGACAGACTACAATTTTGTTGCATACATGTCTTGACAGAGCAACCCCTGTACTACTAGGGCCAGAACTCCCGGGCTACATCATCAAGGCCCAGTTCCAGCAGCTTTTTCTTGCTCGGTTTCGTTGTTATAGGATCCCAATCAAGTGCCCCGAGGTTCCAGTATATTTGCATCTTGATGTCGACCGTGATGCCAGCAAGCGGTCCTTCCTTCTGCGGGGGGTCGCCAATTATTCTAGGGTGAACCCGCCAATCTAGAGGGTTTATACCTTCGCGAAGGTTAAAGGCGTGTCTAATGTTCATAACCCTCTCTCCAGCCTTCAGTATCTCCTCCAGTGAGCGTTCCCAGCCGGTTACGGCAGCTATAAATTTCGCAATTCGTTCAATAGCACCAGAGTAACCACCAATCATACAGATACCACTGGTATTAATAATATGAGTCTGAAAGCCACCGGGCCCCCAATTCTGCATGTGGCGACCAGGGGTAGCCTCCATCTGATAGCGGGCAGCAGCGGGTCGTGCCATCCTTCCAGGGAAAGAGAGCTTTGGATCGTGCATTCCAAGCTCTTGACCGCCGATATGTACCGCAAATTCCTCGGCTCCCCTGCCAATTCTCTCGGTGGCTGCCTTTACACCATCAGCAAGGACTTCACCAAAGCCCTCTCGCTTCACCATCTTCTCGGTCATGGCTACCATAGCCCGGTGATTACCCCAGGTTAGCTCAATACCATCGGTATCTTCCTTGGTGATAATGCCATTCTCGTAGCACTCGATAGCGAAGGCAATTGTGCTGCCTGCAGAAATAGTATCCATTCCATAGCTATTACAGATGTGGTTTATCATGTTTATTGACTCTAAATTATTGTTAAGGCACATCGAGCCAAAGGAAGAATAGGTCTCATATTCTGGTCGGCGTGTGCCCGCCGGGTATTTGTATTCACCTGTTCCCGCTTTTAGTCTACCTTCACAACCGATGGGACAGTGCCAGCAGCCCGACCTACTCTCAATATTAGCTATCGCAGCATCACCATTGATACTGGAGACATTCGGAAAATCGATGATGCCCACGCCGCCCCAGTTCTTGACCGGTGAATCACCGCTAAGGGCTGACCGCTCTGTCATCCGGGAGGTGCCATACTTATGGAAGTTCTCCATATATGACTCTCCACCATTCGGTCCTGGTCTCTTTAACTCGTCTATATGCTCTTTCCTCAACTTACTAACCGTCTTGCTATCGGCAAGGGATACTTCCTGATTCCCTCTAGCAACTACGGCTTTAAGCTTTTTAGAGCCCATCACTGCCCCTAACCCGGAGCGCGCTGCTGCTGCACCTCTATTGCCGATGATGCAGGATATTAGCGAGACTTTTTCGCCAGACGGACCGATACTGATAAGCTCTGTACCTTTGCCCAGTTCGGCCTTTAATATATCCTCAGTTTCATAGGTATCCTTCCCCCAGAGATGACTTGCATCCCTTAATTCGGCTTTGCCGTTATCAATGAACAGATAAACCGGCTTTTCTGATATTCCGGTAAAGAATACCCCATCACAACCGGAAAATTTGAGATAAGGAGCAAAATTCCCACCGGCATTAGCATCTCCCCAACCGCCAGTGAGCGGGGACTTTCCCACTGAAGTGTAGCGGGTACCCATAGGCACCGGAGTGCCGGTGAGTGGACCGGTAATCAAGCCAAAGATATTCTCCGGACCCAGGGCATCAACTCCAGCTTTCATACGGTCATAGAGAATCCTGGCCCCAATGCCATAACCTCCTATAAAATCTCGATAGAGGCTCTCATCAGGTGTTTCTTCTTTTATCTCCCCAGTGGAAAGATTCACGAACAATAGCTTTCCCATGTATCCTCCAGCCATTTCTAACTCCTTTCGCGGTCAATTTTTAAATACGCTAGCATTATACTTGTAGTCCAGTCTTAAGGTCAAAATGCAGCCATCAAGGTCGTTCAGTAACCTATCCCCCTGACCCCCTTCCCTTTATAAAGGGAAGGGGGAAATTGTATTTTAAGAGAGGCTTCGCCTCTCTTTGACTCTCCTTACTTTTGGGGGGTGAGGTTAATAAACAACAAGCTACGTTATTTTTCCAACGTAAAACCTGCTAACCACTAACAAAGCTAATTTAGTCTATTTTCTTGTTATTATTAGCGAGGCGTCTAGCATATCTGGCGCCTCTTTTTATTCCACCCATTCCTCTGTAAGGTTTACAAACTTGACACATTTCATTCATAATTCATAATACTAAGATAATAATTCAAGGAGGAAATTTTAATGGAGACAGCGGAATTAGCTAAACTAATCAAAAGTCGACGTTCGATTCGTGTCTGGCAGGATAAAGCGGTGGCAGAAGAACTTCTGTTGCAAGCAGTAGAGCTGGCTACCTAGGCACCAAACGGAGCTAACCAGCAAAACTGGCACTTCTACATCATCCTGAACAAAAATACCATTAAAGCCATTGCAGACGCCACACAGGCAGGCAGGAGTTATATGGCTTCCTGGCCTGAAATGGCACAGTTCGGGAGGCCCCCTCCTCCAGCGAGCGTGCCACAGGGGGAATCTCGTCCTCCAGCACCGCGACCAGGTTCTTTCGGCGATGCCCCGGCTCTTATTGCAGTTGGCACCAGGCAAATCGGAAACCCGATGGATAAGGTTTTCTTGGCTCGGGAAAAAGTGGATGAAAAAGCCGCCCAGATGCGCCAGTGGAATAATACAATCGATTCACGTATTCAATCGGTGTCTGCTGCTATTGCCTACCTCCTTTTAGTATTGCACCAGATGGGGCTGGGAGCCGTATGGATGACCGGTCCGCTGCCCCAGTCAAAGGGAGATATAGAAAAAATTCTTAAGGTCCCTCCGGAAATGGATATTATCGCTTTAATACCGGTCGGATATCCAGCAGAAAATCCCACCAAGGAGAGACGGCCGGTTAGCGAAGTCTGCGAAGTAATTAAGTAGTCAGCCTTGCCACTGAACCGGGGGCATGTCTAAAGCGAAACGACGGTGCTTACAACTATACCGGTGGGTGGCCTGCTGCAAACTTACCGGGACAATACTGTCAACGTGGTTCGCCCGCATATCAACCGCGTCCAGTGAGTAGCTTCAGTTACCTGCCACACAAGATGACGAAGTGTACAGTAGATAACGAAGGAGGTCGGGTTTTATCCACATGCTTTAAGAAACCAATGCGGTTTAGCCAAGTCACATTCTTTGGCTCGGGTATGAAATATGTCTATTTTGCCGGATTAAGAACGCGCCCAATAAATATTATGCTATCGGTCGGTATATCCCGGATAAGAAAGATGAAAGGTCGGTCTATTCTAACTTCAACCGGCTGTACCGGTGCAGATGTCAATCCCACTATCACCGCCGTAGCTGCTGCCGCTTCAGTTCCGGCTTCATCCACGGACACGAATGCTTTGTGCAGCACATCCTGTATCAACAGGTCACGCCCGCCGTTCATGCCAGAAAAGTCAGCGTCTTCAGTAAAAGCTACCCCCATGCCCAGTGTGATAAGGGCTGGTTTTAAGCCGAAACTGGATTCGTATTCAAACTTAGGCATTGTCAGAGCCACTTCATGTGTCTCCAATTTATCTATAATTGACTCAAAGGACTCCGCATCTAACTTTGCTTCAAAGGTATCGAACTGTCCAGGTTTGGGAAGCAAAATCACCATCGAGAGTTCCTTTCCATCATACGGTAGTTCAACCGCCTGATAGTCGGTACCTTCTTTGTAACTAAAGAACTCGGTTTGCCTCATCATGGGTACTGTGACATCACTTCCGTCAATGAGATGAAACAGACCATCAGAGGTCGCATTCTCGTTAAAAGGATATTGCCAGGCTGCATTAAAGTAGATGGCATTGGTCAATACAAGGCGTGTTAGATGGTTTATCACCCCCTGCGGAATCAGGTCCTTAATCCTTTCCTCAGTTTGTTCGCTTACCCAGTCGTTAATGGTAACCCGTGACTGCTCCGTTTCGTTTATAAAGTCCAGTATCCTCAACCCCACCCCATAGTTCTGTGCCAGAACATCCAAGAATTCTTCAAGGAACTCGTAGTCCTTTTGTCCCCAGATGGCGTTAACCACATGCAATCTGAAGCCCTCATCATCCTTACCCTTCGCCCCCTCACCACGCTGCTTGAGCTGAAGGTCAAGGCTATTAAACGCTGGATGCAGGCGACCCTGCGACAGGGTGAAGTTTAAAGCCTCAGCCATGTCTTTCTCTGTCTCACCACGAGCACCTGCATAAGTCATAGCCAGCGCCTCCGATATGCTGTACGGCGAGTAAAACAGGTTGGTTCCAGTTTGCCGTAGTACCTGATATAAATCGAAGGCAAAGGCGCTATTACCGTCAACCAGCGTTACGAGGTCAGACTCATCTACTGCTGGCGAGGTATTTCGTGGCTTATCCGATTGTAGCACCTGACCTGACACTGCTTGAGTGCAACCTAATAGCCCGAGCAATATCGCTGATACCAGCAGGATTGATATTCCCTTTCTCATCTTATACCCCTCCCGAAGTAATCCTACAATCTTCTACTTATTATAACGCATCTAGCTTGATTTAGTTAGTTTATCAAGTGCTACTACAATAATACATACCCTGTCCGTCCAAAATATGCGGGCTAACAAACAGCCGGAATGTGATATTACGGACTGTGATCACACTTGTAAAGGGCCAGACCTATTACAGCCAAACATTCTGTCACGTTCCCAATAGGGCAGGGCAGTGTACTGCCCTATTTTTTTACCTAAAGCAACCTCCCATCTCCGGTTGTTCTAAAAACATTACCTTATTGACAGTATTACCCAGAGGGGTTAAAGTCAGGCTGCAAATTCGCGGATTGCTCTTCGGAGAATGGGGAACGAGAATGTATGCGGCGAAAGAGGTGCAAGCTATGCTTCAAGAAGCAGGATTCTCGGACAGTTCTATCGTTTACTCAAAGGGCTTCAGGATGCCCAAGATAATGACTGCATGTGCAGTTAAATAACAGAGAATGAATAAGAAGAGGAGGTAGCAAAATAGAACGTATGAGGTTGAAGCATGCCGTATATGATTTGAAGACCACATTTTCGTCTAACAGAACTCGATAAATGGCCTTCGCATCCCTACTCATCCGGTGGCACTGCAATTAACTCCTGTGCCACCACAACATCGGGCACACCCGTATTACTCTGATGCTGAAAGCTGGTGTACACCCCAAGATAGTTCAAGAGCGGCTAGGACATGAGAGTATAGCAGTTACCCTAGCTACCTATTCCCATATCGTTGGTGGTTTGCAAGAGGTAGCGGCGCAGCGGTTTGAAGGAGCATTGTACGGTGAGGCGCTTAATATTCTAACTAGCTCCGAAATATCGGACGAATCTCAAGAATGTTGCCAAACAGTGGTGAGTCAGGCACGCGCCTAGAGGGATTCGAACCCACGACCCTCGGTTCCGAAGACCGATGCTCTATCCGCTGAGCTATAGGCGCACGGCTTATTTTGAAGCTAAATTCTACTTTTAAAGCTTAACATAAAGTAGACGGTGCTAGTTTTGCTAATAAATTGCTAACGGATCTTTCAACAGGCTCATTTCCAGGTTCATTATACCTAGTGCTAAAAGCCTCGTCAAAGCGACTGAAAACTAGGTCATCATCGGTTAGCGATATTCCGAGGATGGCCTGCTCGAACTCCTTTCCCGGTTAATTTTTTTAAATACGCCAGTATTATACTTGTGGTCCAGCCTAAGGTCAAAATGCAACCATTAAGTAACAATATAACATTTGGTTCTTTCTGTGTGGCCAATAATAAGTTACCGTATTTTTCAGCAG
>CAYNFT010000052.1:0-677 GCA_964396535.1 uncultured Dehalococcoidales bacterium | reverse complement strand
CTCGGGCTTTAACTCGCAGCCGTGGGAGTTTGTCGTCATCAAGGATAAGAAATTGAAAGACGACGTTATGCAGATTATCCGGCCGCCACGCCCTGCCGGAGCCTCTGGATTCTCCAAGATGGAAGATATGTGCGAGCCGTGGATGCGGGTGAAGCGGCAGTCCTGGCTTGACCCGGAAATGGAGTTCCAGAATGCCCCGGTGCTTATATTGCTCTTTGGCGATACCAGGACTCAGGTGGGGTTGCCCATGGTAGTGAGGTATGACCCGCATATGAGGCAATCGGTTTACACCTCCAGCCTGGCCAACGCTTTTTTGTATATGCATCTGGCGGCTACGACGCTGGGGCTGGCCAGCCAGTGGGTATCTCTGGTGGCGGCGCCTTATAACCACTGCTTGTTAAAGAACCTTTTGCATATACCCACCGAGATGGAGGTCTACGATATGATCGCCTTGGGCTATCCGGCTTACAAATCGAGGCCCAAGCTGATGAGACCGCTGGACAAGATGGTTCATCGTGACTACTTCGGTGAAGAAGATTTCCGTACCGATGAAGAGGTCAGAGACTTCGTCAGGAGGACCCGGGCCTGGGTTTTCGCCAACCACCGCCGTGGGGCGGATAGGGATATGGTGGGGTGAGTGGAGGGATTTGAACCCTCGATCTCCAGGGCCACAACCT
>CAYNFT010000051.1:0-14952 GCA_964396535.1 uncultured Dehalococcoidales bacterium | reverse complement strand
TGGCCCACATGGTGGCCAGCATATTCCTGGCAATCGTTAATTTAGCAAGATTAGGAGCTATCCCATGTAATAACGTCATGTCCAGATATTTACGCCGGAAAGGATTGTCTTTAGCCTGGATAGTAGCTTCGGCAGCTTGCTTAATGGTGCATTTTAATAGGCGGTTGTAATCGATGGTTAGTTTTTCCGAGTACAGCTTGCCTCCAGATGATTTTTTCATTAATCCCAGTCCGGCGTACATCCAGATCTTCCTTTTGTTGGCAAATCTATGCGGTGTTTCCAGAATGGCAGAGATGGTCGCCGCACTAATAAAGCCGATTCCCGGAATAGCTTCAAAATGCTTGATTTCGGGATAGTATTTAGCTTGGGCTCTGGCAGCGGCCAGAATCTCCTTTTCGTTTTGCTCGGATTGTTCCAGTTGCCGCCAGAGACCCTCCAAAATCAACAGCAGAGTGGCATCCCGGGGTAATTTCCCCTTCCATTCTTCTCGATAAGTCTCCGAATAAACGGTATCTCCTGTACAGGGTATCCCATTCTGCCTGAACTTAGCTTTGATCTTATTCTTGAAGCGGGTTGTCATCCTGACATTATCATGATAGGCTTCCATCAGTTCTCTGAACCTCCGCCGTTGGCCCACCGGATGGTGAATCTCTTTGATGTAACCACCCCGGGCTAGTTGCGCCAATTTAAAAGAATCCAGATGATCATCTTTTTGCCCACTAGAACCGATCCAATGATTTTCTTTGGGATCAGTTATCACCAGCTTTTCTCCATACTGGACACAGGTTTCCAAAGCCCAAGCGGCCAGGGTGCCCTCCTCCATATAGATGGTTCGCGGCGCCGGTACCTGTTTCACAAATTCCATGAAGCCCTTAACACTGGTGGCTATGCTTTTGGCTTTAGTTAATCGGCCAGCTTCGTTGACTACGGCAAAATCTAAGGTTGAGATATGAGTGTCCATTCCAATATAATTCATCCGGGTATCCTCCTTACTAAGATAGAGTTTTTCTCGTCTAAGTAAAACTCTATCATTTCTTGGTAGAGGGATACCCATGGTTCCATTATCTCAATGAGGGATCCTAAAAGCATAACCATGAAAAATGGTAAGCCGGCAACTCAAGGAACATGCCCCACGTGCGGGACTAAGATGTTCAGAATCGGTAAGAGTTGAAGTTGTTATCTTAGCAGTTCGGATTCAACAAAGGCTGGATATTTATTTTCACTATATCCAGCCTTCCTCTTTGCTTATAGAGAGCACTTTTCATCGCATTGTTCAACGTTGGCAGACGGCCTAGGTATACGCCACCAAGTCAAACCGAGGCGCAGAATCTGAAGCTAAGCTCTTGATAATAGTGCATAAGTAAAACCGGCTGCCTGTTGACCGGTTGAAAATCCGTGGATTTCTTGATGTCCATTGGTCTGCATTTCACTAATATATCATCTACCTGTTTAACGCCTCCCAACATCCAGCCGGCGAGAGCCTGCTGAAGAATCAACCCGGCGCGGCGACTTTCCAGAGTCCTAGCTTTAGTCCCAGTTCAACGCCGGCAATGCATAAACTTCACTGGTCGCATCTCCATCTTACCTATTAAAACATTACTAGAATCCTGCTTGCTGCCGCATCCTCTCCACTTCTTTTTCATAGGTACGATGTCCTTGCCCTTGTCTCAACTTAATATACACTCCATCTCGCCGGTAATCGACATCATAGTGGAAGTCATAGTCGTTGCCCTCGGGAGACTTACAGGCAGTAAGAGCATCAATAGCCGTACGCATACCTTCGTACTTTAACGGAGGATTATGGTTGAGAGCAAAATCTCGGATACTAGGGGCTAGAGTTCTACCATCAGGTGATTTGGGTGGTGGATGTTTCGTCATTTTGGATTACCTCCTCTACAGTTCTGATAATAACCAAAATCACTAACCTTTGAGTATAGTATTAAGAATAGCGGTACGTAACCTATCTAAACTGGCTTCCTTCAAATACGCAATATCACCGGCAACTTGACTGTCCTTGCAGATGCTTATGTCAATGCCATCGCCAACGGTGGTCAGCACATTGGAAACCAGACTGAATATGTAGACAACAATCTTTTGCGCATCCTGAGCGGGTAAATTACCATCCGCTAAGAGTAATTCTACCAGCGGTCGGGCATATGAACTTCCCGAGCCGAGACACACCCATGGCAGTTCTGAAAGGCCTGCTCCAAAAACAGTAAAAAGCCTGGCTTTCCCGGTATTCAGGTTGTCAGTCCCACTGAGAACATAGCCAAATGACTCCTCCATCGCATTCTGGTAGCGACCTACCAAATCATTAGTAATCCCGGCCGCTATCTCAACTACGTCGAATAGAGAGGTTAC
This sequence comes from uncultured Dehalococcoidales bacterium, assembly GCA_964396535.1. Taxonomy (GTDB): domain Bacteria; phylum Chloroflexota; class Dehalococcoidia; order Dehalococcoidales; family UBA2162; genus CAYNFT01. Next base: position 12,591 of record CAYNFT010000051.1, on the reverse strand, counting down.
CGGCGATCCGTTTGCGAGTTCCTTGATTTGACGGTCTATTAGAATCCGGGCTTCATTGAGCACAGCATCATCTCCAGCACCAGCTATAGCTGCTCCGCAGGATAGCTTGAACAGCTTCGTTGTGCTGGGACCCCTTTCGTGCCTCGATAACCGTCTGCGGTCTGCGGCTATGACGACTCCGTCTTGACATCTAGCACCGATAATCAGCGTCATTTCTTCCTCCCTTATGACTAAACCGTCCTTCTCTCGGTTTGTTGGCGGAGGAGGCACAGGAGAAATACATTTCGAGAAGGGGGATAACCCACCGAAATAGTCCGTCGACTCCTGTGCCATCCCCCATAACTGCAAACCCTACTTCGAGCCTACGACCACTTCCGTTTTCTTGATGTGGTCACCGATTTCGACACTGAATCCACTGCCGTTGAGCCGGATGACTCCGTGAATCTCACCGTCACGGATGGCCTCGATGACTTCCAACGCCCAGTCGAACGTCTCTTTCTCCGGCCTCGAAAACGATCGTGAAAGAGAGATTCGCATGGTTCCATTTTGCCGGTAGAACGTGACTTCATCCCCGGGTTTCACAGTTCGATGCTGGCGGAACCAACTCGACATACGAAGACGAGACTGGTTATCCATTTTCGCCGTATGCCTTGTCTTCTCATCAACAAGATCAAACTCTACTCCCGGGGTAGGGAATAGAGATGTCTTGTCGCGAGGGATGACAACTCCTCCCCATCTGATTTCACCTTTTCCGAGCTTCTTGGTCAAGATTTTCATCTTACCTCCTTCCGTATTCTCTCGGCTTTTTCGGAGTATATAATAACATTAAAGTCCATATTTGTCAATAGCATAACATTTAATAACGTAAAACATCATACAGTAAGTGTGTGCCTAACCATCAATATTTAGTTAACATACCATCTAACATAGTACAATGGAGGCCACATGACTGAGGAAAACAAGGATATGCAGGATGTCCAGCGAATATTCATAACATTTCAAGAGGCTCAGAGATTTCTTGGCGTGAGTCATCAGACGATCTATCGACTGATGAAGCAGGGGCTGCCTTCGCACAAGATTGGCAAGAAGAGAGTCTTCTTGAGAGAAGAACTGGTTAAGTGGATTCACGAGCATTGATTCAATCTTGGCTACCCGAATCATCCAATGAACACCCAAACAGCATCTAGACTACTTTCGATTAACCGCCGCTGGTAATCCACCATCGGATTCTGTAATACAATTATCCGGCACTACTTAAGTAATAAAACCACTCTGGTGGAATGATCCAGGCTCTAATGTCACAATAGAGGAATTTGTGCAGGACTCCCAAGGCTAGCTGGTAAAGTAACAGAAGACGTTCATTAAGCTAGGTAACGGAGGTGAGTAAAAAGTCTTTTCCGTTGGCTCATAATATTCTATAGGAAATATCACTTTCTCAACTCCCTCACTTTTCGACTATTAAATTAAAGAACGGATTTCCTTGAGAAATTAGTAAAACTATGCCCGAAAATCCCAAATTTAGGCACGATTATTTTAGGGTTCGGTTTAATCGTAAGAAATAAAAAGCGCTGAAAATAGGGGGTTTCGGAATAAGTTTTTATCGTCAGTGATAAATAATAGTACCATATGAAACTATTTCCATCGCTTTTCCTCGGTTTTGTCTCTAAAGTTCGTGGACTTTCTGAGGTATTTCCACGGCCAGATACAACCTAAATTCGTTGACCAGATACATCAAGGAGTCAACGGGTTAGCTACAACGGATATTATCCACGAACCTTGGGGAGGAGGATGAAATAGGTACAATATCAGCCTCAATTATGGTACTTCATTGAGAGAATAATTACTCTTAACAACAGGTTAGGAGAAATTTGAGTTTGGTGGTTATTAAATCCCAATAACAAATATCCATTTAAGCTACGATGGGTTAAAGAGGGGGGGGAGTACCCCTGCCACACTCGGGTTGAGGCTGGAAAACAGTCCTTATCATCTACGAACCGTCACTTTTCTACGGTTATCAGCCAACGAAAGTACATCATAGTGGAAAGTGAAATCGTCAGGCTTGCAAACTAATCCCTGACATGACATATAATCTAAACGTATGCTCTGATGTCACACCGGAGTTAAAAATATGGAAAAAAAGAAGACACTGAAAATAGATCTGGATGAGCTCTGCGACGCAAGGGAGAATAGCTCCTTTGAGAATGAGTATTTTCTCGACCTGGAGACGGGCGAGATACTATTTATTTCTGAATATATGGATGATGAGGAAACCGGGAAACTAAAGGACAGGATTGAGGTAGAATTCGACCGTTACGAACGTATTCCTGAAGTCGAATCCAATGAGGGGTATGATGACATGGTAGATTTCATTGCGACTATTGAAGACGAGCATCTTGTTGAGCTACTGGAAGTAGCAACAAACGGTAAGGGAGCCTTCCGGCGGTTTAAGGATGTGCTGCTTAATTATCCCGAGGAAAGAGAGAGGTGGTTTAAATTCAAAGATGATAGGATAGAGGAAAGGGCCCTGGAATGGCTTGACGATATAGATGTGACATTAGCTGAGGAGTAATTTATGCCGCTGACCAATAGCATATTGGAGCAAATTGGTGCCTGGTGTGCCACAAGCGAAGCCCTCGCCGACATACGGTCAAGGGCAAGGGGTGAATACTTCGGCTATGACGAACCAGGAGAAGTCCACTATATGGAAGGCGCTGGTGGTGTCACCAGCCGGGAACGGCGCTTTCTGGGCTGGTTTGCCTTAACTTATAGACTCCCGGACGGACGTTGTCCTGCCGAGTTGGCCGCAGAAACTTTCCTCAGTGGTGGTGAACTTGCTTCGGCTATTGATTCATTCAGAAGTTCCCGGTATGTGCTGGCGATGGTAGCCATGGTTAATCCGGGAAAAGGTCTGATCCTAAGGTTAGAGGATGAAGAGTTTACTATTGATAATCGCCAGCTCAGCCGGCTACTTGGTCGGGATGATGCTCTATGTGCCCATATTATACCCGCCGGACGACGTGGGTGGCTGATTGGTCCTGGCTGGTTGCAGTGGCCTATACGCATCATGCCGGGCATGCAGGCTATGTTGAAGAATTTTCAGCTCGACCCGATAGAACTCGAGAGGTTTCTGCAGCAAAGGAAGGATCCCTCTGAAGACCGACCAAAGAAGGACCTGCCACCCCGTGATTCTTCTCTTAAGGCGGCTGTGGCCAGAATGACGAAGTCAGCCCGGGCTGAAGATCGCCTGAATCTCGTTATGACTCCGACTCAATGGAAGAAGCTAGTATTCTCACATATGAAGTCAAGCCAAGTTAATGATTTCATAAAGGAAATTGCAGACCGGGTTGGTGAAGTTAATTCAGTAGAGGAAATTAACAAGTGGCTGGGATTAGCGATGAATATCTGGAATAACACACCACAGCCGGACCGTGGCGGTAAATCACCGTTTGAAATAAGTCAAGAATATGATATTCTACCCGAAGACTAGTTCATCGTCTTTTACAAATAGATGGTTTGTTACCCCCTCAATTCCTCAATAACGCCCTAGCGCAAATTTACCTTTTGCGGGTAGACTGGTGCGAAGCGTACAACCGCTGGCCGTCAGGTGGATCGACTTCTTATTAGCCTCTCTACTCTCGTACGGCTCTTACAGCATTCGTTCCTAACTTTCGGCAGGCCTCCAACACCTCCGGCATTTCTCAAAGCTCCATAACTCTGGCGTATCTGCTCCGAGCCGTGTTTTATGCTATTCTCGCATCTATCTTGGCTACTCTAGTATTTCTCCACATCGTAATACCGGTGGAAGCCAGATACCCGTTTCACTTTCCGTTCGGCGATGTCTACCTCGTTACAGGATTCTCCTACCTGACTCGTTCTGCCTTCATACTGTTGGTTGCTGCGGTGGTAGCGGCTTTTCTTCCGGTATGGATGGCCTTGAGAATTAAAATCTTGGATGCCATTTGGGGGTAATCTTCTGACAGACCATATGATAGCCGAACCTAAGCCGATGGAGCCAAACAGTCTGACGGAATGTGTAATCCTGTTCCATTTAACAAAAAGTCAGAAGTTAAAATCAGAAGAAAGAGCTATATCGACATTTCTCCCGCGGGACATGGGGGAATGAATAAACATAAAGAAAAACCCCAATAGAGAAGGCTTTTCTTCGTGTGTAGACTTATTAAAGAATTTCTTCTTAGTTTAATAACCTTCTCCCCTACGCAAAGCATCGGGGTATCATAGCGGCCTTAATTAACTTCTCCTATTTCACCATAAAGTTCAGGACGCCGGTCACCGATGAAATCTAATTCGAATTCTCTAGGTTTGAAAACATATCGTTTGTTCCTGGAGTCGTTAAGGTCTATTTCGGCGTAGATTATCTCTTCGTTATCGGCGCTTGCTTCAGCAAGGGTGTCTCCCATGGCATTTATAATTTTACTGGTTCCGATGAAACGAGTACCTCTCTCATTGCCGACGCGGTCGACAACCACTACGGCAACTTTGTTCTCATATGCCCTGGTGTTCACGACAAATGCAGGAACTTTGTTCCTGCCGTTCGGCCAGTTAGTTGGGAGGATAAGGATTTCGGTTCCCAATAAGGTCAAAATCCGGGCATTTTCCGGGAAGTTACAGTCATAACAGATATGCATTCCGATAATGCCCACAGATGTGTTGTACACACGAAGTGGTCCGTCACCCGGGTCAAGGAATCTGTCCACACCGAGGAAGGGAAGATGGGTTTTCCGGTATATTCCGATTATTCCCTGTGGAGAAACCAGAACGGCAGAATTGTAGCATTTGTCCTGCTCTGGATCTTTTTCGAGCAAACCGACTACCATATGAATGCCCAGCTCCTTTGCACATTCAACGAGTTTATCCGTCTCGGGTCCGGGTACCGTCACCATATACGATAAGGCTTCTTCTCGGCTGGCATAAACATAACCGGACAGCGTGCATTCCGGAAACACTACCAGATCCGCTTTGTTCTCAGCCGCGATTTTTGACTGATCCAATATTTTTCTCAGATTTTTATCTATGTTCATTATTTCCGGGTCCATTTGAACACCGGCTATCTTAACTTTATCTTTCATTAATCCGTACCTACGGCTTGCTGCGGTAAATATTTCCGATTGACTTTGCAGACATAAGTGAACGTTGGATTGACGAACTGAGTACACCTAGCTTCCAGCACTTGCCCCAAAAGGAGATACGCCTCTCCTTTGGTAAATCCATACTCCTCCTCCAGCCACAAAATCATCTCCACCAGAGCCAGCCGGAATGCGTCTTCTGCAGGCTTTGCCTGGGCAGTGGTGATAATGTGAGTTTCATCGGTAATACGAGGCCATGACATGCTCTTCGGCTTAGGAGCCGGGTCACAACTGATTTTAACTCTCCCTCCGGCTTCGATACCTCCGGCTCCGCATATCTCTCCGTCGCCCTGGATGGCGTGCATATCACCGATGTGCAGCAGAGCCCCAGGAACGTAAATCGGTATATGAACTGTCGCTCCACTAGTAATTTCCTGGATATCCATATTACCGCCCCATTGTCCTGCCCAGATATTGGACCATCTTGTGTTTGCTGGAGCTACGCCAACCACACCCAGCATCGGCGCTACCGGAAGCTCCAGCTTATCACTCCAGATAATTTTCCCTTCCCTGATATGTACCACTTTCTTCTGTTCACCAACACCGCTCGGACCCATCCAGCCTGGCATGGCTCCGGTACTTCCCCAGTAGTTAGTAAAGCCGACAGGATCGAGGTCTATTTCCCCGATATTTACCGATAATACCTGCCCCGGCATCGCACCTTCTACATAGATACAACCGCTGGAAGGATTCCCACCGCGCAGTTTTTGACGAAGCATCTCTCTTTCGGGATGGTTATCAAGCCACGGTCCCGGATTCAGCTGCGTTTCCACCTCGAATTCCTCCCCGGGACTGACTCGCAGAGTTGGTTCATTGTCTGGTCCAATCTCGAAGTACAGGATATCTCTGGTTGCTTGCTGCATTTCACTCTCCTCCCCAATTTGATCAAAACTTACCGGTGTCATACACCGTTTTACCGCCGACGATTGTTGCGATAATGGGAATTTCGTGGATCTTATTAGGGTCTATGGTCAATATATTTCCACCGACGATGGTAAAATCAGCCAGTTTACCAACTTCTATCGAACCCCTGACATCGTCCTGGTGATCCTGCCAGGCGCCGTTTATGGTGTAGGAGCGGATCGCCTGCTCCACCGTGATGCACTGTTCCGGTCCTATCACTTCCCCAGTGGCTTTGTCCTTACGCAGAACCGCCGATTCCACTCCCTGTCTCCAGTCCGGATACGTCACAGACGCATCGGAGCTGTTGGAGACTCTTACTCCCTCGTCAAATAGCAATTTTAGAGGCCAATGATACGCTGCCCTCTTTTCTCCAGTGATACCGATCATCAGGTTGCCAATTGTCCATTTGATAGCTGACTGGACGTTGGCGCCGATATTATTAGCTGCCATGCGTTTTATGCATTCCGGTGTGACATAATCGGTATGTATAATGTAATGTCGTGCGTCCCAGGGGTGTTCCTTGAGAGCGGAGATATATCCGTCAACGCAGGCATCGATACCGCGGTCACCGGTCACGTGAATACCTATCTGGAAATTCCTGGAATTGGCATACCTGATCATGCTGATAAGCATGCCGTACCGTTCTTCATCAGTGTTGCCATCCACCAGCAATTTGCCATGACCTCCACCGATGTAGTCCTCGTACATAAAGGCAGTCTTTGAAGGTGGAATACCGTCGGCCATCAGCTTCAACCCGGAAATTCTCAACCACTCATTGCCGAACCCGGTGCTGGTGCCGACGCGATCTAATAAGTCCTTAGCAGTTTCGAGTGACGGACCGCCCATTACCATGCAGTTTACTCTTAAGGTGAATTTATCCTGGTTAAAGAGATTCGTATAGATTCTTATCAGTTCGGGGCTCAGACCTGGCTCGGTAACACAGGTAATACCGAGTGAATTGAGTTCCGCCATGGCATTGAGAATGCCGGCTTTCCGCTCTTCCTCGGTTGGCGGCGGTATCAAACGCCGTACCAGGCCTGCTGCCGCTTCAAATAATATTCCAGTCGGTTCCCCGGAAGCATCTTTCTGGATGATACCTCTTTCAGGATCTGGTGTATTTTTGTCTATCCCCGCTATTTCCAGGGCTTTGCTGTTTGCCAGGCATACGTGTCCTGAGAAATCTGTATAGACAACCGGGTTATCGGGGCTGACCGGATCGATGTCAAACCGGGTTGGCCATGTTTCAGGTTTGCTTTTCAGTTCATCCAGAAACCCCCTGTCCCAACCCCATCCATCTATCCACTTACCGGACTCGACTTCTGCAACTTTCTTCGCCGTCGCATCTTTCATGTCGGCAACGGATATGATAGCCGGGAAGCCAAGATCAACTACCATAGGAGGTCTTTGCAGTCCGAAACCGTTGAGGTGGCAGTGAGCATCGTTTATCCCGGGCAGGACTGTAGCTCCTTTTAAATCGAGTAACCTGGTGTTGTCACCAGCCAGTCTTTTCATATCCTCATTTGAACCGACACCGGTAATTTTGTCATCTTTGACAGCTATCGCTTCAGCGAATGAGAAATCGCCATCCACAGTGATGATATTCCCGTTAAACATTACGGTGTCTGGGCTCATTGGCTGCCAGTTGGACTCTGTTTTCTTTGCCATAGGTCTTCCTCCTCATATTGTGTTTAAATATGGTTGATATCCCTAGTAGTTTTTAAGAATATCAACCATCGTTTCACTGGCTTTAAGGGCGTATTCACGGGGTATGGTCAATGGCGGCATGAAACGGAAGACATTGCCATAGCGACCGCAGGGAGTTACGATTATACCGGCATTCAGCAGCTTCATGGCGATTTCCCCGCATTTATCCGGAGTAAGCGGTTCCTTCGTATTACGGTCGGCCACAAGTTCAATACCGATCATCAGACCGCGACCTCGCACATCCCCGATAGCCCTGACCGTTTTTGCGGCTTCTTTAAATACTCCTTGGATTTCATCTCCAATGACGGTTGCCCGTCTGAGTAAGTCCATGTTTTTGTCTGTAATCAGGTCGATATTTGTCATGCATACTGCGCATGCTAACGCATTACCTGCAAAAGTGCCTGGTTGAGAGCCTTCGACCAGAGATTTATTGATTTCCGAACTGAAAGTAACTCCAGCCATTGGAATATCACCTCCCATGCCTTTTCCCCAGGTCAGCATGTCTGGTACAACTCCCGTGTGCTCGATTGACCACATTTTACCCGTACGTCCAGCGCCGGACTGTACTTCATCATCTATATAAAGAGCTCCATATTTTTCTACTGCCTGTTTTATTAACTGGAAAAATTCGGGTGGAGGTACTACGTAACCACCTTCACCTTGTTGAGATTCAATGATAACGGCGGCGACATCGTCAGCAGCCGTATATGGAGTATTAAGAACATGGTCTACATATTTTGCACACTGCATGTTGCAAGCTGGATAGGTCATATTAAAAGCGCAGCGGTAGCAATAAGTATATGGTAAATGGATAACACCGGGCATCATTGGTCCCCAACCATGACGGTATCCATAACCGGTAGTGAGGGCTCCGGATCCCATCCAGACGCCATGATATGCCCCGTGGAAAGCAATGATCTGTGATCGTCCTGTATAATGCCGTGCGAATTTGAGGGCAGTTTCCACAGCTCCGCTACCGCTCTGCATAAATGCAGTCCGGCAATTACCCCGCAACCCTTCAGGCATAACCTCTGAAATTCTTTTGGCAAGTTCAATACGTTTGACGTTGGTAGCATCTGTGGTATGCATAATCACGTTACTCTGGGCTTGGATGGTTTCCAGGACTTTCGGATGGTTTCGACCAATGGCATTTACGGCAACTCCGGCAGCCATATCGATGAACAGGTTTCCATCGGCGTCTTTGACCGTAGAACCGCGACCTTCCTCCATGATAAGTGGGAAAGCTCCGGCGCCTCGGGTTAACGGCTCGTATTTTGCTGATTCGCCCATAAGTTTCCGGACTTTCGGACCGGGTACTTTAGTTTTCATCTCTGGTGCGTCAGGGTATGAAAGACTTGATAATTCAGCTTCACTGATCATAATAACCTCCAGATCATTCTCTTGGTTGTTGGATTATTATGGCAGTTCAAGGAATTGGTGTCTACTTAAAGGCAGCAGCAGCAAAAAAGATTAGTACAAGAGGTAATATCATTACATTTTTCAAAACCCATAGCTGCTGAATGCTATTAACTTGAAAAAAGATGAAATAACCGTCTTGATCGTTAACAATAGGTTTCAAATAAGTAAAAAGGAAATAAGTTGTACTGTGTCCCAACTCATTATACAACGCTGGCAGAATTTGATACGTTCATTCAAAAACGTGTGTGGATTTGCGTCCCATTTAAGCATTTAAGCAGGAAAACATAACTGAGTAAGGAATCTTATTTTTTACAAAAGAATACTTACCTTCTAATCAGGAACCGCTAAACTTCCACCACGCTAACTAAATTCTTCAACCCAAGCTCAATTAACTTGTTTTTGGTAGGCACGCCTTTATTGATATCCCAACCATGTTCGTCGTAGTAATCATCAAGGATTGCTTCAAAGCCTTCCTGAGTAACTGACCGGCCAAAGTAATCCTTGAGATGACCTTCAGCCATTGCGTTGGCCCACAGTCCTGGCAATTTATCGTCGTTCCTGTCGATGCCTTCTCTTGTATTCAAGAGTTTTCCCAGATTCCAAATTCTTTCACCTCTCCTCTTCAGCTCATCTGCAGTGACTTCGATGCCAGTCACCATCATATACAGTTCAGCTAATGTTCTTAAACTATAAATTTGGGGTATACCCGACGACCATGTTACACAGGTTCCCATTGCCCAGTAAACGCTTTCTGCATCTTCGACATGTTTTGTCAATCTGCCGATATTATATTCGTCTTTACTAAATACTCTGTCTATCTCTTCAGTAGACATCGCTATACCCCGACACCATTCCTTGATACTTTCGTTGGGTTGTTTCGGCATGATGGTTACCGGGTGCAGTTCCGCGCCCGGTTTGGTATTTACTATCTCGGCAAAGGTTACAGGATTCAGCGAAGTTGTTCGAGCGTCGAAAAAAGTGGAGGTGCCCTTAATTATTTGATAGCCGTCTTCATCACTGTCCGGGTCTATTCCAAACTTGTCAGCAAGGGCAAACCAGCCATTTGCCATGACATCACCTATTCCATCCCTGTTAATTATTTTATCCACTAACTCCAGAAATGCAGGCGTATTGCCCCTTTTGGGTTCCAGACCATCTATATCTTTTTCGGTAATTATTCCACGTTCATATATCCTGTTGATAAATCTCAGCTTACCTATAATAGTCCTGAAATCGATACCAACTCTGTCGCATACCTCGACCAACCTCATGGCATGGCGATAGTCCTCGATACCTATCCACTCACCGAACATAGTGCAATGAAAACTTGAACCGAGAATGCCACCGGCGAATTCTCCGTCCTTGATGGTGTGAACAGGCTTGCAGGAGAAAACACAGTTATGGTAGCCTGAATGGCCGGTCAATGTTTCGTTGGAGATATTCGGAGGGTAATATGATGAAGGTTGCGGAGGAGGAATTGTAAGGTTATTTTCGGGATGAGTCATTTTATATCTGGGTGAATTCATAGCTTCCTTAATGAATTCGGGTACCATTATTTTTAACTTCTCTTTGTCCAATACGTTTACTTTCCCGGTTCCACGGATCACGATAGCCTTAAGGTTTTTAAAGCCCATTCCTGCTGTGCCACCGTTTCTGCCTATGTGTGACTGCTTATCAATCCATCCTATCGAATACGGTATAAGGTTTTCTCCAGCTTTGCCAATGGCGATTACACCACTGCCTTTGTAACGACTCGTTAGTTCGTCAGTAGTCTCATAGATGTCTTTTTTGCCCCAAAGATATTCAGCATCGCATACTTCCACGTCGTCATCCATTATCTTTAGATAGACGGGTTTGGCAGATTTACCTGTGACCACTATATGATCGTAACCGGCTTTCTTCATCATATTGCCGAAATAGCGGGTTCCACCGCACGAACGCGGCACATAGTATTTGGTCTGTTCTTTTGCCGCCGAAACGGTAGATTTCGTGTGCATTTCTATTTTGGATGCGCCTGGCACACCGGTGCCTATCAGTGGACCAGCGCTGATTATAATTGGATTCTCCGGTAACAAAGGTTCGGTATCAGGTGGTAACATATCGCATAACATCCGTTCGGCAAAACCGCAGCCGCCTATATATTTTTCAGCCATATCCAAATCCAGTGGTTCTATACTGGTCCTTCCGTTTGTCAGATCAACATATAGAAGCTTTCCTGCATATCCAAAATATGTCATTATTTATCTCCTGACTAACAATACAAGATTATAGTAAGAAGGGGTTTCCTAATCCAAACCTAATCGAGTTTTCAATTTATCAACGTACTCGAACCCGTCCGGTTTATAAGGCGCAGGCACCCAGGGCATTTCCTTTAACGTCTGTAAAAAAGAAGGCATAGCAATAAATGGAATGGAAAGCCACAGGTAATTTTCCGGAAACAGTTTTCTTCTCCTCATGCCGAAGCCCAACCCGCTGATGCCGTAATTAATCTCCCCGCTCAGATATGGATATACAAACATCCAGGCGCACCCGATAGCACTGGAATAACGGCTCGACCACATCTGTCCCGTTTTATAACTCATTGCCCTGAGCATAATTTCCGCCTGATTGGTATTGGCGAAGATAATTAGTACGTCCGGATCAAAAGAGAGTTTGCTAAAAGGTGCTAAAGCAATATACCTGTTCACCTCCGATGCTATCCTGGGTATATAGTGATATAATCTGCCAGCGGCACGTGGGTCACAAAATACGCCCAGACCTGCTCCCCATTCACCATTAATAAACTGCTCCTTTATCCCGGTCTGGCCCATAACATAAGGTCCAGCTTCACAGGTATGGTTTTCTGGACCGGCATAGAAGCAGCTTCCTTCTTGTGCTTTCCTGAGCATTGCGCACAGGGTAGTGCGCTCGTCTATCAACTTGATATCGTCAGGTTTTTGGGTTAGATACTTGACACCCACAGGCTGTATATTAAATTTAAATTCATCTAGAATTGCATGATCATCATCACCGACCACTTTATCTACTCCTTCCATATTTTTTTCTTCCGAATAATATTCGCTTTAACCAGGATTTTACGGTTTAATTCGAATGTTGGAAGACTATCTATCCTCTATCAGGAAGTATGTCTTTCTGTAAAAACAAATATTCATTGTATACGGAACCTGCATCCAGTTCGTCGATAAACCTGCATATTGGCATCTCTACTCCTACTTCATCCGCCATTTCCATGCCATAGTCCAGCTCATCTTTATGAAGGACTTCTCTACCAGAAGCCCTAGAGACAGGAATTCTCAAGGCTTCCAGTATCTGCTTCTCATCGAGCTCTGCTTTAAATCCCATGTTCTGAATAACCCGGGCGCCGGCGTTGACACTCATTACATCGATCATCTTCCGAAGGTCGATTCCCACCCTGAGTCCA
>CAYNFT010000050.1:0-15354 GCA_964396535.1 uncultured Dehalococcoidales bacterium | reverse complement strand
TGCACCTTAACACATATGTTTCTCTTGCTTGTGTGGTTTCACCTCCTTTCGAAAAGACCGGACTAACGTCCGGTATTTTCCCTACCTCCACTAATTATTATACAACTTCTTCGTTTTAAAAGTCTTACTTAATCTGGGAGTTCTACTCCTTCAACTAGATCGTCTAATTTTAATTCACTTATTTTAGTTCTGGTGGGAATCCCCTCGCTGGACCAGCCTCGAATCGAATAGTATTCTTGTAGTGTTTCATCCCACGGTATTTCTTTACCCCTGAACGTACCCATTTCTGCTGGCTCATAGACTCGCTTGTCAGCCCAGGCGTCGTTTCTATAATCCCAGCCCTTTACTCTGTAGTTAAATAACCTCTGTAAATTGAAAATCCTTTCTCCTGCAGTCATTAATTCTTCAGATGTAACATCCCAACCTGTAATCTTGTTGAGAATTTCTGCCCACGCGGTTGGCCCTGTCCCTACGAGGAAAATGTGAGTACCACCAGCGTACATACATGTCACTAAAGAGTTAATTACTGCCATACTGTGTTCTGAGAATACCGTGAATAGGGCTTTGCCATTGGTAGTTCTTATCCAGTCTGCATCAACTTTGGGTAGGTCGCCGAATATCTTTTTCTTCATTTCTTCAGGCATATCCAGTTTTTCCACTGCATATTGGTACATCTCTAGACAACTTTTACCTGTAAACTGAGGGTATGTGTCTCTTCTCTCTGGCATGAAAGCCAGCTCCCAGACATTGTGGCAGCGATTCCAGTCGCCACCGCGTGGATTAGTTAGAATTCCCAGTGACCACATCAGTGCCTGAACCTTCGGGTCTCTCTGTAAATATGATTTACCTTTGACATGGGGGGAGATATCTTCTGAACCTTTACCAACTTTACGGCTGGCTTCAGCGGCACCGTCGGCTAGTAAGTTGCCAAGCTTTCCCTCACGGGAGGCTATTTTGCGGGCTACCTCCCATACCAGTTCTTCGTCGCCACGCCTGAGAGTGAGGCCATCTGTATCACTTGAGTCTAAAATCCCCTTTTCGAAACATTCAACCGCCCAGGAAAAGGCCAGTGAAAAGGAGGCAGGGTCCAAACCAAGCTCCTGCATTAGTCTTTCGTAGTAAATCCAAGCACCAAAGTCTTGTATATCGAGGTTGCGTAGACAATTAGTAACGAATGTCATGTGGCCGCCGAGTTGTCTCACGCCGGCATATTTCCCTTCTTTAACTTGAATCCAGTGGTAGCAGGGGCTAGGGCAGTTAAGACATCCCACATTCTTAAGATGGGGAAAGTCAGCAGCTTTCCTATTTTCTGCTAGCATTCCGCCGTGCAACGGCAAATTGTATGCAGCAAATAGTGAGGTAGTAGCCCCTTGCTCCTCCCACAGTTTGATAAGGGGTTCTTCTTTAAGGACGGTGTTACTTATGTGGTAGGAGGACTCTAGCAGCCCGCGAGGGTCATAGAGCGAGATTTCTCCAGTGCCCCGAACAGCGATTGCTTTTAGATTCTTTGAGCCCATGACAGCACCACTCCCCGTTCGCCCCGGGCAGGAAGTGCCATCGGCACAAGCTGGAGAATACTTAACCAGATGTTCCCCGGCAATAGAGATATTCAGAACCCGAATTTCACTCTCATAGCGCTCGCTCAATTCCTCCCTTACCATTTTCACCGTTTCACCGGTTTCCTTCCCCCAGAGGTGAGTTGCATCTTTGAATGTTATTTCCTGATTGTCAATGAAGACGTAAACTGGCTTTTCAGCCTTACCCCTTACAATTACGATATCAAAGCCGGCATACTTAAGAGCAGTAGCATAGTGCCAACCGAATGACCCTGAAGTAAACCCGCCGGTCTCTGGGTCAATGCAACCGAACATAGCCCGTCCTGCCCACGGAGCGGCGGTAGCTGTCCACGGCCCGGTGGCAATAATGATTTCGTTCTCAGGACTAAGCGGGTCTATTGCAGTGGGGAAATCTTCCCAGAGAATCTTGGTGATAAAGCCGTCACCCCCCAGCCAAAGCTTGGGGTCAATGCCATAATCTTTCCAGAACCTTTCAACAGGTAATATTTTTGCTTCCTGCTTTCCCAAATCTATTATTGCTACATTTCCGGCATATCCCTTAGGAACTGGCATGTTTCTCATCTCCAACGGGAATTTCTTCAGCGACTCTCGGCCTAAGCTCTACTATTCTCTTGGCAAGGTAATCTATTTTTGGTATATTGGCGACACTTTTGGGGAGGAATTGCAGGGCACCAGTGGGACAAAACTTCACACACTGGGGGTCTCCATCGCATAACTCGCATTTAATAACCTGTTTCCTATCTGAATCGTATCGAATAGCACCAAAAGGACAGCCCACCATACACATTCGGCAACCTATACACCTGTCATAGTTGATGGTCATGGCTCCTGTGTCTTTGTTTCTCTCAATGGCTCGTGTAGGACAGAAATACATGCAAAATGGTTTATCACACTGCTGACAGGTGAGAACCTCGAAGATAAGATCGTCCTCTTCGTCTATTGTGGTGAGAGCATGTCCCTCGTGTCTCACAATATGAAGGCGAGCTTTGGATAGGCTTGTAGCTCCAATATTATAAGTGGAACATGTGGTCATGCAGCGCATACAGCCCGTGCATAGGACCGGGTCAAATACGATGGCTTTCTCCTCCATAATTACGTTTCTCCTTACTCGTATCTTTGGTAGCGTGCCCCGGCACACCAATCGCACATATTGTCAAACTCCAAGAATTCTTGCTCTGCAGGTTCATCGTGTACCGGTTCCCTTTCCTCTTTCACTTTCTGGAGTTCGTTAATGTGGAAGAAGCGCTGGTTGTCGACTTCGATTGGTCTTATTTTACCGTCACGTACCCAGCGCCATAGAGTCATCCGGCAAACCCCAAGGAATTCTGCTGCCCGTGTCGCTGTTAGAAGGTCTGCTGTCCTAATTGTAATAATGCTCTCCATGATAATCGTTACACAGTGTAACATAGGTTTAGTTAGTTTGTCAAACTTCTAGGGGGAGACTCGTTACCACCATATTCACCTTAATTGATGCTGCGAGGTTAGCTACTTCTTCTCCCTGAGCGAAGCGGCTGTCTCGATTGATTTCTCAGGCATTAGAGCAGTAACTCTATTCTTGCCTTTCTTTCTCGTTCGTGTATTTCCTGCCCAAGCTAATCCACCACCCAGTCTCACTGCCCAGTACATCAGAAGAATCTGCCACCCGGCTACTTTTAAGACTTCCATGGCTTCGCGGAATATATCGTCCGACTCTTTTCTGGTGCGTTTCTGCTCCCAGTAGCACCAATCATGAATCACTGCAGCATTTCCATATTTCCCCCATCTTGGCAGGAATACCCAAAGAGGTCTGGGCACACTGGCAAAGTCTGTCATAAATCCTATTTCCACCTCAACTGAATCGCCACTGCCTTCTTTGCCGACATCATATCCGAACTCTTTTCTAGTAACCCAAGTTCTCCCATCAGCGAGAGGGGATACTACTAATACCTCGGTGAATTTGCTCATGTGTTATTCCTCCTTCTTTCTGGTTGTTTGCCTGAGTCTCATTTCTTTTTTGATAACCTCCCTTTCCCCAGGAGCCATAGCAACTAAGAATATTTTACACATCGGGACTTGAGTATAATTCTCTCCTGAGCCCCCTGTCAATACAAAAAATAAAAAAGAACCCGTGTTTTGTGCGGTATGCGATTACCGCTTTGGAAGACTGCTGAAGTCCTTGACAAATAGCAAGCAGGGTTATAACATAGCCATCAATAATGGATATGGAAAATAATGAACACAAAGCCGCTGACCCTGCTCCACTCTGGAAGGCAGGGAGAAGGGTCAAAGGAGGTTAGGTAGCGATGCAAGCATTCTTGGTCGATAGTTTTATTCCCTTTGTTATTATAGTTATTCTTATCGTAGCTGGGCTAGCTTGGCTTACCCGCCTCGGGCTTTACTTCGGCTTTCGCTACAGGGACTGGAAAAAAGGACGCTCAAACCCCTTAGAAAAGAAAGAAACCATGGGATTGCCAAAAGGCGCTATGCGCACCTTCCTCGCCCTGACCTTCACTGCCATTGCCGCCTTGGCTTTGTTGAAGACCGGGCTTGTCAACGAAGTTGACAAGAAATGGATATTATTGGAGTTCGGAGCAATTGTAACGTTCTATTTTGGAAGCAAGTCACTCGAAAACTACGTGGACTCACAGGCAAAGGTAAAGGCTATCGAGAAAGCCCAGACTACAGACGATGTGATAAAGGTCTACAAAATAGTGGAGGACAAGGTAGAAGACGAAACGGTAGAAGACGAAAAAGGAGAAGACGAAAAAGGGTAGACGTCTTCAGTCAAGACGCAGAGAGCACAGTTGGTGAAGCTGCTTTCTGCGTCTCCGTGTTAGTGACAGAAGCGAAGCTAATTTGCATATTTCTTCTTATCAATGATGCAGGCTTGAGCAGAGGTACTAAAGGCGTGGTGGTACCTCTTGATGGTGAAAAACCTCGCCCAATTTGTAGTTTTCTCCCTGGGCTACATTCTTGGCACTCTCTAATATCCGGTCGGCAAACTCGGGCTCCACAGGGTCGCCTATCTGACTCTTATGACATTGGAAAGCAGCCATTTTTATATCAAAGGTATCGCTGATGTCGACCTTGTAATTAGGTTCTGAAGTCTGCCACAGTAGTACTTCCTTAACCCTGTGAAGCTGGAGACCTTCCTGCAGCAGGTCACGGTAAGTATTGGGAGCCTGGGCAGTAGGCCAAACGGCATCTAAGACCAGCCGACCGAGGACCCGATGGTCCCGGTTGGAGAAGTAGCGCATGTGCTGGTAAGGGTCACAGGTCGCCACGATTTCTGGACGATACCCCAGTATCAATCGCAGAATCTCTTTCCTGAATTCAAGCGTGTACTCCAGACCCAGGTCAGGATGATGCAAGAAGATAACCTCTTTGACGCCTAATATCTTGGCTGCTGCCAGCTGTTCCTGCTCCCGGATGTTTGCCAGTTCCTCAGGCATTATAGTGGGGTCGCTGGTGCCTTTATCACCGTTGGTACACACCACATAGATAACATCCTTTCCTTCCCGCGTCGTGCGGGCTACAGTTCCGCCAATACCCCATTCAGTGTCAATCGGATGCGGCGAGAATGCCATCATGTGGACTGCCTTCTCCCTCATAGTTAACCTCTAGATGTGAAATACTATATTTTGTATTCTACCCCGCCCGACAAAACAACGCAATCAGCACAGAGAGGGAGAATGTAAAAGACGCCATTATTATATATTCCAATCTGTGTTATTATATTCGATAAAGAATTTTATCAGTCTAGACCGAATCTGCTTAATTAGCCTTGAGGTATCGGAGAAAATTCCGGCTATTTAAAGGGGGTAAGAAGTGTCCATCGAAGGTCACTGGACACGAAGAGCATTCTTAAAATCAGCCGTGTCCCTCAGTCTCTATGTCTGGATTCTGACCAGTAGCGTTAGCTGTATTTTCAGACGTTCACCCGAATCTCCTTCTGTGGAGGAAGTGACTCCCACACCCGCTACGGTAGAGCCGACGCCTAAATCCCAACTAGCAAACCTGTCCCCCGCACCCTCTAGGGGTATCTTGTTGAAGCAAAGTACTATCGGACGCTAGAAGGTAATACTCTCCAGTGCCTGCTCTGTTTCAGAAAATGCGCCATCCCGGAAGGCGGCAGGGGATTCTGCCTGGCTCGTGAGAATATAGATGGCAAACTTTATACCTTAACCTATGGGAAACCGGTGGCAATGCACATCGACCCTGTGGAGAAGGAGCCACTTTTTCATATGGAGCCAGGTAGTGATACCCTGTGTATGGCTACAACCAGTTGCAATCTGAGGTGTAAAAACTGCATTAACTGGCATATTGCGTATAAAGCACCGGAGGAGGTTGAGGCAATCCCGCTGACTCCGGAAGAAGTGGTACAGACAGCCATCGACCACGATATTAACACCATCTGCTTTACCTATAACGAGCCTACCCAGCAGTATGAATTCGTATACGATATTGCCAGGCTGGCCAAAGAGAAAGGTCTAGCTGTCACTTTTCACAGTAACGGCGGAATGAGCCCTGAGCCTATGAAGGCTATCCTCCCCTATGTGGATTCAGTGGCTATTGACCTGAAGGCGTTTGATGCTGATGTTTATCACCAGCTTACCACTGGTGAACTCTCCCCGGTACTGGAAACGTTAAAGCTGATAAAAGAACAGGGGGTATGGCTGGAAATTGTTTGCCTCGTGATTCCGACCTGGAGCGATAACCTGGAGAACATTGAGAGGATGTGCCTGTGGGTTCGAGACAATCTTGGTGAAGGTACACCGGTGCACTTTTCCCGCTTCTTTCCTGCCTGCAAGCTGACCGGGCTTTCTCCCACCCCCCTCTCCACCCTGGAACAGGCACACGATATTGCCCGTGAGGCTGGACTACATTATGTATATATAGGCAATGTCTCCGGACATGAATATGCCGATACTTACTGTCCCCAGTGTGGTAAGATAATTATCAAGCGAAAGGGTTTATTTATTCAGGAAAACAATATCGAGGACGGCAAATGCATATTCTGCGGGCATGAGATTCCCGGTATATGGGACTGATGACGGAGGTGTCTATGTGTTCGCGTGTGCTGCTGATTGGACTGACTAGCCTGCTTATCACAGGATTGTTATTAGGTGGTTGTGGCCCAGAAGAGGTAATACCTGAAGAAAAATCACCTGCCGTTGATTCAGAGACTACTCCGACTGATGAAAAGACAACATTATCCGAACCGACGACAGCACCACCACGCCCCGATACCCCCTTTATTACCACTGAGGAAGCTATACTATTCGAGGACAACTTTGAAGACGGCATGGCTGACGGCTGGGCTCTTGACACCGGGTGGGGTGTGTCGACTGACAGTGGTAACTGCATCCTAAGCGGATATGGGGAAGGCTTCGCCCAGCCTAACGTGTGTGACTGGACTGACTATACCCTTGAGGCTAGATTCAAGCTGGTCGAGGGCGAACTGTGTTTCAATCTGAGGGAAAGCCGCCATGCCGGGCTCATCAGGTATGCACTGAATGTGCACTTTGGAGGACTTGAACTGAATAAGCAAATAACCCAGGACTGGGTTGAGCTGAGCGACGCCAGTACCTCAATTCGGTCCAACTAGTGGTATCCCATCAAAGCAGTTATGGATAATAATGCCATCAAGATATACCTCGATGGTACTCTTCTTATCAATTACACGGATGAAGATATCCCCATCCTTTCGGGAGTATGTTCCTTCGAGGTGGGTACGCCAGATTCCGTTGCTTATCTTGATGATGTATTGGTAAATGGCACACATGCAGTACAGTGCAACCAATGGATTAAGACCGGTGGCCCCTGCGGCGGCCTGGGCTATGATGTACGGATTCACCCCCTGGACGAGAACATCATGTTTGTCACTGATAACCCGTCAGGAGTCAACAAGAGCTATAATGGCGGGGATAGCTGGGTGCAGAGAAACACGGGAATAACCGCCCGGACTGGCACTTCGGGGGACGGCATCCCTATCTTCTGCCTTACCATAGATCCCAACAATCCTGACATCGTCTGGGCAGGAACCCAGAGTATGCGTGGCATTTACAAGTCAACCGATGGCGGTGAGACCTGGACAAAGAAGGATAACGGCATCGAAGAGTGGGGCGAGATTACCTTTCGTGGCTTTGGTATTCGCCCTGGCAACTCAGACGTTGTCTTTGCTGGAGCGGAAATCAGCACCGGAATCCTGGGTATTGAGTTTGATAAGACCAGGGGCAAGATATACAAGACCGAAGACGGTGGTGAAAACTGGCGGTGTGCCTGGGAAGGAGGCAGTCTCGCTCGTATCACCCTTTTTGACCCGACCAATCCAGATATAATGTATGCCTCCACTGGGATATTTGATAGGGAAGCATATAATGACGTCGGTGTGGGTGTGCTAAAAAGCACTGATGGCGGAGAAACGTGGCATCAGGTAAATAACGGCCTTGATAACCTTTTCGTGGGATTTCTTGAAATGCATCCTGAGGACCCGCAGACTCTTTTTGCCGCCGCCGGCAATAACGCCCACCGGGAGAATAACGGTATTTATAAAACTAGCAATGGTGGGGAAAGATGGGTTAAGGTATTGTCTGAGGGTGAGTGTTCTATGACAGTCGTTACCATCAGTCCCTCAAATCCCGATGTAGTCTATGCAGGTGGAGAGTGTGCTTTCTTCAGGAGTGATGATGGTGGTAAAACCTGGCAGGGATTCCGAAGACGGGAAGGGAACTTTGGCCCACCCGGAGTAAGAGCCGGTTTTCCCATCAGTGCCGTAGTAGACCCTGACGACCCGATGACCGTATTCGTGAATAATTATAGCGGGGGTGTTTTCAAGTCTGTCGATGGCGCCGAGACCTGGATAGATTGCAGTGCCGGCTATACCGGGGCCGATTTGCATGATATTGTAGTTATACCCGAAAGCTCGGATGCGGTCTATACCATTGGCAGAAGCGGGCCTTTCCGGAGTCTCAGTGGTGGGCAGGAGTGGACCGGTCTGGCTTTTGCACCGGCAGCTTTTGCTGAGTGGAATACCGTTGCCATAAATCCGCAGAACCCTCAGGAGATGCTTATTGCTGACGAATTTGAGGGGAGCTTACTTCGTAGCACCAATGGCGGGAATACCTGGGAAATGGTCTTCAGACATCTTCTTGCCGGGCGTGGTGAGCCCCAGGAGTCCAGGCATGGCTTCAAGGCTATAGCCTATGCTCCTTCAGACCCGAATATAGTATACGCAGGTATGAGGAAGGGGCGACGCACTATAGATGGAGACTTCCCTCCACGTCCAAGCTTCGGGATATACAAGTCGGTGAATGGTGGTAAAACATGGCAGGATAAAAACAATGGCCTGGAAATGTCGGATATAAATATCAACGATATAGTTGTCCACCCCCAGAATCCGGACATCGCCTATGCTGCCACCTGGCACGATGGCATTTACAAAACAACCGATGGCGGTGAAAGCTGGACAACCATAAATAATGGTCTTTTCGCCCTGGATGTTCGCTCACTGGCTATAGACCCGGAGAATCCAGATGTAATATACGCTGGATTGGCTGAGGGAGTCGGGATTTTCAAGACCACCAACGGCGGTGAACTGTGGGAGCCAATAAACGCCGGAATCCAGGTAATGTGTCCTTCATTTCTGCAGCGTGTGGGACAGGTTCAGACAGGGGTCTCTTTGGAGAAGCCGAAGCGGTTTACCAGTGGCGAATATTACTCCATTCCGTGGACGAATATCAGCAGTATCGTTATCGACCCGGTTAATCCCCAGATTCTCTATGCCGCTGACCTCCGTCTTGGAGTATATATGTCCACCGATTGCGGAACAACCTGGACTCCGATAAATGAAGGACTCTCCACAAAGGCTGTCTCGGCTCTGACCCTCTCTGCGGATGGCTGGGTACTTTATGCCGCAACGTCTGGGGAGGGAGTTTTCAGACTGGTGCTTTGGTAGGTCTACAGCTTTGAAGTAGCTACCAGAAAAAGGCTGACCACCTTAAGACAGGCTATGAGAATGCAGGTGTTTAGGATACCAAGCACTGGAATTAGCCAGATACTTACAAAAAGTGCAGCAATCCAGGAGCCAAGAAGGTCGCAAGCATAAAGCGTTCCACTTACCTGACCAACTGAGCCCGTACCTTTAAGGTAAATCTTGTTGGCTAAGGGAAACTCGGCACCGACAAGAATTCCAGGAATCACGCTGAGAATGAGAATGACTACTTGGACAAGAACAGATATGACAGGCTGTCCCAGGTGAGAATGAAAAACTACCAGCACTATCGGAACCAGAGCAGAATATGCCAAAACCGCAGACTCTAGCTTTATGAGGAGAGATTTATCATTTGTGACATGGTGCATGAGGTGGCTCATAGTGGTGCTTCCTAAAGCTATACCGAGCATGAAAGCGGCGATTATCAAGGCAATCATCTGGTATACATAACCAAATAAGCTCTGAAAGGCAAGGATTAAAACCATGCTGAAAGCCATCCCCATAAAGCCGGTGGCAACGATGGCAAATCCAACGGAGGTTTTCTCCAGTTTTGGCAGCCGCCTTCTGAAGATTAACTGTGCTTCATTATACATCATGTCCTATATCAGTTGAGGAGCGAAGGTTACCACTAGTGTCTTTGACCTGTAAATCATTCGGATTTAGCACCTGGTGAAAGGCATGGCTATGATGCGGGCGCCCAGAACGGGCATGTATCATGGAGCGATTGTATTAGTGGCTGGCTCTATTGTGACGCGGTTTATTTCATAGATAGGAGCAAAAATATGAGAGAGAATTGTATCCAATGTATGCCTCGGTGCGGCTAGCTTAAGAGTTTGAAGACATATTCTCTATGAATAACGCAAATACCTATGTTATATTAATATGAATGCTATAAGCTATCATATTGTCAGGCGAAGAGACGAATAAGTTATGCTCAGAATTGAACTGGTTCCAGACCTTGACCACTGTATTGAAACGGTAGCTAAAAGAGAACATGCATCGGTTTTGAAACAGCTTCTTACACCTGGAAAAGGTAACAAAGAGCTGGAAGAGAAATCGGAGGTTCTCAGGCTTTTCCTTGAAACAGCCGATTTCAAAAAACTTCGAGCAGACTCTGAGAGACAGCTCATGGAGGGGAAAAGACTACGATTCACGGTCTACCTGGAGGAAGGTGTACCTAAATACACGATGGAAACAATTGTAACTTAGGATTCACTATGCTACTCTGGTGCAACAGATGTCAGTTAAAAGTGTAGACCAACTTGCGAAACGACTGAGATGGGCAGCACGGATAATCTGCCTCATTATAACGGTCTTCTTAGGGACCATGCTTATTGGCGAAGCTGTCGGTGAATTCCTTTCAGAGGGCTTTGCAGCAACGTCTATAGAAGGCGCTACGTTAGGAATAATTGGCATAGTCGCACTCGCTGGCTGCATTCTGTCCTGGTGGCGAGACCTACCGGCTGGTATACTGCTGGTCATAACATCGGCAGCACTAGGTGTGCATATTGGTATTTGCGCTGGGCGTAATCACTTCATGGCCTGGTCAATGTTGGGATTGCCATACCTCGTCGCTGGCGTGTTGCTGCTTTACGCCTGGCGGCGGTCAAGGCAAGAAGGATAGCCTGCTTCCATATTTGCCAAGTTTTACATGGAAGGAGCCGGACAATGAGATGGTTTAATAATAGAAAAGACTTCTGCTTGACGATGGTTTTCACTATCCTGAGTATCGTTTGTTTCCCGGCCAATCCTCTCGTCTTGACAGGTGTCATTGAAGTCGAATCATACCTCCCAACGAACATCATCGGTGGGATTGTATGGGCATTTGGCATGGTGCTGGTTATGGCTCCAATAGTCATGTTCCCGCGACGGGGTGGTGTTGGCAGGGGGAAATCATTTGTCGATACTACGCATCTGGTTAGTACGGGTATCTATGCAGTTGTTAGACATCCCCAATACACCGGCGGGATTTACGCCATATTCATCACCACACTGTTATTGTACCCGCACTGGCTGTTTGCCGTACTGGGCGTTATAGGTTCAATACTCCTCTACCTTGGTACCAAAGAGGAGGACAAGCGCCTGATTGAGAAATTCGGTGACGACTATATAGCCTATATGCAAAGAGTGCCAGGAATGAATTTTATCTTGGGTATTGTTAGATTATTGCGTCGAAGAAGAATAAGTAGGGGTAGCTGACAGCTCTTTGCAATCTGTGGATTCTAGCATCACTATACTTCATAGCGTCGATTGATAAAGAATGCTTAGCCACTTTCACTGGCGCTTGCTAAGACACACAAGTCCCGCAAGACTGAAGAAAGAATAGAAAGACAATAGATTACAACGATGTACAGTCGACTCTATATAGTTCCTATTTTGGTATTCCCAATTGTTCTTGCCATTGGTATTTTAACTATCCCCATTGTGTCGGACTACTCAAACCATGTCCTAGCAGAGCAAGCAGTCAGCCAGACAGCACGTTGGTTCTGGGGACACTTGATTAGTGCAGTAGCCTTCGGGTTCGCAAGCCTAGCTGCGTATTCTATTTATCACTACCTCTCGGAAAGAGGACAGGCTACCTCTGGTGTAACAAGTTTTTCTCTAATTGCTATCGGCAGCGCATTGTATGCTTTTGGTCTCGGTGCTGATGGTATTGGCCCATTGGCAACAGTAGCGGGTGGTGGTATAGCGCTGACATTTTTTGAAGGTAGTGGTATTTGGGTGAGTGGAGTATTTATCGCAGCATCCGTACTATTTAGTCTTGGTCTTATAACTCAGGTGATCGGACTGATTCACGCTGGGATTCTTAAAGGTATAGTCCGGATAATTGCCTTTGGCGCTGCCATCATTTTCATTGGGGCTACCGCTATTCCTTCTGGATGGGGACTGTATGGGGTAGCTGCTGCAGCACTAGTACTCTACATTACTATAGGTAGCATATGTTGGCGTGCACAATCACACGGGGGCTCTAAGAGCAACTGGCCCGGTTCTAGGAGGGAAGGTCACAGTGACTAAAGAAGCACAATTCCAGGTGCGAAGGGATATGATAAGAAAACGCCTTCTTAAATACACGAGAAAGGCGTTTCGGATGCTTCCACAACTGGATAAGCCACGAATTCTGGACGTGGGTTGTGGTTCTGGCATCCCGACTATGGAACTAGCGAGGTTAAGTAATGGGGAAATAATAGGAATAGACATCGACCAGACTGTCCTGGATAGACTTAACAGGAAAATCGAAAAGGCGGGGTTATCAGACCGAGTTAAGACCTTGAACTGCTCATTATTCGATATGGATTTCCCGGATGAAAGTTTCGATATCATCTGGTCCGAGGGCTCCATATTCGTAATCGGCTTCGAAAGGGGACTCCGAGAGTGGAAGCGCTTCCTTAAGCCGAGCGGTTTTATGGTAGTTCACGACGAAAAAGGCAATGTTGAAGAGAAACTAAAACAGATTTCAAATTGTGGCTATGAGTTACTTGGCCATTTTGTGCTGGATGAAGACACATGGTGGGCTGAATACTTTGCTCCTCTCGTAAAGCTGGTTAATGAGACTCACACTAAATACAATGATGACTCAGAGCTTCTTGAAGCACTTCACCAAGCACAGCGGGAGATAGACATGTTCAAGCAGAATCCTGAGCGTAATACCTCAGTGTGCTTTGTTATGGAAAAGAGATAACAGCGCACAAGGATTTCAATATTACTAATTAAATAAGAGGAGCCTAAACATGAGTGACTATGAGTTTAAAGGATACGACTTCGAGCACCCCTCCATTCTATTTGTATTAGAAGATATGCTCAAAGGTCTTCTTGGAGGACCTTTACTGTATAATCCCTACTATAAGACTTTCGGCTTGAAAGGGAATGAAAAGGTGCTTGACTTCGGCTGTGGGGGTGGGGCCGGTTCACGATGTCTTGCCAATCTCCTTAGTGAAAATGGATATCTCACATGTATCGATGTATCACGTTACTGGATAACGAAGGCCAGGAAAAGGCTGGAGAAATACTCTAATGTTGAATGTAAATCGGGGGATATCAGGGGACTGGACATACCTGATGCGTCATTCGATGTTATCTCAACGATTCATGTTGTCCATGATATAGCTCCAGCCGAGAGACAAGATATTGTGAAGATACTATCTCAGAAGTTGAAGGCAGGCGGCCTACTCTTCATTAGAGAACCAATAAAGGAGTCACATGGTATGCCTGTCGATGAAATACGGGCTCTACTGTCAGATGCGGGTTTAAGAGAAATTGAACACAAGCAGACCAAATCAGAGTATATGGGAAAATACCAGAAGACCGATTGAGGCTATATTTCACTTTAGCATGTTTTGTGCACCTCGTTTGTGCTTCATAGCGGAACGTTCAATTCTCTCGACCCTACGAAACGTACTGATTCAACGCCCCTTCAAGCATCCTATTTAAGTAACCTCAACTACACTATTGACGTTAGGCGTTGATTGAATTATATTATGATGACACTATGGTATTAGGTGCTTCTATCCCAAGATAAGATAGTTGATGCCTATGCTGATATAGGTTCATCTATTCCACCTAATACCAAGAGAGGTGAATATAATGGATGATTATATTCCAACTGGTATTCCCGGTGCTGACAAGATTCTTGGGGAGAGAGGCATACCAAGAGGTCACAGTATTTTAGTTGCCGGAGGGCCTGGCAGTGGAAAGACCACCTTCGCCATGCAGTTTCTCTACAAAGGGGCTACTGAGCATGGCGAGCCAGGTATCTATATCTCACTGGATGAGGACCCGGAGGACGTGAAGAAGAATATGTCAAAGTTTGGATGGGACCTTGGTAAGCTTGAGGAGGAGAAAAAGCTCGCTTTCATTAACGTTTCTCCAATCCGCGTGGCATCCTCAGAAAAAGCTGGTCTCATACAGCTGGGAATGAAAGAGTTCAAGCTAATCAAACTGCTGGAAGCAATCAGAGAAGGTATTGATGAAGTTCAAGCCAAGAGGGTGGTCATTGACCCCATTACTATCTTCACCCTCCAGTACCCTGACGAAGTTGAGCGCATATATGCCATGAGAGACCTGATAGCTGATTTTAGAAAAACTGGCTGCACTAACCTGTTAATCTCTGAACTAAGAGGCACAGGCTTGGAAAGAGAGCATCAATTCGAAGAGTATCTGGCTCAAGGGGTTATCCTGCTGCGCACCGTCATGAAAGACGATAGGTTAACAAGGATGTTCCAAGTAGAGAAAATGCGTGGCCTGGAGGTTGACAATCAGCCACGACCGTATAATATTACCAATAGTGGTATAGAAATATATCCAAACCTGACCGTGTTTAAGTAAGGAGGCCATAGATGTCCCTGGCCGAAATTCAGGAGGTACCTAAAGAGAGTCTGATTCTGCTCTCAGGGCCTCCGGGAGCAGGAAAGTCCACCTTCTGCCACCAGGTGGTGCTCAATAACTTGGCCATGGAAAAACCAGTGGTTTACGTCACCACTGAGCACGGCCCGGCTGAGGTCATAGGTCTTCTCAGAGAAAAAGGGTTAGGGGAGCTTCCGCCTGGGGCATTAAGCTTTGTTGATGCCTTTGGCGAGACGGTGGGTGTAAGAACCCCAGAACAGCCAGACACCATAGGTGCTAACTGTGAAGACCTGAACAGCATCAGCATGGCTATCGCCAAGCTGCAGGAGAGAATTGGCAGGCGGGATATTCTTCTCTCTTTTGATTCCCTGACGTCACCCTATCTTTTTAACAAGGAGGAAGTGTTCCGATTCATGAGGCTGTTTCTATCGAAATTCGCTGCTGAGGGAAACTCGGTGTTAGCCT
>CAYNFT010000049.1:0-15485 GCA_964396535.1 uncultured Dehalococcoidales bacterium | reverse complement strand
CCTACCTTACCATGCGTGCTCTGGACGAACTCGGCATCTTTCAGGAAGACCTTCTGCCAAACCTCCAACGGAGGTAGCTCTCCCGCTCAGCCTTCGCCAGCGGTCTCTTCGGATTTCTCTTCTTCCACCACGGATGCTGTTTGTTTGAGGAGGTCCTTGTCACTGTGGCATGTAACACAAGTACTTACTTCTTCACCCGGTGCTGGTTCAGAGACAGCGACACAGCCAGCAACTATAAGCAGAACCAGCAAGAGCACCCCAGCAATTATAAATACCAGCTTTCTCATCGGTCACTTCCGTTCCTTAATTTATCTACTATGTAGAACCTTCTTATGCTTTGCCAAACTTTTACGAGAGGTTTATTTTTCTACTTCGTAACCCTGGACACTGGCAACATCGAAGCACAGGCCATTATTGATTGCTTCATCTGATGACCAGGAGCAGATGCCAAACTTAAGGCTGTAGGCATCGTACCCTAGCATCTGTAGTAAAGCGACTGCCTGAGCTGCCCAATGTCCAGTATCGCAGTATACGTAGACCGACGCATCCGGGTCAAGTTTGTTAAGGTTATCAACCAGACTGCCTATCCCGAAATTAATCGCGCCGGGGATGTGCCCAGCAGCATAATACGCCGCACTGCGGATGTCCAGGATAGTCATGTCCTCACCTTCAGCAACCTTCATGTTTAAATCGGTTGCCAGGATAAATTTAGCCGATACCGTCGCAACGGCAGCCTCTATTATCGCATCTGAATCGCTTGAAGTAGTGTTGTCAAGTTCCGGGTAGCCATAGGTTGCCCCCTCGTTGGCTGTGGTCTCCGTTTGATAATCAAATTGGTCTGCCTCCGGGTTGAACCGTAGTGTAGCAACATTCGGGTCCGTTGTCCAGCCACTAATTCCATGTTTTAGATTCTGGACATCGTAGCCCAGAACGCCGAGTACTGCCGCCCCAAAGGAAGCTACTTGACCTGAATCGCAATACAGCAGAATTTCCTCATTCTTAGGGAGCGTGGTCAGTTCACTAAACTTGATATTAACCGCACCGGGAATGTGTCCCTTAGCATAATTTTCCGCGCTTTGGACACTGACAATATACGGAGCGTCGTCTTCGACAATCATCATGTGTAAATCAGAGGCCATTATGAGTCCTGCCTTATCAGTCAGGTAGTCCGCCACAGCGTCCTTAACAATATCAAACTCTTCTGCTTCTTCCTCTGTTACTACCTCTTCTACTTCTACTTCGGTTTCTATCTCTTCCCCACCACAGGCACTGAGTATTGGTAGTGCCGTCAGTAGTACCAGCAGGATAGCGATGGTGACCACACCTGGCCATAATCTCATTCGCATCTAGTATTCCTCCTCACCCTTAATTGTTTTATTATAATGTGTACGTACTATATGAACACTGGCTTGGACATTGGCCAACACCGTATAGCTTCTGCCAATTTATGCCAATGGGAGAATGAATAAGTAACTACGGTTGCCACGATAGTATTAGAAGTTGCTTTTAATAAACCGTGAGACATTCCTCTTAGAATATACCATACCTGAGTATGTTAAGTCAATTATGCTGATAAGCATTTTCAACAAAATTTTTATGCAAGGTACTATGAGGCTGGTAGCCTCAATGACCGCATAGTTTTCATTGACACTGTACCTGCTACCAAAGTAGACTGATTAGGGGGGTATCAGGTTAGAAGTCCGGGAAGGACAGAGGGCATGAAAAGAAGGTATCTAATTGGGGGGCTAATCCTGGCGTTGGTAGTAGGTTACCTGCTTTATCTGAGCTTCGGTAGCTCAGTAAATTACTACGTAACCGTAAGCGAGTACACTTCTAAAGGTACTGAGCTTTACAATACCAATGTTCGGGTTGCTGGTAAGATAGGTAACCCCATTGAATGGAATGCGGAAGACCTTGAACTCAAATTTACCATCACTGAGGGTGGTGACACTCTAATGGTTATCTACCATGGTGCCAAGCCCAGTGGCTTCAAGACGGGCTCCAATATCCTGGTCGAGGGCAAATACCACTCTGATGGGATATTCCAGGCGAGTCAACTTATAATGAAGTGCCCCTCCAAGTATGAACCGGAAGATTAGTCTTATAGATGACAGAAATAGGGTATATCGCTTTAGTAGTAGCACTTCTCTTAGCAGTATTCTCGGTAGTAGCTT
Organism: uncultured Dehalococcoidales bacterium; assembly: GCA_964396535.1. Lineage (GTDB taxonomy): Bacteria > Chloroflexota > Dehalococcoidia > Dehalococcoidales > UBA2162 > CAYNFT01. The sequence continues at coordinate 13,311 of CAYNFT010000049.1, read as the reverse complement.
CAGTAGTTGGTGTCAGGCTTGGCTCTGGACGATTACTGACAAGCGCCCGCAGTAGTATCCTTGCTGTTTTTGGACTATATACACTGGCACTGGTCATCATTTTATATGCATTTATCACCAAGGATTTCAGTGTTAAGATTGTAGCCGAACATGCCAGCCAGGAACTGCCTCTGGTCTATACACTAAGTGCTCTATATGCCAGTAAAGCTGGCTCCATGTTCCTCTGGGGATGGCTGGTCTCGCTGTTTGCCGCCGTGCTGGTTCTTCAGAGAAGTAGTTATCATCGGCTAATTGTGCCTTACGCGCTTGCTATCCTGGCAATCCTGGAGATATTCTTTATAGCTCTGGTTACATTTGGAGTCAATATATTTGAGAAACACCCGTCTCCACCGGCTGATGGTTTTGGCTTAAATCCATTACTGCAGAACTTCGGCATGCTGGTCCACCCCCCCTTGTTGTATCTAGGGTTTGCCGGCTTTGCCGTTGTCTTTGCCCTGGTTATGGCAGCCCTGATTACCCGCAGCCCTGGTGGCAAATGGAGTGGCGGAGTTAGAGGCTGGACTATCTTCGCCTGGTGCGCACTGGGCACAGGTAACTTATTGGGAATGTGGTGGTCTTACAATGAACTGGGCTGGGGAGGATACTGGGCATGGGATCCCGTTGAGAACGCCGGCCTTATGCCCTGGTTGCTAGGAACTGCCTTTCTCCACTCAATCGCAATGCTAAGGCAGAGAAATTATCTAAATACATGGAGCCTGCTTCTTATTATATTCACTTTCGAGCTGACTCTGCTCAGCCCCTTTATAACTCACGGAGGTATTGAGTCGCCCCTGCACGGCTTCTACGGCTCACCACTCCCGCCTTATATCCTTGCTGCCATTCTGGTTACGCTAATCAGCTCATTAGTACTGTTATATATCCGTCATAGAGATTTGGAGCGAGAGACAAAACCGGCATCCCTTATCTCCAGAGAAGGCGCTTTCCTTCTTACCAATATCATCCTGGTAGTTCTTGTTTTGGTTATTCTTGTTGGAACGGTGCTGCCACGAGTAGTTGAAGCAGTGGGGGGGGCGAAGCTGGCTTTAGACCGCAGTTTCTTTGACCGGAGCTGCGGGCCAATCATGCTCGTTCTCGTTTTCCTGATGGGAATCTGCCCCCTGCTTGGCTGGAGCAAAACGGCCTGGCATTCGATTAAACGGAATTTCTTGTATACTTTTATTGCTGCGCTGGTTATCGCTCTCGTCATACTGGTTTCGGGCATCGGTAACTGGTATGCTGTAGCAGTAATCATATGTGGTTTACCCCTGTTCACCATTTGTCTGGAATGGTACCGGGGAACAAGAGGCCGGCATCGTACCAGGAAGGAAAACTTCATCCGGGCATTCTTCTCTCTACTCAGCAGTAACCGTGCGCGTTATGGCGGCTTTCTTGCCCATATTGGTGTTATCCTCATTGCCCTTGGAATCATCGCATCTTCTTTCTATGGCATTGAGAAAATGGAGACACTCAATATTGGAGAGTCGATGAGTGTTGGCGACTATAAGCTAACCTATAAGGAACTGTTGCTGAAGCAGGATAACGTGAAGCTGAGCGCTGTTGCTTCCATGTTAGTAAATCGGAGTGACCGTGTGGCAGGAATTATGAATCCGAGCTACGATTACTGGTTCGGATATAAAGACCACTTTGCCGAAGTAGCAGTGCGCACCACGCCGGCTGATGATTTATTTGTCTCCCTGGTCTGGACCAGCTATGACCCCGAGGATACAGCAGCTACTTTTCGGGTTCTGCTAAATCCTATGATTGTCTGGATATGGGCGGGTGGAGGATTCTTCTTGCTCGGAGGAGTTGTCGCCTTTCCGGCAAAGGAAAAGCAACTATCTGAAGTAAAAGGGTGAATTATGTACCGACTCATTATCATATTAGCTTTTTTATTGGTTTTTGAACTTCCGGGAACTGCCCTTGCTCAGGCGCCTGCCGAAGGAGTCATTAGCGGACAGGTAATCAATGGTACCGAAGAAGGCGGCAGCGTGGCTGGAACAGAGGTCACCTTGCTTACTTACATCGACGATGTGCTGGCAGAGACAAGGACTGCCGAAACGGATGCGGAAGGTAAATTCCACTTCGACAATGTTGCCATCGAGCATCAACACTGGCTCTCCCCCAAATATATGGGGGTTGATTACTACTACGAGGCTGTTTTCGACTCCGGTGAGACGACCGCATATGTTGAGGTTGGGGTTTGTGATACTACCACCAGCGACCAGGCAATAAGGGTCGGGCTAGCCCACACCATTGTAAATGTTGAAGAAGAAAGCCTGCTGGTTACCGAAGTCTTCTGGCTGGTTAATGATGGAGACAGGACATATATAGGGACAAACGGAGTGCTGGTTTTCACACTACCGGAAGGAGCCACCAGCTTTGAGGCTCCTCAGGAACTGATGTCTGACTACCAGTATCTGGGTGATAACAGGCTTACTTATCTCGTACCGTTCCCTCCGGGTGAGAGACAGCTTGTCTATGCCTACAGGCTGACCAAACCAGACTCAAATGAGCTTAGCATCCCCATAGAGATTAACTACCCCACAGACAGCCTTGAACTCATGGTAGGAGGCGAGGACATTGAAGTTACCGTTACCCAATTGGCGCCAGCCGAGCCTGTAGTTACTGATACCGGTGAGCGGTTCATCCACTTCCAGGGAGCAAATCTACCTCGCGGAACTACGATAGACTTTCACCTGTCCAATTTATCAGGGGATGGCAATATATTTTTTGTAATACTCTGGATTATTATAGCTGTGGTAATTGCTGGCGCTGCTGTTTACCTGGTGAGAAAAAGAAGGAAGCGGGAGAATGCCAATGAGTGAGCAGGGCTCAGCTTCTTCCTCCTGGGCTATTGAAGCTCGGGGAGTGAGCAAGCTATTCGGGGAACGCCATGCCCTGAGGGGTATTGACCTGAAGGTAAGCAGAGGTGAGCATCTTGTTATCTTTGGTCCTAACGCGGCGGGGAAAACGACGCTACTCAAGATACTGTCAACCCTGGTCAAGCCGTCCTCCGGCAGTGTGCGGCTGGACGGCATCGATATCCGTGATAAACCGGCACAAATCAGGCGCAAAATAAGCCTGGTCAGTCATCAAACCTTTCTTTATGACGACCTTACCATTTACGAAAACCTTAAGTTTTACGGCAAAATGTACGATGTCCCGAATCTGGAGCAGCGAATCCAGGATGTGATAGCTTGGGTACAGCTTGAATCTCGCATAAATGACCGGGTGGGCACACTTTCGCACGGCTTGCAGCAGAGGGCTTCCATTGCTCGGGCTGTTCTCCACAATCCTTCAATACTTCTTCTTGACGAGCCTGAGGTTGGGCTTGACCCGCATGTCCGTAGTGTGATAAGCGATGTGTTGGGCAGTATCAACTCTGATATTCGTACTGTAGTAATGACTACCCATAATCTGGAGCGAGGCTTGGAACTGGGTGACCGTGTAATTATCCTTGACCGGGGTAAAATCGTTTATCAGGCAACTAAAGATGAGATAGGCACACTGGACTTTCAGCAGGTCTATGAACAGCGCACAGGGATGGACGTGTAAAGAAAGTGTTTACCAAAATTCTAGCCATTTTCTGGAAGGACATACTGACAGAGTTCAGGACAAAAGAGATTGTTACCTCTGTGCTGGTCTTTGCTCTGCTGGTGCTGGTGATTTTTAATTTTGCTTTTGGCACGAGAGCAGACGGTATGGAACTTGTGGCTCCCGGTATTTTATGGGTGGCTCTAACCTTTGGTGGAGTACTCGGCTTTAACCGTATTTTCGCTGTGGAGAAGGAGAACTCACGGCTGGAGGGATTGATGCTCTGTCCTGTAGACCAGGCTATAATCTACTGGGGAAAGCTGGTGGGCGGCTTCACCTTCATGCTGGCCATTGCCATTGTCATAACTCCAATATTCCTTGCCCTTTTTAACCTGCCCCTCTTTTTGCCAAGACTTGCCCTCATCATTTTACTGGCAAATATAGGCTTTGCGTCCGTGGGTACGCTGTTTTCGGCTGTAGCCATAAACACCCGCGCGCGGGATGTTATGCTCCCCATTCTCTTCCTGCCAATTGTTTTTCCGGTAATCGTTGCTGCAGTCAAAGCTACAGTACCAGTGTTGGCTGGCGAATCCTGGGAGGGTATTTTAACATGGCTGCAAATAATTATTGCCTTTGATATTATCTATCTGGTGGTAGCCACGCTGGTTTTCGAGTTTGTGGTTGAGGAGTAGCTAAAATCTCTGATAGGAGAATGGATTTATTATGAATGGCAAACATATCTTAAGAAATAATATACTGCTGGGACTGGGCTTCGCTCTGATGATAGTGGCTCTCTACATGGTCTTCATATATGTACCGACCGACAAGCACACCGGCATAGTGCAGCGTATATTTTATTTCCATGTACCCGTAGCCTGGGTCGGCTTCCTAGCATTTTCCATCACCTTTGTCTTCAGTATTCTCTACCTCTGGAAACGGGAGATGAAATGGGATGCTATCGCCTGCGCTTCGGCAGAGGTTGGAGTCATCTTCACTACACTGGTCTTAATTACCGGACCTATATGGGCAAAATCGGTCTGGGGAATCTGGTGGACCTGGGATGCGCGCCTGACAACATCGCTGGTGCTCTGGCTGATTTATCTTGCTTACCTTCTGGTGCGCAGTTTTGCCACTGAACCAGCTCGGGGTGCCAGATTTAGCGCCGTAATAGGCATTGTAGGATTCATCGATGTACCCATTGTTTTCCTGACGGTAAACCTCTGGCGGACGCAGCATCCAACCACGATAATCTTTGAAGGGGGGCTTGCAACACCAATGCTCATAACCCTGCTGGTGTGTATTGCCGCTTTCACCGTGTTGTATACCCTCCTGACCATTCAGGGCGCTAACCTGAAGTCTATGGAGACTGACATCAAATATTTAAGAAATACGCAAGAAGAGTAGGAGGATAACGACTTATGGAGAATTTAGGGTATCTCTTTGCAGCCTATACCGTTATTTGGGTAGTCGTCTTCGGCTATGTATTATTTATGCAACGGAAACAGCGAAAACTGCAGCAGCAAATTGAACTGCTGCGAGAGTCCGTGGGTAAGCGGAAGACAACGGATGATGAATAGCATTATGTCATATGCACGTAAAGTAATAGAAGCTTGTATTGACCCCCAAAAAATAAAAGTCCGTAATGTCACATCCAGAACAATGTAGAGTGATATGCAGCAATGCTCTATCTTTCTTAAAGTATCCTGTACCCCCTGGAGTTCTCAATACGAGGTTATTCCACTTCTCGTCAGGTTCCGTTCGAAACAGCCCTCCATATTGTCGTTTTGTGCCTATGCTGCTATAATAGCTATGGCTGGCATTGCAAAAACATGGCAACGAGCTCGCGTAATCTTGGAACAAAATCACGTCGTAAAAAGTTCGATATGGTTCCTGTTGGACCAGCCAGCTATCTTGCTCATAGGATTACGTAGGCAGAAAGCTCTGTTTGATAAGTGGCGCATTCGTCTAGGGGTTTAGGACACCTCCCTCTCAAGGAGGAGATCACCGGTTCGAATCCGGTATGCGCTACCAAAGTCAAAAATACCCCCTGTTTTGAAGCTAAATTGTTTGAACAGGCGGTTTCTTTTTAGGATTTTGCTAACGCTTAATAACATTTCGTCAAAACTCCTGTAGTCAGCTGTGGTTAAATAGCTAAGGACTATCCAGCTGCATTTTATTGCTACTAGCTACAGTAGTCAACAAAAAGCCAGAATGTGATACCCTATCGCGCAGTATAGCATCTCAATTATGCTGTCTTGGGATGTCCTACCTCGTAATAACCTTTCTGAAGACCGGTATGGCAACAAGCATGAATATAACACCGAAGCCCACCATGACCAGGATTTCAGTCATCATTCCTGAAATGCCGGTACCGAGTACCATGCATTTGCGCAGCGCATCCACAGCATAAGTCAGGGGTAACACCCGAGAAACCCACTGCATTATTTGCGGCATTTGTTGTATGGGGAAGAAAGCACCGGAGAGAAACATCATAGGCATGGTCAGGGTCATCATGATGATCGTTGCCGTTTGCTGTTGGGATGCCATGGCAGATATCAGCATACCGATGCCAACAAAAGAGAAAACGGTGAGTATCAGTAGCATAACCAGCAGCAAGGGACTACCGTTAATGCTAATTCCAAAGACTCCTACTGCCAGCAGCAGAGTAATCCCGGCTTGCAGAAGCCCGCGTACTATCTGAGCTAAGCTCTTGCCGAGAATAATGGACAGTCGGCTGGTAGGTGCCGACAACATACCATCCAGAGTGCCAAGCTCCCGTTCCTGCGAGACGGAAGCGGCAATCCCGGTCATAACCGCCATCATGATGACCATTGCCATGAGCCCGGGGGCCATAAACTGGAAATAGTTGGGGTCGCCCGGCACCACCCCTTTTGTCTCCACAACAAATGGTCGGACTACTGCCTCAGGACTGGAAACATCAGGCATAAGGACGGCAACCTGCCCGGCAGCCATGTGGTAAGATAATTCGGACATTATCTTGTCCAGCATGCTACTAATCAACGAAGCAATCTGGGGGTTGGATTGGTTGGTGATAGCAGTAATCTTGCCCTGATTGCCGCTCATTATCGTGGTTGAGAAATCAGGTGGAATGATAATAGCGCCATTTATCGCCTGCTTCTTTATCAATTCTATCGCCTTAGTCTCGCTTTGAGGATTGGTAATGTCAAATAGTTTTTTATCCGGTTCCGTGCTCATTTGCTGAAGAGCGGAGGTTATCTGCGCTCCAAACTGTCCCTCGTCCAGGTTAACGATGCCGAAAGGGGTGTTCTGGAGAGAATTCTGGGAGGGAAAGATAAAGCCCATCATTATCATCATAAAGATAGGCATGATGATGAACGCTACCAGTTGCATCCGGTCACGAGTAAACTCCCGTAAATCTTTTACTCCGATGTGGTAACTGTGTGTTAAAATTTTTATAATATCACGAAACATCCCTTGTCCTTTATACACCTGAGATTTGAATAATAGCTTACCTTATCCTCGAAGCTCTTCCCCACCCTGGTGGTCTATGTTCGTGGGGCAAGGGCATCTTTTCATTTACCTCGTCACGCATTTCGCTGCCAGTGAGATGCAGAAATACGTCATGCATTGTGGGCTCTGCTGTGTTTATCGTGCGGATTTGACCTCCAGCGGCAGTGATTGTACCCACTATTTCTGCTATGGGACTATCACCGGTGGCATGAATTTTAATCCGGTAGGTATCCGATTGTGCTAAAGAGGTGACCGATTCCATCGTCTTCAGATTGTTCAGTATGGAGTCGTTCAGGTTCGGTACTTCAACCTCGATGAGTGTCTGCCCTTTCTGTGCCAGACTTCTTTTTAAATTCGGGATGCTGTCTATAGCCACTATTTTGCCCCGGTCTATAACGGCGATGCGGTGAGAAAGAGACTCTGCTTCCGCCATGTCATGAGTAGTCAGCACAACGGTTATGCCTTCCTGGCTAAGCTCCTTTATAAAATCATGGATAGTACGAGCGGTCTGCGGGTCAAGTCCGAGAGTCGGCTCATCCAAGATGAGAACATCGGGGTGATGGATGAGAGCCCGGGCAATATTAATGCGCTGCTTCATACCGGTTGAGAACTTTCCAGCTAAATGGTTACGCCACTCTTCCATCTGCAAACGGCCAACCCATTTATCTATTTGCTGCTTTATCTCCTTCTCAGGGAGGTTGTTCAGCCTGCCGAAGAGGGTGAGATTCTCAGCAGCCGTGAGTCGGTCATAGAGAATGAGCTTTTCGGCGACCAGCCCGATATGCTCTCGCACCCTGTCCGACTGCTTTAATATGTCAAAACCAGCCACTTTGGCGCTCCCGCTCGTCGGCTGAAGCAGAGTACAAAGCATTCGGATAGTGGTGGATTTACCAGCTCCGTTGGGTCCCAGAAAACCAAATATCTCGCCTTTTCCTACCTGAAAGGAAATACGGTCCACCGCGGTAAATTTACCAAAACGCTTGGTTAAATCCTCTGCTTCGATAGAGCTCATTCTTTCTTATCCCGTGTTTTTTCATTCTAATACTACGGATAATTACTAGGCTGTTACATCCCTCTTTTTAAACATATATAAAGATATAACTATAAACACAACACAATAGACAACTAATGTTAATGAAGCATTAAGTGTCGACGGCAAAGTACCAGCAGATGCAAATGGACCCTGAGTAAATAGACTAGATGGCATGAGTGCATCAACATTAGGTCCAATCAGATAATCTGGTATTTTAGCCAACCAACCCCCCGCCTGATTGAATATACCCACAGCTATAGCTTCTATAAAGTAGAACCCTAATCCTCCACCTATACCGGCTATAGCAGAGCGACCCAAGAAGGCAAAGAAGGCAGCCATAAGTATGTATGGAAGTAAAGAAAATAGTGTCCATCCAAACTTCTCAAACAGTCCACCAATGTAAGAGGCCGTCATAAAGTCCCAGTTAATACTACCTATTAGATTGGAGGTAATTAAGGCTAAAATAAATCCGATAACAACAGAGATTAACAGGCCTATGACCGCTATAATGATAAAGGAAACCAGCTTTGATATAACGAAATAATACCTGATTCCCCTCCTTGTCAGCACCTGCCTGACCGTACCCCAACCATATTCATTACCTATGGACGATGCTACCAGAATTATCAATAATAGTGTCCCAATAGCACCTGCGGTTGAAAAAATCATGTTGAATGCATCAGGAAACTGGAGTGAAGCTCTTATCGCATCTACAGCTTCTCCCGGCATTCTATCAGGTGGACTTGAAGTTATCCCATAAGTGGCGAAAAACATAAGACAAAAGAAAGCAGCCAGGATAATAAGCAATATCCATGTCATTCTTCTCTTACGCAGTTTAAAAAGCTCTGCTCGAATCATCTCAATCATTTATTCTCTCCTCAGTCATTTCCAGGAAAAATTCTTCCAGTGTATCTTCTTTAGCTCTCATTTCCGTTACAAAGATACTTTCCTTGGCCAAAACAGAGCTTATTTCGGCATATTTCTCTGCTTTAACACCGATAAGCAATTTATCATCTTCTCTGACGATAGAAGTTATCCAATCGATGTTTTTTAGAACTGTCATAGCCCTTTCAGGTTCGTTTACCTTTATCTGAAGGATATCTTCTTTCTTCATCAAATCTTTAACCAGTCCCTGGGTAATCACCTTACCCTGTTTGATAATTGCCACACGCCTGCAAACCTGTTCCACTTCATGCAGCAGGTGGCTATTAAGAAAAATGGTTTTCCCTTCCTGTCCCAGCCTGATGATAAGTTCACGAATCTCTTTCATACCCGCTGGATCCAAGCCGTTGGTCGGCTCATCTAAAACGATAAATTCTGGATCGTTGAGCAGAGCGCAAGCTATAGCCAGACGCTGCTTCATCCCCAGGGAATAGTTGCTGAACTTATCCTTCTCGCGGCCTGACAACTCTACCAATTCCAGAACCTCTTCAATCCTGCTACTGCTTATTCCTCCGGTAATCCGGGCAATATAGTCTAAATTATCTTTCCCGGAAAGGTAGGGGTAAAATCCGGTACTTTCCGTCACAGCCCCTATTCTTTGCAGTATTTTGGGCAAATAGCTCTGAATGTTCAGACCAAAGAGCTCTAATGTTCCTGAGGTAGGAGAGATAAGACCCAGCATCATTCCCATTGTTGTGCTCTTTCCAGCACCGTTAGGACCCAGAAAGCCAAAGACCTCTCCTTTACGAACCTCTAAATTAAGGTCATCTACGGCTACCAGTTTACCGAAACACTTGGTCAGATGTTCGGTTTGGACAACCAAATCACCATTCTTCTCCATAAATACCACCTTCCAGTTAAATTAGGGTATATCCGTCAAAGCCTAAAAACGTATCAATAGCACTGCTTTCAAGAAACTACTTGGGAGGCTCATCATCGGCCTTGAGCAAACTCTCAAACTGGGACAGGTGCTCCATAGCCTTACTCAGTAACTGCGACACAGATTCCGCTTTAGCTATCATTAACATATTTTCTTGTGGGCCACCTAAAATAATCAGTTTTTCACCAGGAGTAATATCCATGCCGCGGCGGGCTTCAGCCGGTATAACTATCTGGCCTCGTTCACCAACAACGACCGCTCCATAAAACTTGGGTATCCTTCCTTCTAATTTATCTTCCATAATAGCTCTCCTCGATTATTTAAGGTGATACTATTCATATAATATATATATTACATACTTTACATACTTTTGTCAATAGAAGTTAAACCAGGGCACGGTCTAAAAAACTGAGAAATATGCTCGTTTTAGAATAGGGGGGAGCGATTATGCAGGTAATAATTATGATATATTTGAGGGTTTCGGGGGGTGAAGAACGCGCTGGGAAGTCAAAGCGCAGGCCTTTGGCAGTCTTTGGTTTAACTTGTGTCTCGAGGTCGATTTTAAAACCTGTGAGTAACCATTCCCATGAACCATTCTGAACCATGACTTTTTGGTGAGCCCGCCCGGTTCAGGTTGTTTAGAACCGCTCTCTCCTATCTATGGTCGGGGCGACAGGATTTGAACCTGCGACCACCTGAACCCCATTCAGGTGCGCTACCTGGCTGCGCTACGCCCCGATACTTTATTTAAACTGCGTCTTGTCCGCCCTGTCAGTAAGGGTGATTTTTATCTGGTGTTTTTACCCTGACCTCTTTCTTCTCTTATTTCCCCTATACTTATCGTAACCGATTTTGCTCAGACGTTTAATAGTCTTGCTAGATTTAAAGCGATTCAGATTAACAAATCCCCTTGTTCGATTCATAGACTACCTTATCTCTAATAGTAAGTTTATTTTCATACATTCAAGGCCAATAGTCAAGAGAGGATTCCATAGATTGACAAACAATCTCAAGGGCTTCCAGACTGCGTCTTCTTATCATGGAAGTCACAGTTTCAACAGCGGTGTGGAAAACATAGTCATTTATTGATAGAATCTTATTATAAGGTTTATTTTCTTTCAGAGTTCGTGACAATGCTATCATCTGCAATTGATGGGATAATTCAGTGACCAAAGTTAGAAAAAATGTTAACCAGATATTGAGCGAACTGCCAGAGGGGATTCAACTGGTAGCCGCTGCCAAGACAAGGCAACCAGAAGAAATCCTGAAGGCTGTTGAAGCGGGGGTGAAAATTGTAGGGGAAAACTACGTTCAGGAAGCCGAAAGAGCTTATGAGGCGGTAGGTAGTAGAGCAGAATGGCATTTAATTGGGCACCTTCAAAAAAATAAGGTGAAAAAAGCGGTGAGTATATTCGATATGATAGAAACCGTTGATTCCATGGAAATAGCCGGAGAGATTGATAAGAGATGTGCCCAAATAGGCAAAATAATGCCGGTTCTAATCGAGGTAAACAGCGGTCGGGAAGAGCAAAAATCCGGCGTTTTTCCGGAGAATGTTGAGCATTTAACCAGAGAGATTTCAGCGTATCAGAGCATGAAGGTAATGGGACTGATGACTATGGGGCCTCGTTTTGGTAATCCCGAAGATTCAAGACCGTATTTCGTCGAAACGAGGAAAATATTTGAAAAGATTAAGCAGCTCAATCTGCCTGATGTCGAGATGAAATACCTCTCAATGGGGATGACAAATTCCTACCAGATTGCCATTGAGGAGGGTGCCAATATGGTGAGACTTGGAACTAAGATATTTGGTGAGAGGGATTACGAAGAAACTGGAACCAGCCAGTGATGGCAATTTTCTTATGATAAATATAAATCAGCTTTGCTGAAAGAACAAATCTAGAGAGTGCAAAGACTGGGAAGGAGAGAAAGGAAAATGCCCCCCATCGTTTCAATTGTAGGTAATTCAAAGTCGGGGAAGACAACCCTGATCGAAAAGCTGGTTCGAGAGCTAAAGTCCAGAGGCTATCGAGTGGCTACCATCAAGCATGCTCCTCAAGGCACAACCCTTGATGAAGCGGACAAGGACAGCAGTCGCCACCTTCAAGCGGGGAGCGAGGCTACTATCGTTAGTTCTCTGGATAAGGTAATTTTAATTAAGCCAGCCGCCCCGGATATCACTCTCGATGAGATAGCCCGACTCCTGGGGGAGGACTATGACATTATCCTTGCCGAGGGTTTTAAGCAGGACAAAGCACCCAAGATTGAGGTCCACCGTAAAGAGGCTGGTCCACCCTTAAAGAATATCAAGAGGCTTATAGCTATCGCCACCGATGAACCTCTGGAAACCAAGACCAGGCAGTTCTCCTTGGAGGATATCAAGGGTTTGGCTGATTTTCTGGAGGAAGGATTTATCAAACCCCAGAGTGAGCGTCTCTCCCTCTACATAAACGATTCCCCCATTTCTCTAAGTATGTTCCCCAGAGAGTGCATTACCAATGTCCTTCTGGCTATGGCAAACTCCCTGAAGGGAGTGGGGAAGATAAACAGCCTCAAGGTCTTCCTGAGGAAAAGAGACTGAATTCAAAGCTAAGGCGAGTTTAAGACGTAACAAAACTGCTACACCATAGTACATGATGTTATCTCGTGTCAAACTAAGAGATATATCCGGCTACACTAGCCAGTGGTAGCTTCGTAGCTCTGGCTGTCTCTAAAATGCTAAATGTTAAGCGTCAAGCCCGGGTACCCTTGAAAGGAGCCGAACCAAAAGAACCGAGCTGCACCTGACCAGAGATAGTATCGCCACTCACGGTTCCCTTGACACCGATTGTAATCTCACCCATCGGGGCATTTACCTTCACCGAAAATGCAATCTCTTCTCCAGAAACCGTGCCGTCTTTGAACGCATTATCCCCCTGTTCAGCAGTGTAAGTGCCACTGAGGGAGCCACCGTCGGTTTTGAGTGTGAGCTTGCCGGGTCGAGCGCCCATCGGTGTGGTCATCTCAATATTGTAGGTTCCATCAACTGCCATTTCCTTCCCCCCCCCTTGTTTAGTTGCTGGTGTTGGACTCAAATTTAGTCTATTCTTAAGGTTTTGTCAATAAGTCGAAGAGGACATTCTGTTTGATTATGGTTGATAAAAATGTCATTGCGAGAAGCGTAGTGACGAAGCAATCCCAAAAATCGATACAGTCAGGCATGAGATTGCTTCGCCTTCGGCTCGCAATGACCCTACCAACCACAACTGAATGGTACCCATGGTTGCGTAGCGGCCTTACTAAATCAGCTCCTGTGGAACTCCTTTTCCAGCTGAGATGAACTAAGATGAATGATGGTCGGTCTGCCGTGGGGGCAGGTATTGGGAGTGGCTGTCTGTTCCAACTGTCGTAG
>CAYNFT010000048.1:0-15704 GCA_964396535.1 uncultured Dehalococcoidales bacterium | reverse complement strand
TTCCGTTCATACCGAGATATTGTGGAGACGCTGGGTGATAACCTCCGCTTCATTTACCATTCTATCAATTAATTCCTTTACTGTAGGAATATCGTGTATCAACCCCACTGCCTCACCGGCAAAGGCTACTCCGGCGCCAGGGTCACCATCCCGAGTTACGCTCCGGGATGAATCACCTCTTAGAACATGTGCCATCTCTTCAGAAGAGGCCCCTCTTGCCTCCAGTTTCAGCAGCTCTTCAGTAACCTTGCTCCGTAGAGCTCTGTGGGTATTTTGAAGAGAACGCATTACCAGTACAGTGTCCCTCTCGGTAGCCTTGAGTAACCACTCTTTGTAATTGGGATGGATTGAGCACTCTTTAGTAGCCATAAAGCGGGTGCCCATAACTACCCCCTCAGCTCCCAGGGCCAGGGCAGCAACCAGGCCTCGGCCATCAGCAAACCCCCCTCCAGCGATAACCGGCACCGTGGCAGTATCAGCCAGTACAGGGACAAGCACTAATGTGCTAACATCTTCCATGCCGGTAGCTCCCCCATTCTCCATACCTACTATAGCTACCATATCTGCTCCTACCTCCTGTCCCTTGAGGGCATGTCTCACTGTAGCTGACTTGTGAATCAAAAGCACATTGCCTTCCTTAAGGCGAGAAATATACTCCTCAGGAGCCTGGTGTCCTGAAGCCTCCACTGCCTTAACCCCCTCCTCAATGATAACCTCAATAAACTCCTTATTGGGGAGAGGCGTAGCCGAGGGGAACAAACTGATATTCACTCCAAAGGGTTTATCAGTAAGGCTCTTGACCTCCCTGAGTGCATCTCGTAATGCTTCAGGGGTTCTATGGTAGGATGAGGCAATGATACCAAATCCCCCTGCATTGGAGACTGCTGCTGCCAGTTCTACCTGGGTAACATTGCCGAATCCACCGCAAATTATGGGATACTCTATCCCCAACATTTCGGTAACCCTGGTCTTAACCATTGTATTAACCTCCCTGTTTTATTTTTATTATGAAGGAATAACTATCTTTGTGCTCATTTGCTATGTTTTCTCGACCAAGTGGCTACAATGTGCACAATTTGGGTCTCTCTTAACCACCAGTTCAGTGAATTTCATATTCAGCCCATCATAAACTAATAGTCTATTGGTTAGAAGCGTACCAATCCCCACGAGATACTTTATCACTTCTGTCGCCTGAACACAGCCGATAACTGCTGGAGTAACCCCAATCACCGGGAATTTCTGCTCAGGGGTAAGCCCCCGATATACACATCTCAGGCAGGCTGTTTTGCCCGGGATTATAGTCATAGCCCTTCCTTCGAGGCCATAAACTGCTCCGTGAATGAAGGGGATATGGTTCTCTATTGCTGCCTTGTTTAGCAAATATCTGGTCGGTAGATTGTCCATGGCATCAACTATGACGTCAAAGCCGGCTACAAGTCTGGAGACGTTAGCTTCGTTTATCGTTTCCTGTATAGTTTCTATTTTCACATTCTGGTTTAACTGGTTTAGCTTTTCAGTGGCTGAATCAACCTTATTTCTGCCGATATCCTTATCCCAGTGTAGAATCTGCCGGTTTAAGTTACTGAGTTCTACTCTATCATGGTCAACTATTCGTATCGTTCCCACCCCAGCGGCGGCTAGGTATATTGATGCCGGGGAGCCTAATCCCCCGCTACCGGCGATAACAACCCTGGCTTGCTTAAGCTTTTCCTGCCCCTCCGTACCGAATCCCCTCATTATTATCTGGCGGTCATACCTTTCCTGCTCATCTTCGGTAAGCATATCCGTTACTCCTTGGCATTTGTTTTGCTCTCTAGGGTAGCTTCAATCTATCTGGCATACTTTCACTTCACCCCAAATCCCCACCTTGTCGTCCTTAATGATGAGCACTCCCTTCAACCCTTCGATTCCCTTTGCCAGTTCAATCCCGTTCGGGATATCTTCTTGTTGTTTAATCAGGTTGCCTATAGCCGTGGCGGCGGCGTCAGCTAGGGAGGCTGAAGGAGAAAGAGCCACTATGGCATCAGCCCGCCCGTAACTCAGCGAATGTCCCACTGTTCCAGAAGAGGTGCAGATTCCTAGCGGTGTCTCCTCTGCCTCGATTTCCAGACCAATTTGACCAGTTAGCGGCGATTTGCCGGCGTAAATGCTTACCATTCTTTTTCTCAGGCTCTTCAAAAAAATATCGCCTCCATTCTCTACGATTACCTCTGGAGAGAAGGCTAGTAGCTCGGTGCCGACAAATTCAGCTATTGCCCCTGCTACCGATGCCATAGGTCCAACTCCAGCTTTTCTGGCTGAATCTGCCATCGACTTTACAATCTGAGGAGCATCACTACCAACGGAGAGGGGTTCAAGGGCGGTTAGAAACGAGGGGTATCGCTCAATATACCTCTCCAGTGACTCACGATACTTGGTTACCAGCCTTAGGGTTTTACTTCTCAGATTCTTCGAGGCACGAACATATATATCGGTCTCTTTTACCGTTACATTAAAAGAGACCAAGTCTTTTCCCTTAACCCAATGACGATAGGTTTTGGGCTCATACATTGGCTAAAAGTGTAACTCCATGGCTCTTGGAGGACAGGCCTTGATACAGAGCCCGCAGGCAAGACACTTTTCGTTGAGGAAATTGACCCGCCTGGTTGCAGGCTCCAGAACAAAAGCCCCGGCAGGGCAAACAGTTATACAGGCACCGCAATGAGTGCACCGTTCCTCATTACGGGTTACATCCTGGCTGAGTGATTGGATTCTTACCCCGGTTCTGGTCAGGTAATTGATACCTTTATCATAATCATCTTGTTCTCCATTCAATTCCAGTATCAGAAGCCCCTCTTCATCCGGCGTAACCGAAGCCTTTAAGATGTTGAAATCAAGGTTGAAATCCTTAACCAGCCGACTCACTATTGGTCGGTCTACCAAGCGCCTGGGGAAGCGCAGGACTATCCTTTTAGAAACTGCCATCATTATCACCACCTCTGCTATTAGTTGTAGTTTAAATCAGGTAAAGTATCTTTAGTTGGTTGGGATTATTTATTAATCTTCTTTCTTAAGCGTCTTTAAAAACTGTGGTTTTTACTCTTCTATCGGGCGCTCTTTCAGCGGTTTAAGGGTAATTCCTGATTCCGCACCAGGCAAGGGCGCCACTGGTTCCGTTAGTAAGAATTTGCCGCTTAGTATCCATTCCTTTAGGGTAGTAGCGATTTCTACAGCCCGCGCGTAGCTGGAAAGGGAAGCAGTAGGAACTTTCTTATTCTTAACTTTTATCTGTCCGCTCTTTAATTGGCCATAGCTAACTTCACCCAGGATATCAGGTTTCATCTGGGAATATGCCTGTGAATAGTCAACGACCGGAGCAAAAATTTCATCATCAGTTACTGTGGTATACTGTAAGATTTCTTCTGAGAGTATCGGGATAGGGACTCCAATGCCCACGCTAAGGGTACAACCGTAGCCTAGCATGCTCGTTCCTACCAGCCACCTGGGGCTCATCTGTTTCAGGTCACCAATTACTGCCAGAGTTCCCGCTCCTGTCTTGGGCATCCCTTTCTCGGTGCGGGGCACATTAGGGTTATGCTGAGTGCCGTGCCAGGCAACAAAACCAGTACCACCTCCCAGAAATATTCTGGTGCCAATACCTATTGTCTTGTAGTAGGGGTCATTAAATAGCGGTGAGAGCTGCCCGGCAGAAGAGTAGTTGGCATTGCCCAGACGGGGCTTCAACATGCCCATGTATGTATAGATTGTCTTATCCGACAGGTTCACGGCTACATTGTAGTTCTGGTAGGCATTTCTGGGGTTAAACAGCACTGCCTCATTGAGGTCTTTGATGTTTATCAAGGTTTCAAGCCTTCTCCTCGGGTAGCAGTCTGTGCCATAAGCAGTGGCCACCAGCCTTATATCTTTACCGGCGACAAGTTCCTCGATTACATGTCCGCCGCCATAATTAAATTCACCGGGATGAATTCTATTTCTGGGGTCGTCATCGGGGAGGGCGGTTGCCCCTATAAGTATGTCCACCGCTCCCAGCCCGGTATAGACCGGGACATCATTAAGGTAAACTCGGCCCCCACCCAGCTTTATTCGTGGGCTGGTATGTCCAACATTAAAGTAGGCACTGGATGAGCACATAGGACTGAAGGTGCCAGTGGTAACAACATCTACTTTCTGGGCAGCTTCTGTTACCCCTTTCTCTTTAACAAAGCCTGCTATTTCTTCAGCAGTAAATACTACTGCCTTACCCTCTTTTATCTTCTCGTTTATTTCCTTAATTGTTTTTGCCATGCTGAAATCTCCTATGATATTAATATTTGTACTCTGTACTGTCAACTTGGTGCAAAAACAACAAGCCCAAGAGGTTACTGCTCTTGGGCTTGGTCAACTACGTTGTCAGTGTGGGAAGTTACGTTTGCATGGTACCCGAACTGGCGGCATGCCAAGCCCAGGGCATCATCATGCGGGAAGCCCCTGTGGTATGACTGGTCTGTCCCTTCCAGTTCGGCATTACTTCCCTCCTATCTTGTATATGCTGTCGTTTCAGCTTGCTAACATTGTATAGCATTCGTATCCTTGCGTCAAATCGTGGTAGGGCAAGTTGAAGAACAGCCTCTTCATAAGCTATAATCAAGCTAGAACCAGCTACTAGAAACGCTGGGATTACTCTGTCAGGAGGCAGGTTTTGCTCAAAACTCATAGCTGCGGTGAGCTGAATAAGAGGCATGTTGGTGCCAAGGTAACCCTGGCTGGTTGGGTGAACCGCCGTCGAGACCATGGGGGATTGACGTTTATTGACCTGCGGGATAGAGAGGGTATAGTCCAGGTGGTATTCAACCCGGAAACATCGAAAGCCTGCCATGAGGTAGCTGATGAGATGCGTAATGAATATGTAGTTAGCGTTAGTGGCGAGGTTGCCCTCCGTCCCCCGGGAACTGAGAATCCCAAACTGCCTACCGGCGAGATTGAGGTTATTGCTCAGAATACAGCCATACTTAATCCGTCAAAGACGCCACCCTTTTATATTAATGAGGACGTTGAGGTGGAGGAAGGTCTTCGTCTAAAGTATCGCTATCTTGACCTGCGGCGGGAACGGATGCAGAAAAACCTGCTCCTCCGTCACCGGGTAGTCAAATATATTCGCGATTTCCTGGATGATAAGGGGTTCATTGAAGTGGAAACACCCATCCTGATTAAAAGTACTCCTGAAGGAGCGCGTGATTACCTGGTGCCCAGCCGTGTTCATCCCGGCGAGTTCTATGCGCTGCCGCAGTCCCCCCAGCAAATCAAGCAGATGCTGATGGTGGCCGGTGTTGAGAAATATTTCCAGATAGCAAAATGTTTCCGTGATGAAGACACTCGTGCCGACCGTCAGCCTGAACACACTCAGCTTGACCTTGAAATGAGCTTCGTCGAGGAGGAAGACATCCTGAACCTGGTTGAGGAGCTTTTTACCTCGATGGTAGAGGCTATAAAACCTGATGTAAGACTGGTGAAACCTTTCCCTCGCCTGCGCTACGCTGAAGCAATGGAGCGTTATGGCACGGACCATCTCGATTTGCGTTTTGGGCTGGAGATGAGGGACCTTTCTGATATTGCGGGTAGGACTGAGTTCTCCGTTTTCCGTTCGGCTGTTGAAGGGGGTGGGATAGTAAAGGGTTTATGCGCTCCTGGCTGTGCTAATTATAGCCGCAGCCAGCTTAATGAGCTGAATAAGCTGGTACAGAATCTTGGAGCCGGAGGTTTGTTGACTATCGCACTGGGCAGCTCTGCCGGCAGCCTGGATGACTTAACCATAGATATGGTAAGGTCTGTAGCTTCAAGATACCTGACTTTAGACCAGATTAAGGAAATTGCCACGCGCCTGGGTGCCAATATGGGCGACCTTCTGCTTATCGTTGCCGGTGAGCCAGGACTGGTTAACTTGGCACTGAGTGAACTTAGCCAGGAGATGGGCAGGCAGCTTAAGCTGATTGAGCCTGACCTTTTAGCCTTTGCCTTTATTGTTGATTTTCCCTTATTTGAGCGTGACGAGAAGACAGGACGGTGGGAGTCAATGCATCATCCGTTTACTGCTCCTAAGGATGAGGATATCCCTTTACTGGATAGTGCTCCGGAAAAAGTAAGAAGCAGGCACTATGATATTGTATGTAATGGTTATGAACTGGCTAGTGGCAGCATCAGAATTCACACCAGCGAGCTTCAACGAAAAGTGTTCAGACTGCTGGGTTACAAGGATGAGGAGATTACAGAACGTTTTGGACATCTGCTGGAGGCTTTCGACTATGGCGCTCCACCTCATGGTGGCATAGCCCCCGGCATTGACCGCATTGTAATGTTACTGGCAGGGGAGGAAAATATCAGAGAAGTGATTGCTTTCCCCAAGAATCAAAGCGCTGTCGATTTGACCTTCAATGCTCCTTCTCCGGTTACTGAGGAACAATTGGCTGAATTGCACTTGCGTCTGAGGGAGGAATAGTGAAAGTAACCAATGAGAAAACAGAGAACAGGCAGGCATTCCTGACTATCGAGATGGAGCCTGCCGAGGTGGAGGAGTCCTTAGAGGGTTCCTACCAGCGTCTGGTCAGGAGAGCAAGGGTTCCCGGTTTCCGCAAGGGAAAGGCGCCACGGGAGATACTTGAACGCTATATAGGTAAAGAGAGCCTCCTTGAGGATACGCTGAAGAATCTGGTTCCTCAGGCCTATGAGAAAGCGATAACGGAGCAAGCTATTGAAGTTATCGCTCAGCCACAGATTGAGATAACTCAGACTGACCCTGTAGTGTTTAAGGCAATAGTGCCGCTGAAACCTATCGTTAAACTTGGTGATTATCATAGTATTAAGGTTTTGCCAGAACCCGTGGAAGTAACCGAAAGCAATGTTAGCGATGTAATTGAACAACTGCGCCACCAGCATGCTACCTGGGAGCCTGTAGAACGTCCGGTGGACTTTGACGATTTGGTGATTATAGATGTCGAGAGCAGTATTGAAGATGAACCTTTTATAAACCAGAAAGAAGCTCAATATCAGGTTCTTCGTGACCAGTCCTTTCCCGCACCGGGCTTTAGCGAGCAGTTAGCCGGGATGAAAAAGAATGAAGATAAGGAATTCAAACTCCAGTTACCAGCAGACTATCCCAGGAGTGAGCTGGCTGAGAAAGAGCCTTCTTTTAAAGTGAGAGTTACCGAAATAAAACAGGAGATACTCCCTGAGCTAAATGATGAGTTTGCTCAATTAATTAATCCTGACTTTAAAACCTTAGATTTGCTCCAAGAAGAGGTCTCCTCCAGCCTTAAACTTAGAGCCGAGGAGAAAATCAGGGCAGATTTTGAAGAAAAGGTGATTGATGCTGTGATTGAGCTTACCGAAATTGAATTCCCCCCAATTCTGGTGGAATCGGAAACCAATCGAATGCTTAACCAGCGCTTTCAGAGCGGCAACCAGACATTGGAGGATTATCTTAGAAGTATTAATAAGACAGAGGAAGAATTACGCGAAGAGCTACACCCATTAGCTACTAAAAGGGTTAACCAGTCACTGGTGCTAGGTAACGTTGCTGAAGAGGAGAAGATTGAAGTTGATGACTCTGAGATAGATACGGAAATTGAAAATATGGTAAAAGGTGCCACTGAGAAAGAAGAAGAGCTGCGGAAAGCTCTAAATACTCCACAGATTCGTGAATCGATTGAGCAAACACTCCTTACCAGAAAGACAATACAGCGATTGACAGAGATTGCCGAAAGCACAAAGAAAAATAAAGCAAAAACTAAAAGAAGGAAAAAGGAGGAGGTCAAATGAATACCTATCCAATGAATATCATACCTGGCGTGGTTGAGACTGGTCCAAGAGGTGAAAGATTTTGGGATATATATTCCCTACTGCTAAAAGAGCGTATTATTATGTTATTCACGCCGATAGTTGACCAGGTAGCTAATGTTATTATTGCCCAGCTCCTCTATCTGGAGCGGGAAGACCCGGATAAAGACATCAGTATGTATATTCAGAGCCCCGGTGGGGTTATCAGCTCTGGTCTTGCCATTTATGATACCCTGCAGTTTATCCGCCCTGAAGTGTCTACCATCTGCGTTGGGATGACGGCCAGTATGGCAACGGTACTACTCTGTGCTGGCACCAAGGGCAAACGCTATGCCCTGCCCAATTCTACTATCCATATGCACCAGGCGAGTGGTGGCGCTCAGGGGCAGGCAGCCGATATACAAATCGCCGCCCGTGAGATTGCCAGACAGCAAGATATAATTAAGGATATTATTGTCAGACATACTGGTCAGACGCTGGAGAAGATAACCCATGATACCGACAGGGACTTTTACCTTAATCCTGAGCAGGCGGTAGAGTATGGAATTATAGATGAAGTCCTGAGCAAACCGCCCAAAGAAGAGGCTAAGAAATAGCTATAGCTTCTTGTTGCAGCATACGTGGTATAATTTAATATGGCGATAAAGACAGTAACCACCAACCGTAAGGCTTACCGTAACTATCATGTACAGGATGGTGTGGAAGCTGGAATCGTGCTTACCGGCACGGAGATAAAGTCAATACGAGCCGGGAGAGCTAATCTGGCTGATGCCTATGTTAGACCTGAAGGCGGAGAATTGTGGCTCCTGAATGCTCATATCGCTCGCTATGATGCTGCCAGCTATATGAGCCACGAGCCAACACGACCTCGAAAACTTCTATTGCACCGTAAGGAGATTGCCAATCTTGCCAGCAAGGTGGCAGAAAAGGGCTTGACCTTGGTTCCCCTCAGGATATATCTTAAAGATGGTAGAGCTAAGGTTGAGGTGGCGCTGGCCAAGGGTAAAAAGTTGTATGACAAGCGAGAATCCATAATTCGTCGTGAGGCGGAGATAGAAGTGGGGCGAGCGACAAAAAGGCGGAAAACTAAAGGTGTAGTTTATACTTAAATTACCCATAGCCGATGGGGGCGCGCGGGTTCGACAGGGGAGGTATGCTGCAGGATTGCAGGCTGAGGTGCCACTACCCTCATAAAACAAGTGGCAAAAATATCTGGCGAAGAGCTAGAATTAGTTGCTGCCTAATTAAAAAGGCGGCACATCCAACCTGGCCTCACCTCAACGGGTCGGGATTGGGTGACGATTAGTTGAGGTGCTATCACCCAGACGTCGATAAGGGTGGTCAAAGAGTTATCGACTGGCCTGGCTAAACTCGGTCAGCAGAGGTTAGCGGGGTGAGATAAAAGAGCTGACTAAGCTTGTAGTATATTCTGGGTAGCTTCTCTTGGACGGGGAGTTCGACTCTCCCCCGCCTCCACCAGAAACAAAGCCTGACCACCAAATTTAGAATCTAGTAGCCCATTTACGGGTTACGGACTTTAGTAGGCTTATCAATCTGGCATCTAATCGAAGTATGGGCGTTGTTAGTATAAGGGTTATGGTCGGAGGCGCACTTGGAGGTAAAGCTGCACGAATTGACATGCTTCACCTACCGTCCTCGGAGTCATAGTTCCTGAAACCACATGCGAAATGGGCGAGGCTCGTACTACACAAGGCTCAAATTCCTATTTACTGATTTTGATGAATCTGTGGTCGGCTGATTTCGGTATTAGAAATCACTAGACCTATCTCAAATTATAAACAAGGAGCACTTATCTCTCTATGTAAATCAGTATTGCGTTACAGAAGATACTCGAATATAAATAACCGATATATGGAGGTGTTAGTAATGAACGTACGAGTAGTTGGGATTCTAAGTCCGGGAGATATGGGACACGCGGTAGGCCGGGTTCTTGTAGAGCACGGAATGAAGGTACTTACCTGCCTGGAAGGGCGTAGTAAACGGACGTGTGACCTTGCTATGGAGGCTAAGATTGAGGCTGTGCCAACATATGGGCAGCTTGTGAGTGATACCGACATGATTCTTTCGATTCTGGTACCTGCCGAAGCGAAAAATGCTGCTACGGTTGTATCACAGGCTCTAGAGGAGACCGGAGAGAATATCGTTTACGTGGACTGCAACGCTATTGCCCCGGCGACAGTAAGGGAAGTTGGAGAAATAATCGTGAAGGCGAGAAGCCGATTCGTCGATGCAGGAATCATTGGTGGTCCACCCTCTCCAAGGAGCTTTACACGATTGTACGCTTCAGGAACAGACGCCGGGGAATTCGAACAGCTAAATAAATACGGATTGGATATACGAGTGGTCGGGAAGGAGATTGGGCAGGCATCCGGGCTTAAGATGGTCTATGCCGCTCTGACCAAGGGAACCTCCGCCCTTTCTATTGAGCTACTGGTTGCTGCCTGGCGGATGGGACTCTATGAGGCACTGATGGCAGAGTGGCAGTTAAGCCAGAAAGATAGACATGACTCATTAAGTCGTTCGCTGCAGAGTGTTCCCAGTAAGTCAAGACGCTGGATTGGTGAGATGGAGGAGATTGCCAAGACTTTTGCAAGTGTGGGATTAACGCCTAAAATACTCGAAGGAGCGGCTGACCTCTATAGGTTTGTTGGTAAGAGCCCGGTTGCTGATGAAACGCCCGAGACTATCGAAAGAAATCGAACACTGGAACAGCTTATCCAGATTCTTGCAGAAGGTACAAAATAGGAATATCGACAGAGCTATGCCCATCCATCTGCCTTAATCGTTTAGAGAATGATAATAGAGCCTGTAACCACATAAACATCTGTAGTGTAAATCAACAACAGTAATGGTTTAATTTGAAGATATAACTAATTCATACTTAGGGGGCTTGTTTGTCCTGCTAGTTACACTGAATACAAAACAGCAGGGGTTGGTGTGATGAAAGGCGACAAGTAATCAAGCCTGTATTCAGGGGGAGTTCGACTCTATATGATCTCCCACTCGCAATAAGGGGCTCCGGTAGCAATACACTTTATTTCTCTGACATGTTTGTTTTTCACTGCTGAGAAAAGGCCATTTAGGAAGCCAGTAGTGAAAAAACACCTAGGCTCCTCCCATTTCACCATATAGCGCTTAGTCCAAAAGCTCTCACAGTTTTCTTCTATCCTTATTGTTTTGTCCATGGTGACTTTGCCCACCTTACAGTAAGTCATAAAGTCGATAACACGCCTAATTACCTCGTCCTCACTTAATCCAGCATCCATTAAACACTCACCGATTTCCTTCCCCGATTTGACACCTCCCATCCTCCATGCCATTTGATATCTCTCACCAGCCAAAACGGGAATAGCCATTATAGACCCGACCATGTCAACGTGAACATCGCTACCTAACCTCGGTCTGTCTACAAGAGGTTCACCGTGAAGAAGAAATTCGCTAAGACGCTCCATCAACCGTTCGTGTATCCTTCCCACGACCGAGCTATCTTTCTCTAGGGTATCCTTCAACTCGTCGATTTCCCCAGGCACCAATTTAAATTCGCAGTAGGGGTCACCTAACCCGATGCACTTCGTCTCCACCGCATTCCACTCCCTCTCCTCCTTCTCAAGCCCTTTACACATGCCAGCGGCACCTGCTGGAAGAAACGAAGCCATTGCGGTTCCTGCACCCTCGAATCCACAGCATTCAAAGTTCTCATATACTATTACATGATGTTCGTCAGTCTTGGAGACGTTTTCGAGGTATTCCACGATACCACAGCGCTCTTGTTGCCAAAGTCGACCAAACTTCATAAATTTTTTCATGTCTCTGACCTTGCTGAAGTTCTTAGGCATGAATAATTTTAGAAGTAGTCTCGTGTGCCAGGGGAGTAACGGGATTGCCTCTCGTATGCTTGCACCGTGCTTCTTGTTTACTTCATATACCATCTCGGGGAACCTCATAGGATCCCAGAGCATGCCACTCCAGAAAGTGAGGTTCGACCAGAAAGCGTTTACATAATCATCTGGCTCTCTAGTGACCGATTGGACAACTCTACCTAGCATCATCGCAGAAGTACCTTCTATCGCCTCCGGAGCCCAGGACTTTCTATCCCAAATTTTACTCTCCCCAATGCCGGCTTTAGGGACCTCAATAGTTGTCGGCTCTACATGAGGATGTTTCACCACGTTAATAATCCTTGAGTTCTCTTTAATTTCCATCCTGAGGATACCATCAACAACGCTCATCATAGCCCCGAGGTCTTCTTCCTTACCACAGCCCTCGTCCATCAAGGCCAATACCGAGTTTCCCTCAGATACAAATTTCGACAGAAATAACCTCATGAATTTCACTACCTCTAGACCACTAAAAAGGTAAGGAGAAGTGAGTGAATCAAAGACGAGAAAGATACCATTCGGTGCCACTTTATCCCGTAGTCTGGTGATGGCGATGCTCAAACTGTTTAGGTCCGCACAGTTAGCACATACTGTATTTGACCGCTGCGGGCACGTCAGCCCGACTGTCTCAGTAAAGGCGTCTACAAAGTTCAGCCCCACCGCCTCTAACATGCCTTTTTCACCTAATAGTTGTATAACCTCAATCGGGCTTCGCTCAGTGGTCACGAAGATGAGAGGCCTATCGGCAGCTATGCCATTAAGAGCTACTTGATAGCAGAAGGTGGATTTACCAGCTCCGGGTGCTCCGGTTAGTAAGATGAGGCCTTTGTCTGGGGGTTCCTGTATCTTGGCCAGAGACATCTGAATCCTCTATGGCAGTAATACTAGAACTAGTATACGACTCTATCTTAGTATCTACCTACCATGAGTATAGCATATAAGTCAAAACTTAAGTAGCAATAAGAGCCAAGATATATCATAGCCTATTCAGCACCGACTTATAAGAAGTCTTTGAAAAAAGTAGCCAAACAATCAGCCATATTGTGTAAATAGGGGCCATCATTGTAGGCAGTATCAAGAGATGGTGTTGTCTTCTGGAGCACTCGCACTATGCTTAGTTCTTTTTAAGCGAAACTGCGCTTAGGTTAACGCTACTGGTCTCGACGCTGATAGTAGTCCGTCAGCTTTCTGGCAGCCACGGCAGCGCGTCCAATGGTAGGATAAAAGGGAATGCTCAGGTTTATGAGCGCAGTCCGCAATTCGCAGGTTGCTTTCCATTCCCGGCTCTCCACATCATGAATACCCAGGCTCTTATCGGGAACGATGGCGAGGAATGGCTTCGTTTGAGAGGCTTCCAGACGGTAATGTTGCTTTAGATAGACATCAAAGGAAACGTTGGACTGACGTGCAGGCCACCCCGGTATTCCCATGATAGCAATTAGCAGGTCAAAGTTTGGGTTCTGCGCCATCATCTCCAAGATAAGACCAACTGAAAGACGGTCATCCTCCCGTATTGACAAATCAGCTGGATTACTCAGCCAATCCCAGACGGAGACGCCACGGTTCTTTAGTTCCTGACTAAACTCTGGTGGTAAAGGGATCACCTCCAGCCCGGCGTGTTCACACTGGTCAGCCGCCAGTACGCTGGAACCACCAGTTCCTCCAGCTATACCGACCCGGCGTCCTCTAATCGGTGGCAAAAAATGAAAAGAGGTTGCCAGGTCAATCAGTTCCTCAAGGCTATCTGCCAGGACTGCGCCAGCTTGAGTGACCATAGTTTCCCATGTCTTGAAAGTGCCTGCTAGAGAAGCGGTGTGGGAAGCCGTCGCTCTTGTTCCAGATGCCCCCCTGCCGCCCTTCAGAATGACGACCGGCTTCACCGTTGTCGTCTGCCTCAACATGTTAAAAAATCTACCTCCGTCTTTGACTCCTTCGATGTACATAAGGATTACCTTAGTGTCTGGGTCGTGGGCAAGGTAATCAAGGAAATCACACTCGTTAAGGTCAACGGCGTTGCCATAGCTGAAGACTTTACTGAAATAGATGCCCCTTAAGGGTGAGAGCAGGACAATCTCTCTGGCTAACATACCGCTCTGACAAACCAGCCCCACCGAACCGGACTGTTTAGGGAAATCAGTGTGAAAAGAGAATCCCCTCGAGGGACAGTAGACACCCATACAGTTTGGCCCGATGAGCCTGATGCCGAACCCTTTTGCTAATCCCATTATTCTTTGTTCCAACTCGACTGCCTCAGGCCGGTGGGTTTCACCCAGGCGGGCCGTAAAGAGATGGACTGTATTTACTCCCTTTTGAGCCGCGTCCTCTAATATTTTAGGCACCTCTCGTGCCGGCACACTCGAGATTACATAGTCGATTGCCTCTGGAACATCTCTCAGAGTGGGATAGGATTTCAATCCTCTAATCTCTGCGTACTTGGGGTTTATCGGGTAGACTCTACCTTCGAAGCCAAACGTGAGTAGCGATGTAAAAAATCCCCCGCCTCCCCACTCTCCTGTATGCGTCGCACCAACGACCGCAATTGACCGGGCATTGAGAACTTCATCTATAGGATTAGTATACATAGCTGCACTTCCGTTCAGACGAGGATTACTCCGCACTGGCCTCGTCTTCTCAGCATTACTGAGGCCAGTTCTTTAACGGCATCACCAACTGGAAGTTCCAGAGCCGCGAATTAGTGTTCTATTATCACGGACAAAGTCTTGCTTGGGAATCCCAGATGGAGTGAAGCCGGGTTTTCGCAATAATTCCCCAATCCTTGACATTATAGCTGCCAGAGTTGATGATAGCAAGTAGCCCTTGGCAGCAACGTCACGCGAGACATGATTCATCTTTAGAAGCAGGGAATTTAACAATCCATCTTTTTGTGCAGGGTAATAAACATTTCATCGTTTTAGTATATCGAGTAACAAGAAGGAGATGGCTCCAGTAGTACAGGTGTTAAGTCTATTAAGGCTGTGTTACTGGCGGTATTTAAAAGGCAATTGCAGGTAGAGCCAACCCTCATAGGATAAAGACTATTTCTCTAACAGATTTATTGCTTTATAAACAGGTGCAAAAACAATATCAGCAAATACTATAGGCTTATCCACCCTCGTAAATACGAGGGGACAATGTAATAGTCCCTTTGGAATGTAGATGAACGATGTGGTGTTGATTATATGTTTTTCCCGTTCCTTGCCTAATATTATATAGGCCTCGGCTCCAAAATCTCGGTAATCCATGGGATTTGCACCAATAAAACAAAGGATTTCGGCTTGGTCATGCGTATGACCATCTCCCCCCATCGAGAGAGGTTGATAAACGGCCTCCATAGTCATACTGAAGGGGGCTCCTTCCCACTCTACTACAGGACCCTCCTGACCTATACGTATGACTGGCACTTCAATTTCCGCGTGGCGTGCTTTTCCTAGGGGTTCCCTTAAAATGTACTTACCATATTTTGTGTCCGCCATTTGAAATTTGCTCCTTCTTTTTAGTATTAACTAGAAATAACCTTTTATTCAATATAAAGCTCTTCTACCTTCTCTGGTAGGGGTACTCCGTTTGCATCCCAGCCCATCAAGGTATAGTAATAGCTCTTAGCCTTTTCCATTTTCTCCCGATTAAGGGGCTTGTCCGATAGAGCGCCGTCGGTCTTGGGCTGGTAGTAGCGCTCGGGTAATACATCATCGGCACCGGTAAGGCCCTGCTTGATGTTGAATAACCTGGCCGTAGTTAAGATTCTCTCGCCCACCACCATTTGCTCCGATATACTCATATCCCATCCGGTAACCGCAGGCAAAACATCAACAGCGTTTACGCCGGCCAACATGCAGGTACACAGTGAATCGGTAACCACTGCCCGGCAGTGGCTGGCTTTCAATATGGGTACCCGGCGGGGCCCCATATCATCTGGAGGAACCGTCTGGAGTATCCCCAGGGAACGTAAACTGCCTATTCCCATATCAGAGTTCATATCCATAAGAGAAAACATAT
>CAYNFT010000047.1:0-15943 GCA_964396535.1 uncultured Dehalococcoidales bacterium | reverse complement strand
GGTGACGCCAACACTATGATACCGGAATTCAAGACTTTCCTGTGTAATGTGAGGAGAGCATAAAATGAGTAAAGCGGTACTGTACGACGCAACTAAATGTATAGGATGTAGAGCATGTCAGGTTGCCTGCAAGCAGTGGAATGAGCTGCCGGCAGAACACACGACACAGGCTGGAACATATGAGAATCCGCCAAAAACATCTGCCTACACCTTTACCAAGATACGCTTCAATGAAGTAGAGGACGAAGGCAGGTTCCGGTGGGTTTTCGCCAAGGTTCAGTGCATGCACTGTGAGCATCCGGCCTGCGTGGCAGCATGCCTTGTAGGGGCTCTCCAAAAGACAGAAAACGGGCCGGTGGTCTACGATGACCACAAATGCATCGGCTGCCGTTACTGTATGGTAGCCTGCCCCTTTGGTATCCCTAGCTATGAATGGGATAAGCCGCTACCCTGGATTCGTAAGTGCACTTTTTGTGCCGACCGTCAAAGCGTAGGTCTCAAGCCAGCCTGTGTCACTACCTGTCCGACTGGTGCACTTAAGTTCGGCGAGCGAGAAGAACTTATCACTGAAGCACGTGAGCGAATTGCTGCCGTACCCGGGAAATACGTAGACCACATCTATGGAGAGAAAGAGATTGGGGGTACATCATGGCTATATCTCTCTCCCGTTCCGTTTGAAAAGCTAGGATTCCCGACCCTTGGTTACGAGCCGGCGACCATCAATGTTGAGCGTGCCGTGGGTGCCGTTCCGCCGGTGCTCGTGGGCGTGGCGGCATTGATGGCCGGTGTCTATTGGCTCATCCGACGCCGGGACAAGATGAGTCAGGCAAAAGACGAAGAGAAAGATGTAGAGGTGACGAAATGATGCAAAGGATACGTGCACTCCCTGTTGGTACTTCTATCCTGAGTGCTATAGTCCTCATTGGTCTTGTTACTATGATTATTCGCTACGTCAACGGCTTGGGGGCAACTACTAACCTGAGTGATGGTCGTGCCTGGGGACTGTGGATTAGCTTCGACCTCTACTGCGGTGTCGCCTTGGCAGCCGGAGGGTTCACTCTAGCCGGGGTAGTATATATCTTTGGGCTGGAAAAATACCATCCTGTGGCGAGGCCGGCAATCCTGACTGCCTTTTTGGGCTACACGCTGGTTATCCTTGCCTTGCTGGTAGACCTGGGAGAGCCCTGGTATATCTGGCGCTTCCTCTTCAACTGGAACATTCATTCTCCACTGTTCGAGGTATCCCTGTGCGTAATGACATATACTATCGTGCTGGCCCTTGAGTTCAGCCCAGCAGTCTTTGAGCGCTTAAGCGAGGTCAACCTCCCAATTGTTAGGTGGTTCAATTGGCACATTCCTTTACGAATCATTCGGGCAATCCAGATTCCATTGGTCATCGCCGGCATTGTCCTCTCCACATTACATCAGTCTTCTCTAGGGTCAATGCTGCTGGTGGTGCCCGAAACGCTGCATGCTTTGTGGTACACGCCGATCTTGCCTATTCTCTTCCTTATTTCGGCAGTAGCTGTGGGACCGGCCATGGTGATGTTCGAGTCGACGCTCAGCAGCAAGGCCTTCGGTCACAGGTTAAGCCTGGATATCATGAGCGGCCTGGGCGGGTCACTCCCCTATATTTTAGGCCTCTACCTGCTTCTGAAGCTGATAGACCTGGCTGTGGCAGGAGAACTTGGCCTGATATTCTCCTCCGGCTCATATAGCTTTCTGTGGTGGGGGGAGATAATCATCGGCGTGGTCCTGCCAATTATCCTCTTCTCAAGGCCTAGCATAAGGCAAAGCAACACCAAATTGTTCTGGTGTGCAGTGCTGGTCGTCGTCGGACTAGTGTTTAACCGCTTTAATGTGAGCATGCTGGCTCTGGATATGCGACCGGGCTACACTTACTTCCCTCACTGGATGGAGTTCGCCGTCTCGGCTGCCCTCGTCGCCGATGCTTCGCTCGTTACCTGGCTAGCCAACCGGCTTCTACCAATGGTCCAATACCAAGAGGAGACCCCCAGCGAAGTGGCACTGGAAACAGGTACACACTAGCCAGGTCGTTTTTGAGTAACCTGCTCGCAAGCGGCTTTGATATGGTTGTGATATAATTTTTATAGGGTGAATGCTGGTATGCATAAGATCAGGGTTCTCATTGCCGATGACCATGCAATAGTCCGCGAAGGTACCCGGCGGGTTCTGGAGTCTGAAAAAGACATAGAAGTAGTGGGCGAGGCTAGTGACGGTGAAGAAGCCGTTAGCCAGGCTACCAGGCTGCAGCCGGATGTAGCCATAATAGATATAGCTATGCCCAAGGTCAATGGTATCGAAGCTACAAGGCAGATCAAGACACTTCTTCCAGCTACGGCAGTGCTTATTCTTACTGCATATGATAATGACCAGTACATTTTTAGTCTCCTGGAAGCGGGAGCAGCTGGTTACTTATTGAAGAATGTTCATGGTTCCGAACTGGTAGAGGCCGTCCGCTCGGTGCACAATGGTGAATCTGTGCTTCATCCAGTGATTGCCAGCAAGGTTCTTCATCGTTTTGTTCCTTCTACACGGGAGGTTAAGGGAGGTGCTCCAGAACTCCTTAGCCAAAGGGAACTAGAGGTGCTCAAATTGGCAGCCAAAGGTATGAGCAACAAGGATATCGCTGAGGAGCTTTATCTTAGCGCGCGCACTGTTCAGGCTCACTTGGCAAACATCTTCGGTAAACTGCAAGTTGGTTCGCGAACCGAGGCTATACTGCATGGCCTGAAAGAAGGTTGGTTCAGTCTCGAGGACATATCTTGAAGTCGCGAGAGAGAACTGAGGAGACGTTTTGAAAGAGCCTCCGGTTCGAGAGAACAGGATTTTAGGAGTCGTCCGCAGCCCCCATTTCTGGATTGTGGTGGCAATGTTTGTCATTGGTACAATCCTCCACTACCCAGAGCAGATAATCTTGCCATCTCTTTTATCAGGGTTAGGTCTAAGCCGACATGCGATGGAACGCGTCCTTTTCCTGTTACCTATGGCCTATACTGGCTTCATGTTCGGGATAAAGGCAGGGCTTGTTAGCGTGGGGGTGGCGTTAGTTATTATGCTGCCCCGTGTTTTCTTGCTCTCATTGAGCCCGCACGATGCTCTGCTTGAAACCAGTATTGTTGTCATTGTTGGATTTCTCGTTAACTTATGGTTTGAGGGCTATAGAAGAGAGAAAGAACGCTCCCAACAAGCGCTGTTGAGACTGGCAGCGGCTCAGAAGGAGCTTCAATCGTATGTTCAAGTTATAAAGAGTAACGAGAAACGGCTGGCTATTCTGAACGACATCTCAGAGGTTACCAGCCAGTCCTTAGAGCTACAAGATATCCTGAGAGCCGCTGCCGATAAGGTTATTGAGGTTATGGAGGTAGATAATGCTCTTGTCTTCCTCCTAGATGAAGACAGTCAGGAGCTCGTGCTTCAAGTTTATCAGGGGGTATCTGAGGAATTCGCCACCGAGGTGGAGCGACTGAAGGTAGGTGAAGGCTTTAATGGCCGAGTTGCTCAAACTGGGGAACCGTTATTGGTGGATAATGCATCAAATGACCCAAGACTTACCCGAGAGGTGGTAAAGCGAGAAGGCATCCAGGTTGTGCTCATTGTCCCACTGAAACCTAAAGGCAAGGTGGTGGGCACTCTCTGTGTGAATAAACTTACCCCTCGCCAGTTTGTCCCAGAGGACATCGAACTGCTTTCTCTCATTGCTAACAACATCGGGGTCGCTGTGGAGAATGCGCACCTATATCAGAGGGAACGCATAATGGCAGAGCAGATTACGAGAGTCGCAGCTACAGAAAAACAGATGCGAGAGAACCTGAGTTTCTACCTTCAGCAGGCTACCAGGGCGCAGGAGGAGGAGCGAAAGCGTATTGCCCGAGAACTCCACGATGAGACGGCACAGGATTTAGTCGCCCTCTCACGCCAGTTAGATACTCTTATTTCCAAAGGCCAAAGTTTATCTTCGCGGGACAGGTCATTACTGGAAGAGCTCCGACAACAAACGGACAGAACATTGGAGGGGGTTCGCCGTTTTAGCCAGGACCTGCGACCATCGATATTGGATGACCTGGGTCTGCTGCCAGCGCTGGAATGGCTGACTTCTGACCTAAGTGAAAACTTCGGGATTGCTATAGAGATGGAGGTGATTGGTTCAGCACGGCGGTTTACTCCTGAAGTAGAACTACTCCTGTTCCGCATCACTCAAGAAGCATTAAGGAATGTGTGGAAGCACTCCGAAGCATCAAAAACATGGGTTACACTAAAATTTGATGAGGACAAAACCGTTTTAACTGTTAAAGATAATGGTAAGGGCTTTGAGGTACCAGAGAGGGTAGGAGACCTAGCCACTTCAGGCAAGCTCGGCCTCGTGGGGATGCAAGAAAGGGCTCGGCTAGCTAGTGGCAGTCTAACGTTGCAATCCGAATCAGATAAAGGGACAACCATAACCGTAGTGGTACCGGCATAACAGGTTTAGTTTCGTATGAGCGAAGTGTGCAGTTGCTGGTACTTGGGTCAGTAACGGCTACGTTGTAGGATTACCATTTCCCTCGCCTGGTGTCAACGTTCCCATTTGTCGTCATCTTCTCTAAAAATCTGAGGGTGACACAATAAGTACAACAGCGAGCCAAGGAAAGTAACAAGCGCTATTGCTATAGCCCATGGTGCCTTTCGACCCCCCAGCACTCGCTGTCTAGAAGCCAGATCATGCAGCAACATTATTGCTAGAGCCCAGTGTAATATACCAAATAGGGCAAGCTGCAAAATCCATTCTAGTTCCATTATTTTGTCTATCTCAGATTTCGGTTTATTATAATTATAGGGCAAGAAGCGTAAGGAAGCCACAGGGATATCTGGGTAAGTCGTACTGGAATTTACACAGAGGCACAAATTTCAATCGGTTGAGTTTGATAGTTTCGACTTCACCTTTTTGCGCTGCGTGATGTTTCTGAATATAGCAAGCTGGCAAACTACCTCGTCAGAATCAATATAGGGTGAAGCCAGCACTTCATAAGTCCTGCCATCCGGGAAGTTATGTTCCCATCTCTCAACTTCGCCGTTTATAACATTTGGTAGTTCGCAGATTTGTTCACATGGGGCATCAAGTTCGTGTAGATGCTCGTAGCAGTAGGAGCCAACACCCTCACCGAAATCTTCTATCATGCTTGGACTCATAAATCGTATCCGGTAGTCAGGACCAATGGTGAGGACTCCCTCATCTATCCCTTCCAGTACCGTAGAGAGTTTATCTATCTCGCTTCTCATCATAGTCTCAAGATGCCTTCCTCGTCTAGACTGGACACGCGCAACTGCAGTAAGGTAACCCATAGCACCTGCAAACAGAATATAGAGCATTGCCCTCAATATTGGGTCGGGGAAGTGGGATATAAAAAGAGCACGGGGTAGGAAGGTACCTGCGGTAAGAATCGTTATAATTACTGTTGCTTTGACCCCGAATACATAGCCAGCGTAGATTATTGGAGCTAGGAAAGAGAGGCGATGTATATCGTGCACACTGTAAAAGAAGTCCCAACGCAAGGCTTCCCATCCAGCAAAGTCTACCAATTCCCCGAAGTAGTAGAACAGAGTACAGAATCCATAGAGCAAGAACAGGATATAGAACTTGTAGGAATCACGGCTTCTCATTCCAGCCTTCCTTGTCCGGTTAGAACTTGCCTGAGCCTTACTTTGCTTTGACATCATTATCAATCCATGTAGTGTGATTAGCCAACAGTATTATCCTACCTGGCCTTAATAGCCACCCCAATAGCCTTTTCGTCAGCGACCCGCTTCTTCCGTGCCTCTTTAATGGCTGCATAGATACCACCGATGTTCAGGTACCAGACGAAAGCTACGGGGAAGAGAATTATAGGTATTGCAATCACCAGCGCTACTACAAACTCCCACTGCATTGTTCTTACCTCCTTTCCGGTTGTCTATCTTCACCGCTCATCTTATCTCCACTATCAGCTTATCACTCTGCTAGTAAACCTAGCTTCCGTCGTGATACCTATTTCTAACCTCCAGAAACAACTAAACCGCGTCCCTTCACCTAGCACTTTGTACGTATCCACGACCATCTCATAGTAGGCAAAAGTGCCTAGACCCGCTGGTGAACTAGGCAATCTCACTGCACAGCAACTAGATAACTGTGCCTAGTGAAAGCGGTTGTTTTTAAGCCTTCACGTCATAAGAGAATAGGCACCGAATCTGATGCCGCTTCATCCTTGACATGCTAATCTGATAGTAGAAAGAGTGATGAGAAGCGAGGAAGGAGGCAACCATGGGGCAATTTGAAGCGGTATTAATGGAAACGTTAGTTGTCGTTACTAAGATGGGCATCCCCCTGGGTATTTTATTCTTGATAGGCTACATGATTCGTTCACAGCACCATTACAGTTAAAAAATAAGGCATGAAAGGAGGTAAAATCGATGGAAACAACACTAGCGGTACTGATGGTTCTCGGAATCTTCGTTGGCATCCCGGCTATAATCGGTTTTTCCATAGCTGGCGTGTACATACTGGGCGGCCGCAGAGTCAAGAGAGCTAAGCGGGCACAATCTGTGGCGGAGGCGATTGCTGCCGTAGAGGAAGTAGTTACCGAAGCTCAGCTTGAGCAAGCTACTCGAACTACGACTGACCAGAAGCCAGAAGAAGCCGTAAAGACAAAGTAGTACCACTCAAAATAAGAAAGAGGGAGGTAATATCGATGGAAACAACACTAGCAGTCCTGATGGTTATCGGAATCTTTGTTGGCATCCCGGCTGTAATTGGTTTCGCCATAGCTGGCGTGTACATACTGAGTGACCGCCGAGCCCGCAGAACTGAGCGAACTAAGCTTGCAGCCAAAGCCAGGGAAAAGGAGCTCACTTACGAACCTGCCAAGGCATAAGACGACCAATGAAAATATCGAGGCTGACTAGGGAAGGAGTATAACTGGCTGCCGTTGCTAACCCTGAGGATTGTATCTGGCAGCCAGTTATACTGTCAACTTCCGGTAACCGTGCTACCAATGGAAGAGCAAAGATGTGCTGGTCATTGTCATCGCTAGTTCGGCTGCCCGCTCTCAAATGCCCACTTTGCTTAGCTGAAGAATAAGCCAAGTGTGCCAAGCAAAATACGTCGGGTGGCGGATGAAACAGTGTTTGCCAGGTGGTAAGTTGAATAGAGGTAATCAATGAGTGAAAAAGCAATACTGTTTGATGCTACCAAGTGTATGGCTTGTCGTGGTTGCCAGGTAGCTTGCAAACAGTGGAATGAACTGAAAGCGGTAAAGACTGCCAACCAAGGTAGTTATGAAAATCCTCCTGACCTTTCACCGGATACCTGGATAACCATTAGATTTAGGGAAGAGGCGGAGGGCAATACCGTCAGATGGTTATTCAGCCGGCGCAGTTGCATGCACTGTACAGAAGCTGCCTGTGTTGAAGTCTGCCCTTCCGGAGCTCTCTACCATAACGAGCATAGCTTCGTTGCCTATGACAAGGACAAGTGTATTGGCTGTGGCTATTGTGTAGAGTATTGCCCATTTAGCATTCCTCGCTTAGATGCCGGGAGAATTACCGGGGTGGGTAAGATAGATAAATGCACCTTATGCACTACCCCAGGTCGTGACCGTCTCTCCATAGGCGAAGAACCTGCCTGCGTCAAGACCTGTCCTACTGGAGCACTTATCTATGGTGACCGGGACAAACTGGTAGAGGAGGGTAGAAGAAGGGTTGACAGCCTCAGAATGCCTCACTCCAAGGTTTACCCTCAGGCAATGCTTTACGGAGAAACTGAGCTCGGTGGACTCCACGTTCTTTATGTTTTGGCTGACTTACCTGAAGTCTACGGTCTACCTAAGGAACCACAGTTCCCGGTTGCAGCTATTATTCAAAAGGATATTTTCCGCCCCCTTACCTGGATAGTATGGTCGGCAGTTGCCGCGGGTCTGGCACTCAATGTACTGGTCGCCCGAGCTAGGCAGACCCAAGAGAAGGAAGAGTAGTGATGAAAATAAGCCGAGGGGATTTTTTAAAAGCTTCTGCAGGGGCAGTTGGCCTTGTTTTACTTCGGTCACTAAGCTTAGGAGGCACAGCCAAGGCGGCCCCGTCCAAATCAGACCTGGCAATGCTGGTAGATGTCTCCAAGTGCGTTGGCTGCTGGTGGTGTTATGCTGCCTGTAAGAATTATAATAACCTGCCAGAGACTATTAAACCTGACCCCGAGCAACCACCTGAGCTCTCTCCTGATACCTGGACAACACTGGCCACTGTAGGAACGGGCGATGACTGGAGCTTTAGAAAGCATGCATGCATGCATTGCACTGATGCTGCTTGTGTCAGAGTCTGTCCCTCAGGAGCACTGAGCTACAATAAGCTTGGTTTTGTCCAGTATGAAAAGGACAAATGCATAGGCTGTGGATATTGTGTCGAGTTCTGTCCCTTTGAGGTGCCAAAATTAAAGGATAATAAAATTACTGGTGTTGGTCTGATGGGCAAGTGCACCTTTTGTAAAGACCGAGTGACCAATGGCCAGCAGCCTGCCTGTGCTGAAGCCTGTCCTACCGGTGCAATCAAGTTTGGCAATCGCTCTGAGTTGCTGGAAGAGGGTAAGCAAAGGGTGACGGAGCTAAGTAAGTCAAATCCCAGGGCTTGCCTTTACGGTGAGCATGAACTGGGTGGTTTGCATGTACTTTATGTTCTCCCTGACCAGCCCTCAGTCTATGGTTTACCTGAGGAACCGCAGTTACCAGCTACGGCTGTTATTCAAAAGGATGTTTTCCGTCCCCTTACCTGGATAGTATGGGGAGGCGTCGCCGCAGGTCTGGCACTCAATGTGCTAGTTGCCCGAGCTATGCAGCTTCGAACAAAGGAGGAAGACTAGGATGGAGGTAGTCGAGCGTTATACCCCAACGGCACGGTGGTTCCATTGGCTTATTGTCGCAGTATTCTTGGAGCTGGTACTCTCGGGACTGCTCATTTTTATCCCTTGGCTCGCCTCTGGCATGGTGGGTACCTGGATTCGGATTATCCATCGCATTGGCGCAGTAATCCTGATAGGAGCACCTGCCATATTCACACTAGTTACTTGGAGAAGGTCATGGTACTTCGTTAAAGAAGCAATCACCTGGGGGAAAGAAGACTTGGACTGGCTTAAAGCGGCACCGAGTTATTACTTTGGTGGTGACCCAAGGTTAATGCCGCCACAGGGTTACATCAACACTGGGATGAAATTGTACCGGTTAACCATTCTCTTGGGTGGAGCGGTCTTCGTTATCACCGGACTTATTATGTGGTTTTTCAAGGGGATTGTGCCACCCGGGGTTTTTCAGTGGTGCGTCATCATACATGATATTACTTTTATTGTCGCCATTGGTATGTTCTTGCTGCATGTCCAGCTGAGCGTTTTTCATCCCAGGATGGATGAATCACTCCTGTCAATGGTCGATGGTAGGGTCTCAGGTGTTTACGCCAAGTCTCACCACGGCAAGTGGTATGATGAAATTAAAAACAACAAGAAAGATAGCAATGAAAAATTCCAGATGCAGAATGATTAGAGACTACATTGAGGTATTAAAACCTCGTGAGAGCAGCTTGATAACCTTCATTGGTGTTTGCGCTGCAATTATAGCTGGAGATGGACACCTATCTCTAGATAGGCTTCTACTCGTTCTGATAACGATATTGCTGGGCAGCGCTGGTGTTAATGGGCTAACCAACTACCTTGACCGCCATGT
The DNA here is from genome assembly GCA_964396535.1 of uncultured Dehalococcoidales bacterium. Taxonomy (GTDB): domain Bacteria; phylum Chloroflexota; class Dehalococcoidia; order Dehalococcoidales; family UBA2162; genus CAYNFT01. The sequence continues at coordinate 6,206 of CAYNFT010000047.1, read as the reverse complement.
TGACGCCAGGATGCAACGCACCAGACATAGAGTTCTACCGTCGAAACGTATCTATCCTGCGGAAAAAGTATTGCCGCTAACTACAGGTCTGGTTATTATTGGGCTAGTTCTAGCCTGGCAACTACATCCTTTTTGCTTCCTTGCTGCTTTAGTGGGAACGGTAGCAGCCATAGTATGGCGAAAGAGGTGGACGTGTATCTTTCCCCAGGGTATGCTGGCTAGCTGTGCCCCAGTGCTTATGGGCTGGTTTGCTATCGAACCTGCTTTTAGCTGGCCACTATTGCTGCTGTGCCTTCTTATCGCCGTCTGGCTACCGCTTCATCTCTGGAGCGTCATGATAGTCCATCGGGAAGACTATCTAGGTGCTGGGATACGTTACTTCCCAGTGAGTTGGGAGACAAGGAAAGTGGTTAATGTGCTGCTAGTACTCAGCCTAATACTTTATCTCGCTTCTATCGCTATTTATTTTGTAAGTAGTTTTACGTGGCTGTATTTAGTGTTAGCAAACCTGCTGAGCGGTGTATTGATCTATACCAGCATCAAATTGGTAATTTCTACTTCTTCCCGGGATTCGTGGAGACTGTACAAGCTATCTGCATTTCCATACCTGGGCTTAATATTCTTGGCCATGTGTTTAGATATTTGGCTATTAAGCGGGTGAGAGGTCACAGTTATCATCCTTCTGTTACACTTGGGCTCTTGGGTACAGTAATATACGGGTTTGTAGAGTTCCAGCCTGTCCCCATTTAGATATAGGCTAGTATGTTAGCCAAAACAACATGACCGGCTTATGACCGTCACACAAAACCTCCGGTGGTTTTACCCAAATTCCCTGCTTTGGTATACCGGGTAAGTTGATGAAAAAGTGCAATTCTGGATGGTGTTCGGGGTTGGTTGCGCTTCGGAGTGCCATCCGATAATCATCTACCCGACCAGGTTCTGCACACACTCCAAGTCTTACTAACTAGTCCGTATACTTTGAAGCAAGCTCGCCTCTCTTCGCCTGAACGTGTGGCTCGTTCCCTCCTTCCGGTTGAAATCCCGATTCATAAAGATCTGGCATCAAGATTTAAAGCGTTTCTACAAGGAGGTATACAATTTTTCTTGGTGGGACTCCTTATTTGGTAGCGACTAAATCTCGCTGGTACTAGTACAATCATCTTATCGTTCCTTGGCTTTTGCCAATTGTGATTGGCATCCAATATTTAGAAGTATAGAATTTCGTAAAACGACAGCGGGGACTAAGTATGCATCCTTCAACACTTGTAATGTGGCATGCTTGTTAGTTGTGAAATATCCCTTAGGAGGTTTGTAGATGGGCATCTTGGATAAATTCCCTCGTGGTATGGAGGATAAGAAAAGAATTCGGGACTTGATTAATAACGGAGAATGGGAACAACTAACTCAAGAAAGTAAATTAGCTGTAAAGCCGCTTGGTGAGTCATTAGAAAACGCCAAGCGAAGATTTTGCCAATCACGAAAACCAGATGAACTTGAGAGCATAGCAGATTTTGTTCGTACTCTGGGAAAGATAGAAGATCCAAAGGCCATCGAATATCTTAACCGTCTCGTTATGCCGAACTGACGTTTCGTCAGCTCTGTGGTGTTGATCCGGTCCCTTGGGAAAAAGCATTTAGCGAATTTCTTCTTCGCGGTGAACCTATTACTGGTCAAATTAATCAATCAGGTTTTACTTTGCACAACTAGCCCTTGACCTAAGGATTATACGCTACGTATAATGCAAGCCAGAAAGGGGGCAAGGGATTCCCGCCTTTTATCCTTGGTGCTTCCCAAGCAAGACGTCGTGGGTTCGAATCCCATCACCCGCTTTTTGCCGAAAAAGACGTCAGTTCTCTCCTTGATTTGTCCCTTAAACAACTGACCTGCTGTCTCGCTATCGGTACCTAGTAGCCAAGCCACTCTTCCTTCTAGCACGGTGCTCCTGAGGTAAGCCTCTACTGATACTGCGGAAAGCCACTTGCCGACCTGGGAGCTGAGGTGATTATATTGAGTTGCAGATTGAAATGTGAAATTTCTTTGAACCAAAAGGTTTAACCGGCTATGCAGAGGTCAGATACCCTGATAATGATTCTTTCTAAAAGACTTCGGTAGAATCTGAGTATTATTAAAAAGGCTCAATATTGCTGAAACCTCTTGACATTCGCCGCTTGGCGAACTATAATAACTCCATATGTTATCCTTTTGGCTACATAGAATGAGCCAAAAGGATAATATTAAGGTAGCATACGCGTATAAATTGTGAAAGATTTGTACGCTGCTCATTTAGTAGCGTCATATTTTATAAGGGGTGTAAGGAACCGCCTCTTGGTTTCAGGAAGAGTTAGGTTTCGAATTAAAATAAAGTTTACTAGAGTGGAGGAATGGTGATGAAGTTCTTAGTTATTGAAGAGAGCGAGCAGGTTGTCAAGGACATCTCATTTTGCTTGCAGGTGAGGTATCCTGATGTTAACGTTATTGCAGTTTCTAGGGGGCTGCAAGGACTAGAGCTAGTAGAAGACGAATCGCCCGATTTGATTATTGTGGATTCCTCTTTACCTGATATAGCTACTCTGGACCTGGTCAGCAAAATTCGTGAATTTTCTGATATCGGCTTGATCGTCATTACTGAGGAACAAAACTCCCTTGAGAGAGCCAAGGAACTTGAGATGGGAGCTGATGACTATATCATCAAGCCACTCAATCCTATCGAATTCCTAGCCAGAGTAAGGGCTTTGCTCCGTCGCACCAATGTAGGTGGCTTCAAACCACAGCGTTTGGTTACTATTGGCAATGAAATAGCCATCAATTTCGCCACACGTGAAGTCTTCATTTCAGGCAAGCGACAAAATTTGACTCCTACCGAGTTTCAGTTGCTCGCAGAACTGGTAAGAAATGAAGGCAAGATACTTACCCATAGCAATTTGCTGGAAAAAATATGGGGTTCAGAATACTTGGATGATCCCAGTTTCGTCAAGAAATACGTCCATCGTCTCCGTTCCAAGATCGAGCCTGATACCAACAATCCAAAAATGATCATTACCGAACGAGGAGTAGGTTACAGGTTTGTTAAATATGCCTAAATTGTTCCCGGTCGAAAATTTTGATTTTCTAGGTATGTCTATACTCACCCTTTAACTCTCACTCCTTGTCCGTGCGAGTGTGATAGGGAACGTAGCCTCCCGAAAAACGGTTACTTGTTTGCCTCTTATCAAATTGGGACCAATTATCCGCCAATTATCCACCTTTTGGCACCATTTCAGGTACTTTTAGGACGATGATTTCCACCTCCATGTAGTAAGATACCAAGTGTTCACTACTCATTGGAGGTTGTATCATCAGACAGCCAAGTATTTTAGTTATTGAAATGGATGAAGGCATAGGTATGACAGTAGCTGCCGCCTTGGAAGGGGCAGGGTATGAGGTGACAAGAGCTACAGATGCCCTTGATGGACTAAAAAAGTTATACGAGTCATACCCTGACGTGATTATTATTGACAGAGGATTGCCAGAGGTATACGGAGAAGACGCTTGCCTGCGAATTCGCCAAGCCAGCTATCTGCCGATTATTGTTCTCGGTGGTCATGAGGACGCCGCTGAGTCGCTTGAGCTCGGAGCTGACGCCTTTATGACGAAGCCTCCGAGCCTTCGCGAGCTGGTGGCACGGGTGCGGAGCCTACTCAAACGAAAACCCAAGTTTGATAAGAGAGATGACAATCCCGGAATGAATATAGATAATATGCAAAGTAATCCTCCCTCAGAGAAGGGAAATGGTTTAGGTTACCTCTCTGCTACCGAATTTCGCCTTGCTTCCTGCCTGGTACTTAATAAAGGCAGGCTGCTTGATTATTCCCGACTTATCGGTGAGGTGTGGGCAGGAAAGGAAGTGACCCTTGCTACACTTTACTTCTATATCCGCTGTTTACGTGAGAAGCTGCAAGCCTTCTTCCCTAACCCTATCAATATTATCAACTACCGGGGCGTTGGCTACTGTTTGGAAGAAGTAAACCAGCAATCGGGCTGAAGGTGGGCATAGGTATCATGGAGACCAGCCAGCAACAATGAGATTAAGGATAAAACTATGTGTGGAATAGTGGGTTTTGTGAGCAACGAGCAAGTAGCTCCTGTAATGCTAGACTGCCTTAGAACACTAGAGTACCGCGGATATGATTCTGCAGGTATGGCTACAGTCAACAACGGGCACATCCTTTGCAGAAAAGGTGTCGGTGCGGTTGAGGTGGTGAACAGAGAACAGCACCTGGACGAACTGACAGGGAGCCTAGGCATTGGACATGTACGGTGGGCAACTCATGGCCGGGTGTGCGAGGATAACGCCCATCCCCACCTTGATTGCAAATCGGAGATTGCCCTAGTGCATAACGGAATCATAGACAACTATCAAAGCCTGCGCCGACTACTAGCGAGCCGGCATCACTTTGCCTCGGAGACCGATTCCGAGGTGGTCTGCCACCTTATGGAAGATTATATGGCAGAGGGGGCTTCTCTCCAAGAAGCCATGCTGGGTGCAATAGCTGAGCTGGAGGGCTCCTACGCTTTAGTGGCTATCTCTAGCCGGGAGCCAGACAAGCTAGTGGCAGCAAAGAAGGAAAGCCCGCTGGTGGTTGGGATGGGTGCTCAAGGATACTTTGTGGCTAGCGATATTGTCTCACTCCTCGGCCGAGCTGACCGCATTATTCCTTTGGAAGACGACGAGGTAGCGGTGGTTAGCCGAAGTGGTATTGCCTTTTTCGACAGAGCGGGGAAAGAGCTTGAAAAACAGCCTCAGCAGATCGATTATGAGTGGCAGGTGACACCAAGGAACGGACATAAGTACTACATGTCAAAAGAAATATTTGAGGAACCTGACGCTATCGAAGCCGCAATACGTCAGGACGACGGATTACTACTGGAACTCGCCCTAGAAATACTGAGGGCGAGGCAAGTAATTATCACCGCCTGCGGCACGTCACGACATGCAGCGCTTATTGGAAGGTACCTCTTCTCAAATCTGGCAGGGAAGTTCTGTGATGTGGTGATGGCTTCTGAGTTTGAATACTTCGCCAACTCCATAGACAAGAATACCGTGGTAATAGCCATTTCTCAGAGCGGCGAGACGGCTGATGTCATTGCCGGCGTGAAGTTGGCGAAGGCCAATGGAGCGAGAATAATCTCTATGGTCAATATTCCTGGTTCCACACTAACCCGGATGAGCGACAGGGTAATCTACCTGAACTGCGGTCCGGAACTTTGTGTCGCCGCTACCAAGTCGTTCGTAGCACAACTGGTGCTATTCTATCTTCTGACTTTCGCCATGCTTAACCGGCTTGAGAAGGGAAGGCAATGGCTCAGGGAAATCAGTAGCCTGATTATGGAAAATCTGAACACCAACGGAGAGAAAGTGAGAATGCTGGGCAGTGAGATAAGCGACAAGCCAGATTTCTACTTCCTCGCTCGCGGAATCAACTTTGCCATTGCTCTGGAAGGTGCCCTGAAGCTAAAAGAGATTTCATATATTCATGCCGAGGGAATGCCCGCCGGCGAGCTTAAACACGGTACCCTTGCCTTAATTGACAAGGGTACCCCGGTGCTGGTCATCTGTCCCAAGGATGATACCTATTACGATACTCTGTCCAACGCCATGGAGACGAAGGCAAGAGGTGCTTTTATCATTGGACTCTCCGACACAGATAACGAGATTTTCGACGAGTGGATAAAGCTTCCTGAAGTGGAAGAAATATTCTACCCGCTGGTGAGCGTGGTACCGCTACAGCTATTGGCTTACTATGCAGCCCTGGCCCGGGGCAAGAACCCGGACAGGCCTCGTAACCTGGCCAAATCAGTCACCGTAAAGTAGGACCTGCACGCAGCCCAGTACAGGACCCTGATGAGAGCATCATAATATTGACTATTAGAGATGGAAATTCCTATATGTTGCGATGTAAAAACCTATACGAGCGAGAAGCATCATGCTTGATAAACTTAAATCAAACATTGAGCTTTGGGAGCTATTTACCAAGTTAGAAGAATATGAGCCTCAGCTTCTGGACCAGTATCAGAGATTTCCTTACTATCTATCAAAACACAGGTGTGTATTGGAGCCACAGGTTTCAGCATTCTTAGTCGAAAATGGGCTCAAGGTAAATTATCCTGATAATAAGAAATTCGCCGTTTGTTTGACTCATGACATAGACGATGTTAACTTCCCCATA
>CAYNFT010000046.1:0-16241 GCA_964396535.1 uncultured Dehalococcoidales bacterium | reverse complement strand
TTTAGCTCCAACTGGCAGCCAACCCCGCAGTAAGGACAGGTGGTAAGCACCTGGCGCTCGGCCACTGCGCCTTCCCATTTTCTGCCCCTCTCCAGTAGCGCCCCGGTAGGACAGGCATCAACACATGCCCCACAGAATTGGCACCCCGATTCCTGTAATGTCCTATCGAAGGCAGTCCCGATTAATGCCTGGCTGCCACGGTAGGTGAAGGCTATTGCCCCCGCCCCCCGTACTTCCTGGCAGACTCTGACACATCGCCCGCACAGGATACACATGTTGTAATCCCGCTCAAAGAAGGGGTCTTCCTTGTGTATCGGCAGATCCTTGTAGACATAGGGCAGTGTTACTTCCTTAATTCCCACATAATCGACTACCTCTTGCAGCTCACAACGCCCATTCTTGGGACAAAGCACGCAGCGCTCGGTTACTGACACACTGCGCAAACATATATCAAAGGGTTCGCATCGCTCTTTGCGGTCGCAGATGAGGCATACATGAGGATGCTCAGTTAGAATAAGTTCTAAAACACCCCGCCGGAATTCCTGAAGCTGCGGCGTGTCTGTCTTCACCACCATGCCGTCAGTAGCTGGCGTAGTGCACGCTGTAGGAAAGCCCCGCATATTCTCAATCTCCACGACGCACATGCGGCAGCCTCCGTAGGGAGACAGGGATGGATGATAACATAGTGTTGGAATGTATATATCACCCTTTTTCGCTACTTCTAATACTGTCATCCCTTCGCTGCCTTCGACTTGCTGGCCATTAATGGTTAAAGTAATCATTCCACATCTAACCTCATTAAATAATCTTTAAGGCGTATCTGAGTCCTCTTCATCTCCCTTTGCTTTTGATGCGGCTACCGGGATTGGTTCGCTGGGAACCTCTATTTTCTCTCCAGAAACCTTCACCACCGCGCTGAATCGTTCAGGACAGACACTGAGGCAGGTACCGCATTTGCTACACTTATCCTGGTCAATAATATGCACCATCCTCTTGCCACCAGAGATAGCCCCAACCGGACAATTCCTGAGGCATATCCCACACCCTTCACATTTATCAGGGAGGATATAGTAAGAAATTAACTCACTACAGACTAATGCTGGACATCGCTTCTCATTTATATGAGCCTCATATTCCTCACGAAAGTAACGAAGTGTAGTTAAAACCGGATTGGGGGCAGTGCCACCCAGAGCACATAAGGAGGTAGACTTGACTAGCTGGGCTAACTCTTCGAGCTGCTCCATGTCACCAGGTTGCCCTTCGCCCCGGGTAATACGCTCCAGAATATTAAGCATCTGTCTGGTGCCGACACGGCAGGGAACACACTTGCCGCAAGATTCAGCTTGAACGAAAGTAAGAAAGAACTTTGCCAGATCAACCATGCAGGTATCTTCATCGGCAACCACCATCCCGCCCGAGCCTACTATGGAACCTGCCTCCGCCAGGGATTCATAATCTACCGACAGGTCCACCATGCTGGCCGGCAGGCACCCACCTGATGGACCTCCCGTTTGCACTGCCTTAAATTGCTTATTGTTAACAATTCCCCCACCAATTTCATAAATAATGTCACCCAGCCGGATACCCATTGGCACCTCTATTAACCCGGTACGCGCGATCTTGCCAGCTAGAGCAAAGGTCTTGGTGCCTTTACTCCTCTCCGTACCGTAACTGGCGTACCACTCGGCCCCTTTTTGCAGTATCGCCGAAACATTACCCCAGGTCTCCACATTATTTACATTGGTTGGCTTACCCCATAAGCCGGACACTGCCGGGAAGGGAGGGCGAGACCGGGGCATTCCCCGCTTACCTTCAAGAGAGGCTATCAGGGCAGTTTCCTCACCACAGACGAAGGCACCAGCCCCCTCCTTTATTTTTATATCCAAATTAAAGCCTGAGCCAAGTATATTTTCTCCCAGTAAGCCATATTCCGCCATCTGGGATAGCGCTGTCTCCAGGCGCTCGATAGCCAGCGGATATTCAGCACGGCAGTAAATATAATCATGATTGGCACCAGTAGCATATGAACCGATAAGCATACCTTCCAGTACTGCATGGGGATCACCCTCCAGTAATGCTCTGTCCATAAAAGCTCCGGGGTCACCTTCATCGGCATTGCAAATTATGTATTTCTCATCGCCTGGAGCCTCCCAAAGGCGTTCCCATTTAAAACCGGTGGAGGCACCAGCACCACCTCTACCCCTCAGGCCGGACTTACTGATTTCGTCAATAACTTCTTTAGGAGTCATCTTCAATGCCTTAGTGAAACCGCTATAACCATCATTAGCAATGTACTGCTTTATATCAGCAGGGTCTATATGACCACAATTACGTAATGCCAGACGCACCTGCGGTTTAAGCACAGGCAACTCAAAAAGTTTAGGAATACCATCAATACCATCTTCACCAATGGTTCCCAGAGCCAGGTCAGGACGGGGGTTATCATTAACAATATAGTCTTCTATTAGCTGTGAAGCGATTTCTGGGGTGACGCTACCATAGCAGATGCGAGGACGATTTGGCTTTATTATATCTACTAGAGGTTCAGCATAACAAAGTCCGATACAGCCAACCTGTGTCACTATCGCCTCGATACCCAGTCTGGTTAATTCCTTGTCAATGGTTTCCAAAACAGCTAGCGCCCCGGCGGCTCGTCCACAGGTGGCGGTGCCTACAAGAATACGGGGCTTCTTACTATGCTGTAAAGCCCCCCATTCTGATATAGCTTGTTCACGAATTTCATCAAATGACACAACTACGCTCCTTAATACTGAGCTAATATTTGTCTCGCCTTGGCCGGGGTCATTCTGCCATAGACAGTCTTATCTACCACCATAACTGGAGCTAAGGCACACGAGCCAAAACAAGCTACTCTCTCAAGGCTAAATTTGTAATCATCAGTGGTGGTTTTACCCGGCTCAATATTGAGTTCGTCTTCTACTGCCTCCAAAATACGCCGTCCACCCTGAACATAGCATGCAGTGCCCTGACAACATTTTATCGTATGTTCACCTGGTCGTTCAAATCGGAACTGGGCATAAAAGGTAGCAACGCCATAAACTTCATTCTCAGTCAGGCCTAGAAAAATAGCTATCTCTGAGATTACTTCCTCAGAAAGATAGCCAACTTCCTCTTGTGCCTTCTGCAGAACGGGGATTGTAGCTCCTTCTTGCCCCCGGTAGGGAGCAAGAACCTGTGTTAATTTTTCGCGCAAATTCCAACCTCCAAATAGAATTGCATCACCAAAGTAATAATTTACCACTAAAAAGCGTATAATGCAAGCCTTAGGTGGTTGCCTAATTAACATTTAGGGTATAAGATGTAGAGGCGTATAATTAAAACAATCTAATGAGGTAAGCAAAGATGAGCATAGAGCTAGTTCATGTCGGATTTAATAACATAATAGTGATGAATAGAGTTATTGCCATAGCTTCACCAAACTCAGCACCTACCAAGCGCGCTATCCAAGACAGTAAAAATAAAGGGCTACTAATTGATTTGACCAATGGCAGGAGGACCAAAGCTTCTATCATCACCGATAGCGGGCATATTATTTTATCTGCCCTCACTCCAGAGACTATTGCTGGTAGATACCGGCAAGTCGAGCCGAAGGTGACCCAGACTGAGGAAATTCAGATTTGAGACTAGAACAAAGCAATGAAAAGGGCAGCCCGTAGAAGTCAGCTTGTATTTAACATGCCAGCAACACCATTACTCATAATTCTCTCCGGTCCATCAGGGGTAGGCAAGGATTCAGTTTTAACAAGGATGAAAAAATCAGGCTACCCTGTTAAATATATTGTCACCCTGACCACACGACCTCGGCGAGCTAAGGAGAGAAATAATGTAGACTACCACTTTATCTCAGATAAGAGATTTAAGGAGATGATTGAAAATAACCAGTTGTTAGAGTGGGCGAATGTCTACGACAATTGGTACGGCGTACCTAAGAAGGAAGTCAAACAAGCACTAGATAAGGGACAGGATGTAATGGTAAAAGTTGACATTCAAGGGGCCGCTACTATTAAAAAAATCCTGCCCCAGGCGGTATCTATCTTTCTAATACCTCCATCAATGGACGAGCTTATCCTGAGACTCAAGCAACGTCATACTGAATCACCCGCTGACTTGGATTTACGGCTAAAGACTGCAGAGGAAGAAATGAAACAGCTATCTCTCTTTGACTACGTGGTAGTCAACAGGTGGGATGAACTTGACCTGGCAGTATTGGAAATCGAGGCTATTATTACTGCCGAGAAATGCCGAGTAAATCCTCGAAAAATTGCTCTATAAGTATATTAATTTATTAGCTTTAGTAACCAGGCAGACAGGTAACCCAGCCCACCACAGATAGGGAAGGTCAATATCCAGGCAGCAACAATATTACCGGCAACCCCCCAGCGCACCGCCGAAAATCGTCTGGTAGCTCCCACCCCCATAACCGATGAACTGATGCAATGGGTGGTGCTAACCGGGATACCAAAGTGTGACGCTACCTCAATAACTGTAGCTGCTGAGGCTTGAGCGGCAAAGCCATGAACCGGGCGAAGAGTGGTAATCTTCGTTCCTACTGTCCTGATAACCCGCCAGCCACCAAAAGCCGTGCCCAAGCTAATGGCTAATGCCGATAAAACCACAACCCACCACAAACTACCATAAGGAAGCTGGTCCCACAGATCAGGCTGTCCAGTATAGATAACCAGCGCCATGGTAATGACGCCTATTGGCATCTGACCATCGTTCTTGCCGTGGGTATAAGCGGTGAAGGCACTAGAAAGCCATTGCAGACGGCTAAAAGTAATATTCATTCTAGATGGGGCACTTCGTCCAAACAGCCACAGTAAAATAATCATCAGCAAAAAGCCGCCGACAAAGCCCAGCAAAGGAGCTACACCCACTGCCAGTAGGGTCTGTGACAAACGGTCACTCCATCCCCACATCACCGCCTCAGTACCAGCCAGAGCTATCCCGGCAGCTGCCAGTCCAGCAATGAAGCCGTGACTTAAGCTTACCGGCAGACCTAGATAGGTAGCTACAGTACCCCAGATAATTATTGAAGCTAAAGCAGCAATCATTGGCACATAGCCGAAATCCGAGATGACTTCCGGCGTTAGAATTCCTTTACCAATGGTTATGGCAACAGCCGTACCGGTAGCAGCGCCAGCCAGTTCGCAGAAGGCAGCCATTATAATAGCATTACGGGGAGAAAGAGAGCGGGTGCCAATTACAGTAGCGACGGCATTGGCGGCATCGTTGAAGCCATTAACTACACCAAAACCAACAGCCAGAGCAACAATGAAGATGAGAATGCCGAGAGATGACTCAGGCATGCTTGAGGGCTACCCCTTCCAGGACATTAGCCACATCCTCACACCTATCAGTGGCACTCTCCATGTGCTCGTAAATCTCGCGCCATTTGATAATCTCAGCAATATCTGTGGTATTGTTAAACAGCGCACCCATAGCCGAGCGGTACACCTCATCGGCTACGTTCTCCAGCCGATTAATCTCCACGCAGCATTCAAATATCCGCTTTAACTGAGTATGGTGACGCAGTTTAGGCAGTGCTCCTTCTACTTCAGTGGCTGCCTGGACGATAATATCAGATAGCTCCCTGGCACTCTGTCCGGGACGGTCTACCTTATACAAAAACATGGCATCTGCTGCAGCCTGGATAAAATCGGTGACATCATCCAATCTGTAAGCCAGTTGGGCTATGTCCTCTCTATCAAATGGGGTGACAAAGGTGCGATTTAGCTGCTCCATAACCTGATGGGTAATGGTGTCTCCTTCGTGCTCCAGCTCAGTTATTTCGTTTGCCTTTCCCGCAACATCCTCCCAGGTATCAACAAGCTCTTTTAATTTCTGAGCTGCTTTTACCATATTCTGGGCACTAGCTTCAAAAAGCTCAAAAAACTTTTCTTCTCGAGGCATAAAGGGAAACCTAAACAATGCTAATCCTCCTTGGCCACAGAGGCACGCTAGCATAATGAAGAGCCAGAAATTGCAGGGTGAGAAAAGGAAGGTTCAACATATCACTTCCAATGTGAGTTTAGATGAGATACGGATGATTGTCAAGATAAGTAGTGCTCACCAGTGTAGCTAGTCCAGATTCCTTATCCGCTTAAGGAAGATAAGTGACAGGATAGCTACGGCGATAAGACCCATGGCAAAGCCGCCAACTGCCCACTGAATCCCTACAAACTCCGCCAGTGCTCCTGCCAGGAAGGTGCTCAAGCTCATCAGGCCAAACTGCATCATCATGATGCTCATCACCCGCCCCCGGTACTCAGGATCCACATAATATTGAATCAGGGTATTACTCAGAGCCATCTGTCCCATCTGACCTATTCCAACGAAGACAATCATGCTCAGGGAGAGAGGCCACGAGCTTGAGAAGGAGAAACCCACCAGTGCCACGCCCAGAATGACGCTGCTGGTCATCATCATAACGCCACGCTTCTTATTGGGCAGCGAAGCGAAGACGAGAGAGCTCACAATAGAACCGGCACCGGAGACGCTCATAAGCACTCCCAGCCCGCTGGCACCTACATCAAGAATATCTTCACTGAAGACGGGCATTAGCTGCATAAAGGGCATCGAGAGTATTGAGCCGATGAGCGTGAAGCCCAGGATGATAAGTATGGTGGTTTCGTGCCTGAGATATTTAAGCCCTTCTTTAATATCAGCAAAGGCACCGCGGCCGCGGATGGCTATCGTGCTTGTAAGCGGCAGAAAAGCTATGAAGACCACGGATAACAGGTATCCACCAGTGGTGATGTAGTAGATAGATTCAAAGCCAACGGCGTCAATGAGGAAGCCCGCTAACGCCGGGGCAAAGAGACGCAGAGCATTCATCCCCATGGTATTCAGGGATATGGCATTCATCAGTTGCTCTTCGCCCACTATCTCAGGGAGGATAGCCTGGCGTGAGGGCATCATGAGAGCCATGACTACCCCCTGGAACACAGAGGATACCACCAGTATCCACCAAGAGCCGGCTTTTTCTACACTCAGGTATCCCAGGGTTAGCGAAAGGGCAACGCCCAGGGATATCACGCCCGAAGCTAACTGTCCGACTATCATTACATACTTCTTCTGCACCCGGTCAGCAATTACTCCTCCAAAGAGGGACAGAGAGACCATAGGCACAGCGTTGGCAAGAGACATTGCCCCCAGGATGAGTGCCGAACCCGTTAAGCGATAGATGAGCAAGGAGCGGGCTATCATCTGCATGTTCATACCAACCATCTGGGTCAGCATAGCGCCCATGTAGAGACGGAAGACCGGGTTTTTAAAGGAGCGAAAGGTCCCCAGATTGCGCAGGGAGATTCCAGCCGGTCTAACCTCGGGCATTCCCATGTCAGCACCCATCCCTGCATCACCACCCCCAGCCTGATAGTCATCTAATCGCTTTTTCACTCAATAATTCCCTCACACTCAGTTCCATGGAAGAATCTGCTAGCTATAAGAAAGACCGGGGCATTCTTGGAATTTCTACATTTTACCTTATATAGTTTACACACATAGCATCATAAAGGCAAATTTGTATATCTGCCTGGTCTCCAGAGAGGCTTGACTAATCAGCCCCTATCACCACGATTAGTCCAGCCTCCGTACCCGGGAAAGGAAAATCAACGCCAAGATGGACAGGAAGACAAGAACGATGGCAAAGCCACCGAGTGCCCACTGTGCTCCAATAGCCTCCGCCATCATCCCGGCGGCGAAGCTGGCGAAGCTGGTCATACCAAACTCCATCATGTAGACGCTCATCACCCGCCCCCGGTATTCATCATCCACATAATATTGAATCAGGGTATTGCCCAGAGCCATGCGCCCCGCCTGCCCCAGTCCAACAAATACAATCAGGACCAGGGATAAATACCATGAGTTGGAGAAAGAGAAACCCACTAAAGCCACACCCAGAATGAAGCCGCTGAACAACAGCATTATACCCCGCCTCTTGTTAGGCAGGGAGGCAAGGACGAGAGAACCGGCTATGGCGCCCACGCCGGAGACACTTATCAACACCCCCATCCCGCTGGCACCCACATTAAGAACATCTTCGGTGAAGATGGGCATCAGCGTCATATAGGGCATTGATAGGAAAACGACGCAGAAGGTGAAGACCAGGATGAGGAGGATAGTGGTCTCATGCCGGATATACTTAAATCCTTCTATTATGTCGGCTAAGGCGCGGCTGCCGCGGACGCCCATTGTACTGGTGAGCGGCATAAAGGCGATGAAGACTGCGCCTATAACATAAAGGCCAGTCATTACATAGTAGACAGCTTCAAAGTCGAAGGCATCGATGAGGAAACCGCTTATCGCTGGAGCCATTAGCCGGAAAACATTCTGCCCGAGGCTATCCAGGGATATAGCATTCATAAGCTGCTCCTCACTGACAATCTCAGGAATTATAGCCTGTCGTGAAGGTATCATCAGACCCATAACACTCCCCTGTAACAGGGAAGCCACCGCAAGAATCCACCACGAGCCGGCGCGGTCGGCACTTAGATAACCTAAGGTCAGAGCTAGAGCAACACCCAGAGAGACAACAGCTGAGCCTGCTAAGCCAGCGAGCAGAACATACTTCTTCTGAATCCTGTCAGCAATGACTCCACCGAAGAGAGCCAGGAGGAGCATGGGCAAAGCATTGAAAAGAGACATTATTCCCAAAATGGCGGCTGAGCCAGTTATACGATAGATAAGCAGCGAACGCGCTATCATCTGCATGTTCATGGAGGCTCGCTGGCCCAGTATGCCAAAAAAGTAAAGACGATAAACCGGGTTCTTCAGTGAGCTGAAAGTCCTCAGATTGCGCAGGGAGATTCCCCCCTGACCAGCCTCACCCATGCCAGGCCCCGTTTCTACTCCCCCGTATTCATCTATACGATTACTCACCAATTCCTGCACTTTCTCATTACAAAACTTAAGGAAACTGCTGAAAAAGTCCTCCCGACTGTCAGTAAAATCAACCGTCCCCACTGCCAGCTTGAACTCCGCTGAAAAACTATGTTTTTCAGCGGTTTTTTAAGGAAGGTAAAGACAACAGAAAGTAGAAGATAAAAATAAGGAAAAGATTAAAGGAAAAAGCTCCCCGAATGGAGCCCCAATTTCTTCTTTAGACTTCTATCTTACTTACACCTAATAGTTTACACTCATCGTTCCAGGGGCGCAAGTCTAGCCCTTACCTAAACCCAATATTATGGTGTAAAATGGAGACGCTGTAAAACAACATCCAATAGTTCGAATCCATTGCTGGTGGGAGGATAGTATGATTAATGACAACAGTCAGGTTAGCTCCGGTAGAGGCAGTATCATCATGTTTGCCGGGAAGGGTGGTGTAGGCAAGACAACCTGTGCCGCCGCAGCAGCGCTGCATTATGCCTCCCTGGGAGAGCAGACCCTGGCGATATCAACTGATGCCACGCCATCCCTATCACATATCTTTGAGATAAAAGATAATAAGAAACCAGCAAGGGTCAAAGAGTCGCTATATATCAATGAACTTGGTGCGGAAGAAGTGAAGGAGATGTGGGATAACAAATTTGGGAGCGACGTCTATGGAGTCTTTTCCTCTTTTGTTTCCATTGACTATGCAGACTTCGTTGAATTCATGACCTCGATACTGCCAGGACTAAGCGATGAATTCATGGTTGACTACATCAGGGAACTACACATGAAAGGCGAGTATGAGACTGTTGTCTGGGATACAGCTCCTCTGGGTCAGACGCTGGCGTTGCTTGAAACCCCTACCCTGCTTGGGAAGCATTTGAGAATGGCTCCACGTATCTATTCCAAACTGAAGTTTAGTCAAATGAGCCGGGAACCGATACTGGACATCCTAAAGAGGTGGGAGAAATTATCCGCTGATAACATGGATTTTCTCAGGAATGGAGTAAGGTTCACCATGGTCACCATCCCAGAAGCTCTTGCCGTTGAGCAGCTTGAAGGTACTTTTAAAGAGCTGAACGAATATGACCTCGAGGTAAAGCAGTTGGTAATTAATAATGTGGTCAAGGAGGAGAACTCAGATTTTATGTTAACTAAAGCTAAGCAGCAAAAGAATTACCTTGAAGCTATTTACGATAGATACTCTGACCTAGAAATAGTTGAGTTGCCCATGTTCCCCTACGAATTGAAAGGCCTCGATAGGCTGAAAGAGGTTGAAAGAATACTATTTGACTTGTAGGGACGGTGAGTATAAAATTAAGCGCAGTTAGCCGCCGGAAGATAGTATAAACACTCGGGCTAAAATAGCCGCTCTAGTGGCACCCTTATTTTGAAAACCCATTGCCAGGAAAGTTCTAATCAAACTAAGAAACCATTTCCTTAGGAGGTAGAAAATGGATTTTTCACCGACCGAATCCGAATATACTGAGGAGCAGAAAGAATTTGCCGAGGAAGTGCAAAAATGGCTGGATGAGAATGTCCCCGAGGGCATGGTTTTTCCCAGGGACCCTCTTAAAGTGAGCGACGAGCAATTTCAGAAACGGCGTGAGCTTGCTCGCAGGGCTGCCCGAAAGGGATGGCTTTATCCCAACTACCCTCGTGAGTACGGTGGCGGCGGTCTGGATATGGCCCATAGCATTGTCATAAGAAATGAGGTAGCTAAAAGAGGAATAACGCTTCAGCCTTTTCATAATGCTGGAGCGGGTATGGGGATACCAGCTATTCTAGCCTGTGCAACTGAGGAACAAAAGAAGCGCCATCTGTCTTTAATCATCAGTGATGGAGCAATGACCTGGGAGCTTTTTACCGAACCGGAGGCTGGCTCCGACGAAGCAAATCAACAGACTAACGCGCTGCGCTCTGTTCGCGAGGGAGACCACTTCATAATTAATGGTGGTAAAATTTTTGTCGGGGGAATCTACGCTCCACCAGACCTGTTTCTGTTATTAACTCGCAGTGACTTAAAAGCTCCCAGGCATGAGAACCTATCCATGTTTCTTGCCCCAGCTAACCTGCCGGGCATCTCTATAGTCCCTCTTGATTTGTTTGTTCCAGGTCCCTTCGGCACCGTTAGCGGCCAATCAACTGCTGGGGCGGATGGGATTAAGTATCAGGTTTTCTTCGATGATGTCAGAATTCATGAGTCCTGTTTGATTGGAAAGGAAGGAGACGGGTGGAGAGTGGCAAATGCTGCGCTGGAGGTCGAGCATGGTGGAGGAGGAGGTGCTGAAGCCAGTGATAGGGAAGCTGGCGGAGGTCGTGGTAGGGCGGGCGGTAGATTTTTTGGAGGGTCACAACAGAGTTACATAGTGCAGAGATTCCTTGACCAGTGCAAAAATAACCCCAATATAGCAAGGCGTATTAGAGAGAACCCTCAACTGCTCGACAGTGTAGTAAACGTTTACATTGAAGCCGAAAAAGAACGGCTATTTTCCCTGAGGAATGCCGGCGGGATGGGAGGCCGTTATGGCGGAACACATTCGCAGCTATACTCAAAGAAATTTTCTATCACGCTTATTACCGAAATGGCAAGAGTTCTCGGTCCCTATGCCATGACCAGCGATGATGAGTGGGGCTTGGATGAGAGCCTCTTTGAGGTTGGACAACGCGGTGCACTTTGCCTCGCCCCTCTGGGCACCCCGGAAGTACTGAAGATAGTTATATCCCGAGCGATTGCCATTGGACGATAGATTTTGAGGCTACGGTAGCATAGTTCAATCAAACTTAATCTTGGAGGTTAGATATGGCTTTAGACCTTAGGCTTAGTGAAAGTGAAGAGATGTTAAAAAAAGCAGCTCTGGATTTCTTGAGGCGAGATGCCCCAAAGGAAGTCATCCAAGTCTTACAGGAGACAGATACGGGTTATACGGAGGAGCTTTGGAAAAAGGTAGTTGATATGGGCTGGCTGGGAATCATTATCCCGGAGCAATATGGTGGGACGGGAAGTACGCTGACAAGCGCCGGTGTTTTATTTGAAGCATTAGGCACCGGACCTCTCCCCGGACCGTATTTTTCTTCGGGGATACTGGGCAGCTTAATTACTTTAGAAGCAGGTACCGAAGAACAAAAGCAGAGCATTCTACCAGACGTTGCTGAAGGGAGAAAAATCCTGACTCTGGCACTGACTGAGCCCTCATATAGCTGGGAACCTGGAGCAGTGCAGACAAGCGCTGAGACCAAGAATGGCGATTTTATCCTCAATGGCCTAAAACTCTTCACCATGGATGCTCAAGCCGCCAGTCATTTTATTGTTGTAGCCCGCACGGTAAAAGGAGCCGACCCGGCTGAAGGGATTTCTCTCTTTCTAGTGGATAAAAATTCCGAGGGAGTTTCGGTACGCCGTCTACCAGGTTTCCTTGCCGATAGAACCTTTGAGGTAAAGCTTGACTCGGTGAAAGTTCCCCGGTCGGCTATGCTCGGAAGCCTGAATGAAGGATGGCCGGCTCTAAAGAGAGGCATCGACAAATCTATTCCTGTCCTTTGCGCATATAAGGCAGGCGCTTGTCAGGCTCTCTTTGATATGACAATGGACTACAGTCGGACAAGAATACAGTTTAGTCAACCCATAGGTCGTTTTCAAAGAGTTCAGGACATGATTATTGAGATGATTGATCATATGGACGCTGCCCGCTGGAGTACCTATGAATGCCTTTGGAAGCTTGATACGCAAAGACCGGCGCAAGATAGTATACATCTGGCCAAGGCAATCTCCAGCGATGCCTATTGGGAAGTATGCACGCTAGCCATCCGGGTATTCAGTGGCATCAGCTACTCGCGTGAACATCCGGTCAGCTTTCATGTAAAGGCGTCTCGTTGTCTTTACAGTTACCTTGGCGAGCCTTCTTATCACCGACAGCAGCTAGGTAAGCTCTTTATAACTTAGCGGTTTCTCTAGAATTGGCGATGTACTATTTTGCCTACGCTTCAAATTTAAACCAGAAGCAAATGCGGGAACGCTGCCCGGATAGCAAACCCTTGTTTAGAGCTACCCTTCCCAACTATAAGCTGGTATTTATCGGCTGGTCCAGGCAATGGCGCGGAGGGCAGGCTAGCATTAGACTTTTCCGAGGAGAGAAGGCCCCTGGCGCTATTTATGAAGTGCCAGAACAGTGCTTAAAACGGCTGGATAAATACGAAAGCTCTTACAACAGATTAAACGTCACGGTCTTTAATGAAGATGGTGAGCCTATCCAGGCGATAACCTATATCAAGGCCGGTCAGTCAGAAGAAACACAGCCGTCGGCGGAGTACTTGGCCATCATTCAACAGGGTTATAGAGATTGGAGAATCGTCTGATTCAGCAGCCTGTCTCGTTAAATTTATATATATACACCAGTGGAATATCTTGACTACCAAGCTACCTTGGAGTAAAATAAATTAGCAGTCTAAGAACGAGAGTGCTAATTTTTTGTGCTATTAACCGTCTGGAGGTGAAATACTTGCCCATCTACGAATATGAGTGTCCCCGCTGTTCACTTCGATTTGAGCTAAGACGAAGCTTTAGTGAGAACAGCCCAGTCTCCTGTCCACAGTGCGGATGTGATTCACAACGTATCTTCTCGCCAGTGCCGATAATCTTTAAGGGATCCGGGTTTTATTCTACCGACCACAGGGGAAACCACGGTCATTCGGTACCTGCCGACAGTACAGACGAAGCCAAGACTGATACCACAGACGAAGCTAAGACTGGCAGCACAGAGGAAAGCAGTTAGTCTCTAGAAAGTTTTTATTTTCTGCCCATCATTAGAAGCTAATAGGGGGCGTTCTTTGACATCCGAAATAGAGAAGGAAGAAGAGCCAAAAGCAAAGGAAATCACCTTCAAGTGTAAGTTCTGTGAGAGGTCTATACCACTTGATGAAATGGTAATTATAACCAAATTTTTCCCGCCAGTTGTGGCATGCCGCGATTGCGAAAAGAAAATGCAGTAGAGGTGGTGGGGATGGTCACATACCGTAGCTCAATCGAGACACCAAGCGCAGAGGTAACCCACGGGCTACCATCCTGTCCTGAGTAGCACGGATATCGTAGGGAACACGGTAGAGCTTGATCTGCTGCGTTTCGCTACCATAAATGGCGTAGCTAGCTTGAGGGTCGCCATCTCGAGGTTGCCCCACACCACCGGGGTTGATAATCAACCGGGTACTGCCTAGAGCAAGCTTAACATTAGGCGAGAATCGGCTCGCAGAACAAACACCATTTTCATCATAACTGAAAACCAGTGGCACATGGGAATGTCCCACCAGACAAAATTGCGACTTGAAGTAAGCAAAATTTTCCTTAGCAATGCCCGTTGATATGAGATATTCCCAGATAGGCTCTCTGGGACTACCGTGCACCAGGGTAAAGTCACCTTCCTTAATAGTTAACGGTAGATTTTCGAGATACACTTTATCCGCTGAGCTTAACTGCTGGGCTGTCCATTGACAGGCGGCAGCTGCATCAGGGTTAAAATCACTGGTGTCAATCTTGCCGATTGCCCCCCAATCATGATTTCCAGCAACACAGACATGGTCAGTTTGGCGCAGAAGCTCGATGCACTCATGGGGGTCGGGACCATAGCCGACAATATCCCCCAAACACCACACTTTTTCTGCCCCTCCCTGGCGCCCAATATCCTCCAAAACCGCAGTAAAAGCAGCCAGATTAGCGTGAATATCAGCAATAATCGCGTAACGCATCTATAATACTATAACAGCTTTTACCTAGCATGACTAGGGTAACCTTCTTCAGCTAGGAGATATATTTAATCCTTTATCCCGAAGGCAAGAACTTACCTAAGCAATTTTTGTAGCTGGCCAAGGGGAACGGTTTCTTGTTGGGCACTGGTCATGTCCCGCAGTATTACGTTACCGGTTTTTATTTCCTCATCACCGATAATCACCGTATGATGGACACCAAGAGCATTTGCCTGCCTTAATTGAGCCTTAAGGCTCCTTGAGCCGACAGCCGCGATTACCCCGATGCCAGCTTGCCTTAACACGGATGTCAGCTTTATTGCCTCATCCCTGACTTCATTACCCACATGGGCGATAAATACCTGTGGCTTATCCAGAGGAGGAACAGACACGTTATATCTCTTTAAATTGAGTATTATCCGCTCAATGCCAGTAGCAAAGCCAACAGCCGGAGTAGGTTTGCCACCTAGCTCTTCAATCAGGTCATCATATCGTCCCCCGCCACCGAGGCTACTCTGGCTTCCTTCTGCCTCCGGTTGAACCTCAAATACTGTTCTGGTGTAATAATCGAAGCCGCGAACCAGGCGGTGATTCACCTCAAAGGGGATTTCAAGTAAGCCCAGGTATCTCTTCAACTGGTTAAAATGCTGCTCACATTCAGGACAAAGGTAATCTATATTCTTGGGTGCGTAGTCAGCTATTGGCTGGCACGAGGGATTTTTACAATCAAGTAGGCGCAGGGGGTTTTTAACCAGCCTGGTTTTGCAATCTGAACACAGCTCACCAGTATGGTTGGCATAGTAATCCTTCAGGACAGTGAGATATCCCGGCCGACAAGCTTTACAACCGATACTATTCAGGTTTATTGACAGATGACGAAGGTTTAGGGACCTGTAGAATTGCCAAGCCATATCAATAACTTCAGCATCAAGGGCAGGGTCGTCATTGCCAATAGCCTCACAGCCAAACTGG
Source organism: uncultured Dehalococcoidales bacterium (assembly GCA_964396535.1). GTDB lineage: Bacteria > Chloroflexota > Dehalococcoidia > Dehalococcoidales > UBA2162 > CAYNFT01. The sequence continues at coordinate 638 of CAYNFT010000046.1, read as the reverse complement.
TGGTGCTGTCGGTGTCTGCCTGCTTGAGGTCTGTCGTACCTGAAAAAAGAGGCGATATAGAATAACTTTACCGGCTGTAATAAATTATGCAGACCATGTTCCACGTAGGCTCGGCATATTGAGGCCGTGCCCTCTGGTATCAGGGCCATTTTGTTTCCCCCTCTGTCCTCAAAGATATACATTTCCTTTTCTACAATATCAGTTCCCTCCCCCACACTGCGAGTAAACAGCCCGGCATCCTCAAAGGCTGGGACATCAATGCGCTCATAGCCGTAGAGTTGACAGACATCAGCCGCCTTTTGCTCTACATAGCGCCAGTATGCCTGCTCCTGAGGTAGAATGTCTGAGGTTCCACGCGGTGCTCGATACAACCTTATTCTCCCTGCCTACATTTTTCTGGGTGCTTTTAAAGCTAGAATACAGCATTAACACCAGACTTGTAAAGGCAAAATGATGCTGTATCATTATAGTCGTTGAGGATTAAAAAGGATAGAAACTGACTAAGAGTTGAAAGCAACAAACTTGACATACAAATTGCGCAAGTTGCGGAAGAACTTAAGATTTGTTAAACTGAACTGGATATAAGGGCCGTTAGCTCAGTTGGCAGAGCACCTGACTTTTAATCAGGGTGTCACAGG
>CAYNFT010000045.1:0-17156 GCA_964396535.1 uncultured Dehalococcoidales bacterium | reverse complement strand
CTATTATCCGGAACATGCGCCAGGATTCTTCCTTGGCCAGATCATTTATTTCATAACCTTGTGGCATATCATCCTCCCTTTGGGTCAACTTAGAAAAATTAAAGTTATTTATTAATCACTTGCATTTAATTTATATAACCCTATCCCCTATATCCCCTTCCCCTTGGTAAGGGGAAGGGGAATTTTATGTGAGAGGGACTTCGTCCCTCTCTAACACCCTATCGACAAAGGACTTCGCCCCTCTTAAACACCCCTTTTGTATTCCTCCCTTGTAAAGGGTAGAGGGAAATCTTTATGAGATGGGCTTCGCCTCTCTTATACCTTCTTCAATTGTTAAGGGGGTGAGGTTGATAAACAACAATTTAGTCTAAATTTTTTACTATTCCAGAAATGCCTCTGCACCATACTCTGGCATCGATATCTTCCAGCCAGTATTCGCCCTCAGGAATCGACCGAACTGCTTCACTGCCTTTGATTCCCCATGGACGACAAATACCCGCCTGGGGGCACTCCTGAGGCTGGTAATCCATCGGAGAAGCTCGTCCCTATCAGCGTGGGATGAGAAACCGTGTATCTGGGCGATTCTCGCTCGTACCGGGTAATGCTGCCCCAGAATCCTCACCCTTTTGGCTCCATCCACAATGCTTCGGCCGAGTGTACCAACTGCCTGATAGCCGACAAAGAGTATCGTGCTATCCGGTCGGGTAATGTTGGTTACTAGGTGATGCTTCACCCTACCCCCGGTACACATTCCAGAGCCAGCTATTATCATGATAGTCCCCGATATGTGATTAAGCGCCTTTGATTCGTCTGCCGTCTGCACCATTTTAAGGCCAGGGAAGTCGAAGGGTGACTTTCTTTGACGTATCAGCTGGGACATCTCCTTGTCGAACAATTCACTGTGCCGTTTGAATACCTCGGTAACGTTTATCGCCATCGGGCTATCAAGGAAAACCATTAAGTGCGGTATGCGGTTGTCCAATAATAATTCATTCATGTGGAACAGGATTTCCTGGCTTCGTTGCAGGGCGAAGCTGGGAACGATAATGTTACCCCCGGCTCTCCAGGTCGAATTCACGATTTCAGCCAGGCTTTCACCTATATCCGCCGGTTCCTGGTGTATTCTATCCCCATATGTGGATTCAATGACAGCATAATCTATCTCTTTGAACACGCTCGGGTCTCGTAATATCGGTTTGTCCCACCTGCCCACATCACCTGAAAAGAGAAGGGTTCTGTTTTCCCCTTGCTGGCTTACCGTAATCTTTATCATTGATGAGCCGAGAACATGACCGGCATCGTAGAAAGTGGCTCTGACACCTTCCCCTACCGGAACAACCTCCTGGTAATTAACGGGTGTAAACAGGGGAAACGAAGCCCTGGCATCGTCGGTAGTGTAGAGCGGAATCTCCGGGAAGGGCCCTTTTCTATTCTCTCGTTCGTGCCGTCTCCTTTTAAACTCGGCATCTTCTTCCTGAAGGTGCGCCGCATCCAGCAGTATTATCTGGGCAATCTCCGAGGTGGCGGGAGTGCAGTAAATTCTACCCCGGAAGCCCTCGCGAACCAGTTTGGGAATCAGGCCACAGTGGTCAACATGAGCATGGGTCAGAAGAACGGCATCCAGCGAAGAAGGAGGAAATGAGAAAGGTTCCCAGTTCCTGTATTGGAGTTTTCTTTCCTGATAAAGACCGCAGTCAACCAGAAGCCTGATATTGTTGGCTTCGAGAAGAAATCGGGAACCGGTAACATTATGAGCTGCACCGAGAAAACTTAGTTTAATCTGCAATCCTATATCTCCAATCTAATAATTACTGCTTTATGATACCATCTAATCATTTGGACTGCTAGCCTCACCTTCCGTGGCTGTTTAGCAAAGGTATTAAAAGGGGTGAATTCCCTCTCTAAAGTCTCTTCCCCCTCTCCTTGAGAAGGAGAGAAGCAAAAAAGAAGAGGCAAAGTGAGGCTAAACCTCTCAAGCAACAACTACGGGGAATTTAAGAGGGACGAAGCCTCTCAAACGATAGCATTGGGGAGTTAAAGAGGGGCGCTAGCCCCTCTTATTAAAAACTTCCCCCTTCCCCTTGATAAGGGGAAGGGGGATTAAGGGGGATGGGGTTGATAAATAATCTCGAATATTAATGCTCTTGATGTTAGAATAACAAAATGCTATCCTTTCTAATAGAAAGGCGAATACTCACTTAACCCTAAACTTGCCCATTTTGGGGACAATACAAAATTAAGATAGGTATAATAAACAATGAAAAGGGCTAGAATAGGTGTTCTCACCGGTGGTGGCGACTGTGCTGGCTTAAATGCCGCTATTAAGTGGATAGTAAAGACAGCCCTGGACAGCAGACTGGAGAAGGAGAGGGGAATTAAATATGAGGTTTTGGGCATCCGTGATGGATGGGAAGGGCTTGTCTCACCTGTACCTGAGAGCCTTGATAAATCCCCGAACATTATTCCTCTGGATGAAGACCGCGTCAGAACGTGGGATAGATTTGGCGGCACAAATTTAGGTTCATCACGAACAAATCCGTATGACCCTAAAAATGACCGCTCAAAAATAGCTTTAGATAATATAGAACGTCTTGGTTTAAGTGCCATAATAGTTATCGGTGGGGATGATACTCTTGGAGTCGCCGGCAAATTGGCAGAAGAGGGAGTTAATGTTGTTGGCGTTCCTAAAACGATTGATAAAGATATTCCTGAAACTGACTACACACTGGGATTTGAAACGGCATTAAATGTCATCACCGAGGAGGTTGACAGGCTGAGAACCTACGCCGGCTCGCACAGGATAGTACTCGTTATAGAGACGATGGGAAGAAACGCTGGCTGGCTGGCACTGGAAGGCGGAGAATCCGCCGGAGCTTTTATCATCTTAATTCCAGAGTTTGATTTCTCTATTGAAAGAGTGAATGAGCTGGTTTTAGATGGACTGAAAGCGGGTAACAGATATAATATTATTATGGTAGCAGAAGGCGCAAAGCCAGCAGGAGGAAAAACTGTTACCCAGCAAAAAGAAATGGATGCTTTTGGGCATGAATATCTGGGTGGAATCGGTAATTACCTGGCTCAGGAAATAGAGCGAGGGACCAAACTGGCGACACGAAGCATGGCACTGGGTTATCTACAGCGTGGAGGTGCTCCTTGTGCCTATGACCGAAGAATGGGCAGGTACTTTGGTATCGCCGCTGTTGATTTAGTGGTCAGAGAAGACTTCAGCAAAATGGTCAGCTACACAGATGGCGAGATTACTGCTGTTCCACTCAAAGATGTAGTAGGCAAGCTTAAACTAGTAGATGTCAGGACGCAATATGATGCCGAAAGGTACAACGGAAGGCGTTCTATTTTAAGTCTTTAACCTGAAAAGGAAATAGTTACGTATAAAGCAACAATTGAACGCAAATTAGGAGAGGACGTATGGTTTCAAACAACACAATTGACGACATGATAGAAACGGCTGTCTTTGACTCTGCTCCCCAGGTAAAGGAAAGTTACCGTCAAAAGATTCGCGAATTGGCTTCTACCGAAGGCATTTTCCTGGCGAGTATTCAAGGTCTCTATGAAGCTGCGGCGCAGGGGCTCTACAGCAACAAGACTGTCCCGGCTATTAATATTCGTGGTCTCACATATCCGGTGGCAAGAGCTATATTCAGAACAGCTTTAAAACACCGAGTTGGCACGCTTATTTTTGAGATTGCTCGCACTGAGATGGTTTACACGGACCAACCGGCGGCCGAGTATGTAATCAGCGTACTGGCGGCTGCTATCAAGGAAGGCTTTAGCGGTCCTGTTTTTATCCAGGGAGACCATTTTCAGCTAAGTCAGAGCAAATTTACTTTAGACCCGAGAGAAGAGGTAAAAGCAATCGAGGAGTCAACAAGAGATGCTGTTAGTGCCGGATTCCTGAACATAGATATTGATTCCTCAACACTCGTCGATTTAGAAAAGCCAAGCATTGACGAACAGCAAGAGAACAACTATCTGGTCGCAGCCGATATGACCAGATTCATACGCAATATTGAACCCGAGGGCGTAACCATTTCTGTGGGTGGTGAGATTGGCGAAGTAGGAAAGGCGAACACCACCGTAGAAGAACTCAGAGCCTTTATGAAAGGGTATAATAGTCGGCTGGGAGCAGGTATCAAAGGAATTTCAAAACTAAGCGTCCAAACAGGAACAAGCCACGGTGGAGTGGTATTGCCCGATGGGTCAATTGCTGATGTAAAGGTAGATTTTAAAACTATCGAAGAACTGGGCAAAGTGGCACGAGAGGAATATGGCGTGGGTGGTATCGTGCAACACGGAGCCTCTACTCTTCCTGACGAGATGTTTGAACTGTTCCCCCAGGTCGGAACTCTAGAAGTACACCTGGCCACAGGGTTCCAGAACATCATTTACGATAGTCCATATTTCCCCAAAGAGCTGCTCAACAAAATGTACGGTTATATAACAGAGAAATACTCCAATGAGTGGAAGGCTGGAGATACTCAGGAGCAGTTCCTGTATAAAACCCGAAAGAAGGCGTGGGGCGGTTTTAAACGAGAAACCTGGCATCTTCCGGAAGAAAACCTCAAGGAGATAACAGGTGCGCTGGAAAACCAGTTCTCTTTGATTTTCCAGTGCTTGAATGCTACGGATACTGTGGAACTGGTAAATAAATTTGTAGTGAATCGTTAGCCTCCCATGTAACCAAAACTTGCGTTAGACGTGATTACTGTTGCAGGCTTACTCCTCTCTTATAATACCCTCTATCCAATCACCGGGCTTTTTTAAAGAAGCCTCTTATCCAACGCAATAGCTAACCCGGTTAATCAAAGACAGTGGTCAATATCAGAAAAATATGACTTAAGTCATATACAATCGCTTGTACCCGAAGTATAATTTCTCTACGAATTAACTATCAAGAAGTCTAATATTATAATTAGTAAACATAGATATTTGAACTGAATCTGCAAGGGGGTAACATAAAATGGCTGAGATAAAGGTGGACTGCAAAGGTGAAACCTGCCCGGTCCCTTTAGTTGAGACCCGCAAGGCTTTGAGGAAGGCAAAAGAAGGGGATATAGTCGAGGTTGTCGGAACCCATCCTGCTTCCCAAAAAGAGATACCGATGGCTGTCAAGGCTTTGGGAATGGAACTTATCGACGTCCAGGAGAACGACGGGGTCTGGACGATAAGGATAAAAAGGTAGCAGGAGGTAATGACTATGGCGGATAAAGCTACCATAATAGTTCACAGCGGTGATATGGATAAAGTCTACAGTGCTTTCATCATAGCCAATGGTGCACTGGCAATGGGAATGGACGTATCGCTTTTCTTCACCTTCTGGGGACTCCAGCGTCTGAAGAAAGGAGGTCTGGACAAGGGACCTCTATCCAAGATGAATATGCTGGGTCTCGGCAAGTGGATGGTGAAGCGAAAGATGAAGAAAGCCGGCGTTGCCTCGCTGGAGAGAATGATGCAGGATTTCAAGGAACTGGGGGGTAAAATTCTTGCCTGCGATATGACTATGGAGATAATGGGAATAAAGAAAGAAGACCTCCGTGAGGACCTTATAGCGGATTACTGTGGAGTTGGAACTTACCTTAATGAGGCAAGAGAATCAACAATAACTCTCTTCATCTCCTAGGAGGAAAATATGTTAGACAGACGACAGGTATATCTGGACAATTCAGCAGCTACCCGGCTGGATGAACGGGTACTGGAGGCAATGAAACCATATCTCTTCGATAAGTATGCCGTCGCCACCTCAGAGTTTGCCTACTCTCAAGGCATAGAAGCCCGGGAAGTCCTGGATGGTGCCAGAGAAACACTGGCCAAGGCACTGGGGGCAGCACCTGAGGAGTTGATTTTCACCTCGGGAAGTACCGAATCCTCTAACATTGCATTGAAGGGTGTGGCGCTGGCTCTAGGTAGTAAGAAAGGGGAACACCTGATTGTATCAAAAATCGAGGATTTCCCGGTACTCAACAGCGCAAAAGCCCTCGAGAAGCAGGGTTTTCGGGTGACCTACCTGGATGTAGATGGAGATGGCTTTGCCGACCTTGATAAACTCCGGGACTCTATCACGGAAGATACTATCCTGGTTTCCATCCAGCACGCCAATCAGGAGATTGGCACCATTCAGGACATCGAGACCATCGGTCGCATCTGTGGTGAGAAAGGGGTGCTTTTCCATACCGATGCCACGCATACCTTCCCCAGGGTTCCCCTTGACGTGAAGAAAATACCTGTGGATTTAGTCACTATAGCCGCCCATACCATCCACGGGCCGAAAGGTATAGGTGGTCTATACGTCCGTCAGGGTACAAAAATAGCCAAGTGGGTAGACGGAGGATTCCAGGAGTTCGACCTTCGGGCAGGACTCGAAAACATACCCGGTGCTGTTGGATTTGCCAAAGCGGCAGAACTTGTTACTACCAGGGAAACCAAACGGTTACAATCAATGCGTGACCGCATCATCGACCGAATACTTACGGAAATACCGGATACCACCCTCAACGGTCACCGCTGGAAGAGGCTCCCGCAGAACGCCAATATCTCGTTCCACTTCATAGAAGGCGAATCCATCACCCTGCACCTTGATATGCACGGTTTTGCCGTGAGCACCGGCTCCGCCTGCTTCAGTCGCTCTCTGGAGGGCAGCCACGTTATCTTCGGCATAGGCGGCGACCATGAACGGGCGCACGGCTCAATCCGTTTTACCTTTGGACGCTACAATACCATAAAAGATGTCAGCGCTGTGGTTAAAACGCTGGCCGATGTGGTTCAGGAGCTGAGAAATATCAGCCCACTGGCTAAATAGACATAAAAATAGGAGGGCTAGAGATGAAATCTCCATATAGTGAAACTGTACTGGAACACTTCCGCCATCCCCATAATGTAGGCAAAATTGAGGACGCTGATGGAAAGGCAGTAGAGGGCAGCCCAGCCTGCGGCGATATGGTTGCCGTTTATATAGACGTTGACCCCAAGACAAAAATTATCTCAGATGTCAAATTCGAGTCTTACGGTTGTGCTTCCAATATCGCCACCGGCTCTATCATTACCGAGCTGGCAAAGGGTAAAACTCTGGACGAAGCCAAGAAACTTACTTGGAAGGAAGCTGCAGACGCCCTGGGAGGACTGCCCAAGATAAAAGCCCACTGCTCAGTACTGGCAATAGAAGGTCTGCGTTCGGCGATTGAAAACTATGAAGAGCGCCACGGCCTGGTTAAAGAACGAAAACCTACCACAGTTGAGACGGTGCGCAACCGCCTCAAGAAAGTTATGAACCCAATGGTGGGACTGGACCTGGTACGTACCAATCTGGTGACAGCTATTGAATTAAAGAACGGAACTGTCCGGGTAGCCATCGATATACCTTCAGACCACCAGTTTGCTCCAGCAATCAGGGAAGAGATAATGGATAAGATAGAACCACTGTGGGACGTGAAAGAAGTAGCCATTGAATTTTCGGAATAAAAGTCGGTAAATTTCAGGCTCAGGTATGGTTCCAGGGAACGCAGTAGTGGAAAAGTCTACTCTTAATGGTAAGAAATCAGAAAAGGCTCATATTCACATAACCGGGATGACCTGCACCAACTGCGCCGCCACCATCGAAAAAGGACTGGCGGAGACGCCCGGTGTGGAGCGGGCAAACGTGAGCTTTGCCTCGGAAAAAGCTTCTGTTGAATATGACCCCTCCAGAGTAGACCTCACCAAAATTAAGAATACCATCTCTCAACTGGGCTATGGCGTAGCCACCAGGAAATCCATCTTTCCCGTAAGCGGAATGACCTGCGCTGCCTGTGTCGCCCGGGTGGAGGAGTCCCTCTCCACTGTGCCCGGGGTAGTTGCCGCAAATGTGAATCTAGCCTCAGAGAAGGCTACCGTGGAGTACACGGAAGGAACGAGCATAGCCGACCTCAAGCAGGCAGTGAAAGATGCCGGCTATGAACTTGGCTCGGAAGCAGAGACACTGGAGGATGTGACCGCTGCTTCCCGGCGAGAACTCCGGAGCGTTAGGAACAGGTTTATCGCTGCTGCTGTCCTTGCGGCGGTAGTTATGGCTTTAATGTGGCTTCCCTCATTCACCGGGAAACCATATTTACTCTGGGCACTGGCCACGCCGGTGCAGTTCTGGGCAGGCTGGCGATTCTACCGGGGAGCCTGGGGCGCGTTAAGGCACAGAACCGCCGATATGAATACGCTGGTGGCCGTGGGCACCTCAGCCGCCTATTTTTATAGCATGATTGCCGTTCTCCTTCCCGGTCTTTTTGCTGCTACCGGCGTAGAGCTCGGTCTCTACTTCGATACCTCAGCAATGATTATCACCCTGATACTGCTTGGTCGCTTCCTGGAAGCACGCGCTCGAGGACAGACTTCAGAAGCGATAAAGAAACTCATTGGACTGAACCCCAAGACCGCCCTGGCTATTCGTGACGGCGAGGAGAGAGAGATTTCCGTCGAAGATGTCCAGGTTGGTGACCTTATTCTGGTACGGCCGGGAGAGCGAGTGCCCGTGGACGGAATTATTCGTGAAGGTCATTCCAGCATCGATGAGTCAATGATTACCGGGGAAAGCATTCCTGTAGAGAAAGAGGCAGGTGACGAAGTTATCGGTGCCTCTATTAACAGGACAGGCAGCTTCAAGTTCGAGGCAAACAGGGTGGGCAAGGATACCACCCTTGCCCGGATTGTCCGGCTGGTGGAGGAAGCCCAGGGAAGCAAGGCACCTATTCAGCGCCTAGCTGATGTCATTGCCAGCTACTTCGTACCGATAGTAATTGGCATTGCCATCATTACTTTTATTGTCTGGTACTTTGCCGGACCATCTCCAGCCCTTACCTATGCCATTCTCAACTTTGTGGCCGTGCTCATCATTGCCTGTCCCTGCGCCATGGGACTGGCGACACCGACGGCGATTATCGTGGGCACGGGCAAAGGAGCCGAGCACGGCGTCCTTATCCGGAGCGCCGAGACGCTGGAGAGGTCTCATAAGATAAATACTGTATTGCTGGATAAGACAGGCACTCTAACCCGGGGTAAACCCGAAGTAACCGACATTATCGCTTCCCCTTTTTCTTCCCGGGAAGAAGTCCTCCGTCTGGCAGCTTCAGCCGAGCACGGCTCTGAGCACCCGCTCGGTGAGGCTATCGTCAAAGCAGCCGTAGAGAAGAAGCTAAAAATACCATCAGCCTCAGATTTTAACTCTATTCCTGGTCACGGCGTTGAGTCTTCAGTGGAAGGCAAAAAGATTGCCCTGGGAAACCTCAAACTGATGAGTGACAAGAATCTTTCGCTGAATGGAATGGAAGAAGAGGCCGAGAGGCTCTGGCAGGAGGGCAAGACAGTGATGTTTCTGGGTGCAGACAGCCAGGTAGCAGGCATCATCGCTCTGGCTGATACCCTCAAGCCAGATGCCAGAGCAGCGGTGGAGGCTCTGCACAGTATGGGTATTGAGGTGATAATGCTCACCGGCGACAACCGGCGTACCGCTGAGGCTATTGCCCGGGAAGCAGGCATTGACCATGTTCTGGCTGAGGTGCTGCCGGAGCATAAGGCTCAGCAGGTCAAGAAGCTGGAGGAGGAAGGAAAGACGGTAGCCATGGTTGGAGACGGGATAAACGATGCCCCGGCCCTGGCTCAAGCCGATGTAGGTATCGCCATCGGCACCGGCACCGATGTGGCTATGGAAACCGGAGATATTACGCTGATTAGCGGCGATTTAGGTGGCATCGTAACCGCTATATCCCTGAGCAAGCGCACCGTGAGAACGATTAAGCAGAACCTCTTCTGGGCTTTCGCCTACAACACCGTCCTTATCCCGGTGGCGGCGGGAGTGCTGTACCTTGCCTTTGGGAATACCGGCGTCCCCTCAGGTCTTCACTTTATTCTGGGCGACTACGGTTTCCTGAATCCGATTCTGGCAGCAGCCGCCATGGCGGCAAGCTCACTCACCGTAGTATCCAACTCGCTGCGTCTTAAAAGATTCAGTCCGGTAAAGTTTGAAAACCAATTAACAGGGGGTGCACCAATGGCAATCGACCCTGTTTGCAAGATGGAAGTAGAGGAGAGCACGGCAGCAGCTACCTCAGAATACAAGGGAAATAAGTACTACTTCTGCGCCATGGGCTGCAAGAAAGCCTTCGACCAGGACCCGGAGAAATACCTGGCCGGGGCAAAGAAGTAAAGTCCCGTCCCGTCAAGCCTCTGCCCGGTAAAGAGCTTATCCATGCCTAAATCCCCCGTACTATTTCGACAGTATCCGTAGGGATAATACTTGATGATGCCAATAGTGAAAACTAATCTAGAATTCTAAATGTCTCAAGCAGGTGCTCCCAGCCGGGTTCGTCAGCTTCGGCCACCTTTTCAATAGATATCATACTAATCTCCCAGATAAACCCGTTATAGTCAAAATAAACCTTCCTGTTTATCAGTAGTGTAGGCTCCTTCAGGTCGGATTCATAAGTATCAGGAGTATAGGAACTGATGAGTTTCTCACCCTTAATACCAGCAATAATTATCGAAGACCTCTCCAATATCTGATAGTCCTCCTCCGTTCCTAATTGGATATTATGCTCAAGCAAGTCAGTTGCGTCCAGATAACCAGCCCAACCGACCTCAAATACGCGCACCTTAAACCAGGATTCAAGCCAGTCATCGTTTTGCCAGCGAGCATGTGATATAGATGTATAGTCAGAATCTATATAATAACTTGATTCTTCGTAGCTCTCTGGATACTCGAACGAGAAATGAGCAATCCCTTTTCGCTGAGTGTATTTGTTATAACCAGAACTCTCGCAGCTTGTTATGCTGAATAGAAGTGATAATATCAATAAGGCTGTTAAGAACAGCCCCCGTCTCTTGCCCATTACTACCTCACCAGGCTGGCCTTTCGGCACTCTTGTAAGGCAAATTCACTTCGCCGGGACTATTATGAGAGCAGTTTATCCAGCAGGCTCTGGTTAAAGCCGACGACAACTTCACTATCAATGGTGATAACAGGCACGCCCATCTGTCCTGACTTCTGTATCATCTCCCTGGCTTTTTCCCTGTCCTGAGCCACGTTATGTTCAATAAAAGAGATTCCTTTCCGCGAAAGATACTCCTTCGCCCTATGGCAATAGGGTCAGGTAGGAGTAGTATAAATAACCACTTGCTTATCAGCCATTCTTTTACCTCCAGTAGAAAACGCCCCGGTTTTTATTCTGGATGAACATGCTCACCAACTATCGGGTTTCCGCATACCGGACAGGTAGCCACCAGCGGTACGTGACAGTTGGGGCAAAAACCAGGGGCTTTGGATTCATAACCACATTCCGGGCAGACATACTTTACATCCTGCATCATACCACCCCCAGACCTTTATTATAGCGAAATATTATACCCCTCTGTAGGAAGATGTCAATGAGTCGATGGAGATTGTTTACTAACCCCTCACCCTTTATCCCTCTCCCCTTGATAAGGGCTTTGCCCTAAAAACACTATTTTCATGTCATTCTGAGCGCAGCGAAGAATCCCTGCAAACCTCCTCTGAGGCCAGATTCTTCGTCACTTCGTTCCTCAGAATGACATTCGAGGCAAGCCCCTTGCTAAACAGCCTTCGATGCCTGCCACTACCGATTTTGACCACTCCTCAAATACCAAGCAGCCTGGCTGCATTGCCACCCAGCATTGCCTCAATGTCGTCTTCGGGCAGGTCCAACTTCCTTATCTCTTCTATGTACTGCCTGGCACCTGAAGGGTTACGGTCATAGTTGAATGGCCAGTCAGTGCCAAACATCAATCTTTTTGGGCTGATGTTAGTCAAAGCACATTTTACCGCAGCCATCCCCACCTCCCTACCAGCCATGTTGAAGTAGAGCTTATTAAAGTACTCCCTCCAGGGTCGGCTTATCATCGGCTTATCTATATAGAGGCTGGGGCAGCCGGGCCCAATATAGCCCATGTAGGCATCCAGGCGCTCCAATACCGCTGACACACCGCCGCCAAAATGGTTCATTATTAACACCAGGTCGGGAAAGTCTTCCAGTACACCGCCGAGACAAACACGCAGGGTAGCCGCACACATATCCAGTTCACGTGCCATGACATAATACAGGGCATAAGGAGCATGGACGGCGTCAAAACCGGGTGGTTCCAGCGTCACGTGAACATCGATTGGAATGCCCAGTTCCGATACTTTCGTGTAGAAGGGCCAGAGCTCCCGGGAATCCAGAGGGTGGCCGTCAGCCCGCGTCCAGATATGCACACCCTTCAGTCCCAATTCTCCTGTCGCCCTTTCCAGTTCTTCAAAAGCGGGTTTACCTCCAAGCGGGGGAACAGTAGCAAACCCCTGAAATCGCTTGGGATGGTCCCGCACAATCCGGGCACAGAAATCGTTCCACCTCCTGCATTGTTCCAGGCTAGTGATGGGATTGGTAGTCAGCACAGCCATATCTATGCCAGCCTCATCCATAAACTGCAAATGAGACTCGGCGCGTGCCGCTTCCTCAAATGAACGAATCTTCATCTTGCCATCAGTATCCCAGTAGCGCTCACAGACCTTGCCTGACTCGCTGGTCCCCCTTTCGAGTCGGTCTTCAGTAGCGGTATGATGCTCCATGTCAATTATCATAGGCTTTACTCCGTTTTGTTACTTTCCTCCAACCTCTCTTGTAAAAAATTACTTATCCAACCTCACCCCCTTAAGATTTTATAACCCTCCCCCTTTATCCCCCTCCCTTAGAAAGGGAGGGGGAAGTGGTTTATAAGAGGGACTTCGTCCCTCTTTACGCCCTGTGATTATACAGGCTTCGCCTTTCTTTAAATCTCCTTTTTATCTCTCTCCTTCAAAGGAGATAGGGAAGAGAGTTTCTTAAAGGGGCTTCGCCCCTTTTTAATCGCCTTTTTTAAACAATCGCACTTCCTATTGTTGAAGCTCACAGATATAAGCTCCGGTGGCAGTCTAGCATTAAGCCGCAGGAGCGTCAATGCAGTGCACTAATCCAAAACACATTCGCCATTAGAGGGAGATTGACAAGCAGAACTCCTCTGGTTAAAGTGTCAATTACCAGGTTGTACTATTAAGCACTGACGACATACAGACCCAAACCCGATGGATAGTAGCACTCAGGTGTAACTCTATTAACACATAGGAGGTCAGGAAATAACAAATGACAGATACTGAAAAATACTGGAATCCCGTTCTGGAGACACTGCCTCAAGAGAAGCTCAAAGAACTGCAGCTAAGAAAATTCCAGAACATATTCAAGTGGACTTATGAGCGCTCCAAATTCCATCACAAGCTATATAGTGAAGCCGGCATAGAGCCTGGTGATATCAGGACGTTTGATGATATACGAAAGGTGCCAAAGGTAGAAAAATCTATGATGAGGACTATTCAGGGGAAAGACCCGTACCCCTACGGAGATATACTATGTGTTCCTCTGGAAGAAGTCACCGAGTATCATCAGACCAGCGGTACAACCGGACAGCCAGTGTATCAACCTGATACCTGGCAGGACTGGGAGTGGTGCGCTGAAACCTGGGCTTATATCCTGTATGCTCAGGGCTACCGGGACTGTGACAGGGTCTTCTTACCCTTTGGTTACCACACCGCCATAGCCTACTGGATGGCCCACTACGGTGCTGAGAAGCTGGGCTGTGAGGTAATCCCTGGCGGGGTACTAAATACTGAGGCACGGATTCTCAAGATGCAGGAGCTAAGAGCCACTGCCATTATGGCAACCCCAACATATGTACTGGGCATGGCTGATACCGCCAGAAGGAATCTGGGTATAGACCCGGCCAAGGATTTGCAGGTAAGGAAAATAACTGTTGCCGGTGAACCCGGAGGTAGCATACCTACAACCAAGAAAAGAATGGAGGAGGCATGGGGAGCTAAAGTCTACGACCATGTAGGCGCTACCGAGTTCGGCGCCTGGAGCTATGAATGTACCTACCAATCAGGTCTCCATGTCAATGAGGCGCTATTTCTGGTTGAATTAGAGGATGTTAACACCGGTGAGCTTATTACTGAGCCGGGCAGGAGGGGGAAGATGATCATAACTGCCTTCGACCGCCTGGCTCAACCATGCGTCAGGTTCGATTCTAAGGACATTATGGAATGGAGCCCTGACGAATGTGAATGTGGACGTACCTTCAGGCTGATTAAGGGAGGAGTTGTTGGCCGGGCTGATGATATTACCAAGGTGAAAGGGGTATTGCTGGCTCCAACTTCTATCGAGGAGGTGGTCAGAAGTATTCCCCAGCTTGGTGATGAATATGAGGTGCTGGTGACCAAGAAAGGCGACCTGGATAATATTACATTAAGAGTGGAACTAATCCCGGGACAGGAGAATAATGCTGATGCTGTTAAAAGTAAGCTAGTTGACCAGCTCAGGATAAAGACTGGATTGGGATATAACCTTGAGTTTCATAACTATGGCACCCTACCAAGGTACGAGCTTAAGGCGAAGAGATTCAAAGACCAAAGACCTAAGGAGTAGCAAAGTGGCAGAAGAATATAAAATAAAAGATATGGCACAAAAGATATCATCCATTAAGCAAGAAGTACAAGAATTAAGGGCTATGTCAGGTGGTATTCAGGCTGTGGACAGGAATGTGAATCGAATCCTGGCCAGCATCAAGATGCTGGAGATAAATATCAGTGATTTAGTAGAGATGGTGCCGGACAAATAAATAAACCATAATCAAACAGAACCCAAAAACAGAGGCTGTTTATCAACCTCACCCCCCTTTAAGCACCCAGAAAAATCTTCCTTTTTCTAACGTTGACAAGCCCCTCTCCAGAGGATTAAGCTTGATTTTGAAAAGAATGATTTAAGGAGAAGGAAAATGGCAGAAAAATATAAGTGTCTCAATCCTACTGGTATTCAGGAGCCAGTGAATTTATCACCACTCGCACCAAGGCTCGACACACTTGACGGCAAGACTATCCATCTGAGTATCTGTGGTGAGATGGATATCTGGGTACCCTTGGAGAAAAAATTAAAGAGTGATTATCCCAATATTAACTGGATAGTAAAGAAGGGATATACGCCTACTCCAGTCCCATTATCGGATGAGGAGAGGAAAACCACTGATGGCGTGATACTGGGGGTTTGCTGGTGACATGGCGCTGTAGAGAGGCAGTTGCCTTACTTAGCCAACCTTGAGAAAGCAGGCATCCCAACGGTGCTCCTTGGTTACACAGAAGAGACTGGAAAGGTCAAGCATGACGCAGTGTTACACGGCATCCCCAAGCTGCGATATATTGAAGCTTCACGTAGCTCTCCCGGGGGGGTGGATGAAGCTGACAAAGTCATGCAACCCTTGCTTGAAGGCCTGACCCGGCCATTGACCAAAGAAGAAAAAGAAAGCGGCCGCTGGGCACCCTGGCAGCCGAGGATACTTTTTGAAGGCACTCTCGAAGAAGCCGAGGAATTCTACAATCAGTCAGAGACCATTCCTGGGTTAAACAATACTCCTTTCTCCATGTATACGGATGGTCTACCCGTAGTCATCCCCACCGAGGAACGGGTGGAAAAGATGCTGAAGGGCACCAGCCACAGACCCGATGAAGTGATTACTTACCAGCGCGATATAGAAATGAGGGGCCCGGGAACGGAAAGAGGGATGCGCAGAAAGAAGGGCGAGGTGGTGAGGTTCATGCCTATGGGAAGGGTAGCTACAGTAGAACAGGTGGCTGTTAATGCTGTGATGGCCGGGTGTAAGCCGGAGTATTTCCCAGTAGTGCTGGCCATTACCGAATCAGGCAGTTGGGGTGGCCGTGGTAATGGCGGGGCCTATATTGTCAGCGGTCCTATCTACAAGGATATAGGGATGAATGTGACATACGGCAGATTTGGCCCCGGGAACCCGCCCAATAAGACTATCGGCCGTGTCGGTAGTCTCCTGTTGCGTAACCTAGGTGGCTTCAAGGACAGTATATCCGCCGTTTCCGTAACAGTAACCTATAACAACCCCATTACTAACGGTGGCTTCATCTTTGCCGAGTATGCGGAGGGACTGCCGCCGGGCTGGAAAGGCTTAAACGAGGAGTTGGGCTTCAGGAAGGACGAGAGTATCATTATGACCTGCAGCCCAAGCTTCTGGGGGCTTGGACAGGAGCATATGCCGGGTGTATATCGCTCACTTCAGAGAACTGGTCATGGTGCCATAGCTAGGTTCCTTGATGTTAAAGGTATCACTGGACCGCACAACTATCTGGAATTTCTCACCAAAGACATCTGGGCTTGCAGAGAGGGAGGTTTTACCCTGATACTGGTTCCCCAGATGGCTAAAGACCTGTATGACTATGGCTTCAAGTCTAAAGACGAGATATACGAGTGGATATGGAAGAGAAGCTTTGAACCGGTAAAAGACTACCGCATGCGCGGCAGGCCTGATGAACATACAAATGGCTGGATGGCGATAGAAAAAACCTCAGGCAAGCACTGGAAAGAGTTGCCCGATGACTATATGGTGCCAGCCGGAGGGGACGTCCCCTTTGGCAGCTATTGTATAATCGTCTGCGACGGCCAGGAAACAGCCTGCGACAGATTCAGCGGCGGCCATGGCCAGGCCTATAGCATAGACGCCTGGCGGTAGGGTCTAGCTATTGATTAACTAGGCTTGTAAGTTAAAACGGTATAAAGGAGCACCACTAACGAGGTGCTCCTTTATAGTTCTTCATCAACAAGCTACTACATGCAATGAGAATGGTTCGATTTTCCTGGGAACCCGCTTTATCCCCCTCTCCAAGAATGGAGAGGGGGTTAGGGGGATAGGTTACTAAACAACCTATAAAAACATTGTCTTGCCCTAGCAGGTTATCTATGTTATCATTAGGTTAAGGCGAATATGATTACGGAGAAAGGAAAAGCACTAGAGCTAGCCATTGGCCAGATTGAAAAGCGATTTGGCAAAGGCTCAATCATGAAGCTGGGAGAGTCAGCCGCCATATCACCAGTCGAGGCTATCCCCAGTGGCTCATTGTCATTAGACCTGGCCTTAGGAATAGGGGGTATTCCCAGAGGGCGGATTACGGAAATATTTGGTCCTGAGGCATCAGGCAAGACTACACTAGGCCAGCATGTAATTGCTGAAGCGCAAAAGCGGGGAGGTATAGCTGCCTATATTGATGTAGAGCATGCGTTAGACCCTATTTACGCCAGCCA
>CAYNFT010000044.1:0-17465 GCA_964396535.1 uncultured Dehalococcoidales bacterium | reverse complement strand
CTAGAACCACTTAGCTTATAAGGTTTGGGCTTCTCCCCTTTCGTTCGCCACTACTTAGGGAATAATGTCTTTTCCTCAGGGTACTGAGATGTTTCACTTCCCCTGCTTACCTCCTCCCAGCCTATGTGTTCAGCTGGGGGTGCTCAGGTTTTACCTGAGCGGGTTGCCCCATTCGGGAATCCCCGGCTAGGCTTGCTTGGCAGCTCACCGGGGCTTATCGTAGCCGTACTACGCCCTTCTTCGGCCCTTGATGCCAAGGCATCCACCATGTGCCTTACCCGCTTGACCTGCTTCAGATTTGACATTAGGCCCGTTATTCAATTGTTAAAGTGCTATATAATAAGATAACGGCTTGGTGATGATTCACCAAGCCGCCTGCTTGGCTATTAACCACCCATCTACTTCTTTATGTATCAACGCCTGTCATCAAAAATAACCCCTATATCTGATAAAAACTATACCACAGTCATTGACCATTGTCAAGCCTATTTTCTAATATTTAAACCATAAAAATTACTGATTTAGTGCTGCCTCTACTCGCTTATTTCCATTGTAGTTAAGAAACTCTTGACAAGCAGCAAATAGAGGAGTAAAATCCTGCAACTATTTGGTTATGCGGTGTAGCTGGCGAACGAAGCTAGGTGGTACATTTATTAACATCTTAACAGCAATAAATAAATATTACTTATTAAAAATTTTAAAGAATTGCTTGGAGTTCTCGCCGTATCAAGCTGCAGCAAAATGGGTTTATCCAGTTCCTTAATTAACGTCATTAGACTATAATAATTAAGGGGATGCAGAGATAAAAGTAAGCAGTCTTATGGAGATGTGCCGGAATGAATAAGAAAGAGCTTTTTGAGCAGGTACCGACAAGTCGGGCAGGTGACAGGGCTCTCAGGAGGCGGAGGAGACCTCGAGGAATACGCCATACTATTTTCCGTGGTATCCAAAGGTTGTTTAAGTGTACAGCTAGCAGGTAGCTGAGAATAGGAAAGGTGTAAGAGGACCGGTGTATATTATCATCGCAGGTGCGGGAATCGTAGGTTTACATATAGCCTCTGTGCTGGCAGAAGGAAAGCACGAGGTGACCATAGTGGAGCCATCAAAGGAGATAGTGGAGGGTATCCGTCACCATCTTGATGTCAGAACCATCGTTGGAAATGCGGCTACACCTAGAATCCTCAGGGAGGCAGAAGTCAGCCGTGCTGATTTATTTATCGCTGTTACTAATAACGATGAAACAAACATGCTCATCTGCTTTCTGGCTAAGGAGCTGGGTGCAGCTATGACGGTGGCGAGAGTTCGCAATCCTGAATACTCGGGGTACTTTGTTACCGCGGCTAAGTCACCCTCTGCACCACGGAAGGTAGTTAGACCAAAAAGTCTGGGAATTGACCTCGTCATTAACCCTGAGGTTGCCGTAGCTGATGAAATAGTTAATGTCCTTTGTAGCTTTTGTCCCACCCCGGTTGGCAACTTCGCTGATGGCCGGGTTCAGATAGGAGAATTCAGGGTTGAACAGGGAATGATGGTGAATAGCCCCCTACACGATATTGTTTTCTCTGAGCCTTGTGTTGTTGCTGCCATCGTTCGCGATGGGAAAACCTTTGTACCGAGTTCCAGTGAAATCATAAAACAAGGCGACCATATTTATCTGCTTGCCTCGCGAGAGTCAATGGATGGACTTGGTGACATGTTTATTCATCCTCAATCCCCCGTCAGAAGTGTAGTAGTCTTTGGTGGGAGGCGTGTCGGCTTTCTTATCGCTGAAGGATTGGGAAAACAGGGGGTTTCGGTTAAGGTCATTGAACAAGACTTAAGCCGGAGTCAGGAAATCGCAGCCGAGCTGGAACGAGCGGTAGTTATTCAAGGTGATGCCACTGACCGTGATTTTCTCATTGAACAGGGGGTCTCATCAGCAGATGCTTTTGTGTCCACTACCGAGAGTGACGAACTTAACATTTTATGTGCATTGCTAGCCAAGAACCTGGGGGTGCCCCGAAGTCTGATTGTCCTTAATCAGCCAAGACATATTCCTCTGGCTGAGGCAATTGGGGTTGACCTGGCTGTGTCTCCACTCTTACTTACCGCCAGCAAAATCGCTCAATTTGTCCTCCACGGGGGGGCAATTTCAGCAACCTTCATCAGTGGTGAGGAGCTACAGGTTATTGAATTTGCGGTCAGCACTACAGCAAGTATTGCCCAGCGAAGTCTCGCAGAGGCAGGTTTGCCAAAGGAAGCAGTAGCCGGCGCTATACTTCGCAACGATACAGTTATCATCCCTCCAAATGATAACCTTATATATCCAGGTGACCATGTTATTGTAATATCTCCCCTCTCAGCTACGTCCTCTGTGGAGAAGCTTTTTAAGTGAAAAGAAGGTAATGAGAATAAGGATTGTCTGCCATTACCTTGGGCTGCTAATAACTGTCCTCGGACTTTTTATGATTCTCCCTTTAGCCTGGAGCCTATTCCTTGGGGAGCCTTGTTCCCGGGCATTTGCCATCTCAATGGGTATCAGCGCAGGCTTCGGATTGTTACTCTGGCGCCTAATACCGGTCAGAGAGGGAAGGTTAAGTCGGCGGGAGGCAATACTGCTAGTCGCTGGAGGCTGGATACTGGTTTCGGTTTTTGGTGCCCTCCCTTATGCGCTAGCGGGCACTTTCCAAAGTTACCTCGATGCCTTTTTTGAGGCAGTGTCAGGCTTTACTACCACTGGAGCTACGGTTCTTGTATCTATTGAAGGTCAATTCCGCGGTATCCTTTTGTGGCGTTCGCTCACCCAGTGGCTAGGCGGGATGGGGATAATTACTCTCTTTGTAGCTTTATTCCCTATATTGGGTATCGGCGCTGCCCATCTGGTCGAAAGTGAGATGCCAGGACCTCAAGCGGAGAGGCTAACACCACGTATCCGGGATACAGCCAAGGCTGTATGGTTATTGTATCTGGGTTTCTCAGTCTTAGAGTTTATCTTACTCCTTATCGCTAGGGTGCCTGTATTTGATGCGCTAACCGTAACCTTCAGCACTATGCCTACTGGTGGCTTCACCCCTTTGGATTTG
Source organism: uncultured Dehalococcoidales bacterium (assembly GCA_964396535.1). Classification (GTDB taxonomy): domain Bacteria; phylum Chloroflexota; class Dehalococcoidia; order Dehalococcoidales; family UBA2162; genus CAYNFT01. The sequence continues at coordinate 14,403 of CAYNFT010000044.1, read as the reverse complement.
AGCGTCGGTGCGTATAACAGTTTATTCGTTGAAGGTATCGTTATCTTCTTTATGGTAATGGCAGGGATAAACTTCGGGTTGTTTTACTTTCTTGTGTGGAGGCGCCAAGTCAGGCAACTCATCAGCAACCCTGAGTTTAGACTGTATATCATCCTCCTTTTTGGGGGTTCTCTGCTCGTAGCACTGGACCTAATCTGGAATATGGGCCTGTCTGTTGGCGAAGCCTTCAGGCACAGTAGCTTTCAGGTCGTCTCAATTATGACGACAACCGGCTTTAGCACTGCCAATTTCGACCTCTGGCCATCATTCGCAAGGTCAGCTTTACTCTTTCTGATGATAATTGGAGCCTCGGCTGGTTCAACAGGTGGAGCATTAAAGGTTGTCCGACTCCTGGTATTGTTTAAGTATGCCTACCGCCGGATTCTGCTTGCCTTCAACCCTCGAGCGGTTATTCCCTTAAAAGTCGGGGGAAGCGTTTTGTCAGAGAGCATTATATCCGGGATTATAGGCATGGCTATTGTCTATTTTGTCATTATCTTCGTTGCTTTCCTGGTGATGAGTGCTGTGGGACTGGACCAGGTGACGGCGCTATCTTCTGTTCTTGCCACTCTTGGGAATGTGGGCCCTGGCTTGGGTTTGGTAGGACCGATGTCAAACTATTTTTTCATTCATCCCCTCGGTAAGGTTGTTCTGACAGTATGCATGTTAGTTGGTCGTCTTGAGCTTTTCACCGTATTGATGCTTTTTGTTCCTTCGTTTTGGAAGTGGCGTTAATCACAAGCCGTGTAAAAAGTATAAAAAATGGTGTTGTAGTTTTTTAATGACAGGGGTATAATAACCCCTGCTCAGTAAAAAACGGAAACAAAAAGCGATGGAATATCAGAATATTTTGGTATCCGTAGGTGGCGCCGCCGTCGATGAAGAGGCAATCAAACTAGCCTGTCGGTTGGCTAAGCCGGATAAGGCTAAGATTTGTGCTGTCAATGTTATTCCCATAGAACGTACTCTGCCATTGGATGCTGAAATTGAAGCCGAAGTCCAAAAGGCAGAAGAGATTCTGGACCGTATGGAGAGTATTGCTAGAGGACAGAACTATTCGATAGAGACTGATCTCCTTCAAGCCCGCGAGGCTGGTCCAACTATTATTGATGAAGCCGTGGAGCGTGGGGTTGACCTCATCCTGATGGGTGTTGAGTACAAGAGGCGCTTTGGGCAGTTTAGCCTGGGTGATGTGGTGCCTTACGTGCTAAAGAATGCTCCCTGCCGTGTTATACTATACCATCAATACACAGGGTAACCGAGGTTGCTATATGAAAGTAGTAATTATGGGTTGTGGGCGAGTAGGCGCCTGGCTGGCTAGATTGCTGGATGCTGATGGACATCAAGTCACTATTCTGGACAACGAGCCCTATAGCTTTCGAAGGCTTAGCTTTCCAAGACAGCTAACCGATTTTAAGGGCACGGCACTGGTGGGTAATGGCATAGACCAGGAGGCACTTAAAAGGGCAGGCATAGAGGAAGCCGATGTCTTCTTTGCGCTAACTCAGGGGGATAATCGTAATGTCATGGCATGTCAAATTGCCAAGTACATTTTTAATGTGCCCAGGGTAATCTGCCGTATTTATGACCCCCTGCGCCAGGAGATGTACAGCAACCTGGGGCTCGAAGCTATCAGCCCAACTACAGTGTTTGCCCAGATGCTGAAGGAAAAGCTGGAGAGCTGAGGTGGAATAATGTACATTATAGTTGTTGGTGGTGGTAGGGTAGGTTATTATCTAACTAAAGCTCTGCTGGACGAGGGGCATGAAGTACTTGTGGTAGAAAAGGCAGCCAATATCTGTGAGGCCATTAACGACGAGCTTGGCAGCATCTGCATCCGTGGCGATGGTTGTGAGGCAGCTACCTTGGCTGAAGTAGGCACCGAGCGAGCTGACATGCTTGTTGCGGTAACTGGCGATGATGAAGATAATCTGGTTGCCTGCCAGGTAGCCAAGCACAAGTTCAATGTGCCCCGCACTGTAGCTCGGATTAGAAACCCGCAGAATGAAGCCCTTTTCAAAAAGCTGGGCATCGATGTTACCATAAGCGGCACTAATGTTATCCTCGAACACATAGAAGCAGAGGTACCAACCCATCCCCTGACGCACTTGCTAGCCATTAAAGACAGTGGACAGGAAATTGTAGAAATAAAAATTCCGCCTGGCTCAACCACTGTGGGCAAGTCCGTAAGGGAGCTCTCACTCCCGCCGGGAAGCAAGCTGGCGCTGGTTATTCGAGAGGGAGGTAAGAATCGTGTACCCACGCTCAATACCTTTCTTCGGGCAGGAGACCGGATAATAGCTCTCACTACCCCTGAATCAGAAGAAGCATTACGAGCCACCCTGAGAGGCACTTAAGACACCCCCTATTCAATCGCCTGGCTTCGAGGCTAAACTTTCACCTTTTCTACAGTTGACTTTCCTCTTTAAATGCTTATACTTTAAGTACCCTCTTGGTGGAGGTGAAGCAATGAGGCTGTTGGGGTATGGAATTCGCTGGTGGCATATCGTCCTCTTTTGTCTTGCTGTAGCACTTTTAACTATAGGCACATCATCGCTGGTTATTTTCTATTCTCATAACAGCACTGAACTTGTAATCCGAGTGATAGACGGCGATACTATAGAACTAAGTAATGGCGAACGGGTAAGATATATTGGTATTGATACCCCAGAGGTAGGTGAGCCTTATGCTGACAGTGCCACAATTAAGAACTTTGAAATTGTATTCGGCAAAGAAGTAAGACTCGAAAAAGACATTTCCGACAAAGACCAGTATGGTAGGCTTCTCAGGTACGTCTATGTTGATGACTTAATGGTTAATGCCGAGTTAGTTAGATTGGGATACGCCAAAGTAAAATCTTACCCACCAGACACCAAATACAATTACTATTTCTCTGAGTTATTAAAATATGCTCGCTTAAGCGAACTTGGAATATGGGCTCCCCAAGAAGCTGATACTCCAATTACAACACCCACGGAGCCAGAACGGGGACTTGGGCCAAATCCGTTTAAATAGCTACAGGTTCCTTGAATTTAATTTTTGTCGGTGTTAATAGTACATTTCATTGTTGAGTTATTGCTTGGCAAAGGGATTAAAAGGGGCGAAGCCCCTTTAAGAAATTCTTTCCCTCTCCCCTTGATAAGGGGAGAGGGATAAAGGGTGAGGGGTTAGTAAACAAATTCAAATAAAGTCGCCTTTTATTAGGTAGCACGAATTCTTGGAGGGCTTTATATGGCAGCAAGTAAGCTTAACAGGGCCTGGATGCTGATTACTGTTCTCCTGGTAGCCATCATTGTTATCGGTGGCATAGTCGCCTGGTCAAGATATAGCCCAAGTCAGCCCGTAGAGATTTCTATACCCCAGGGTGAGGATTGGCAGGGGAGCATTTACATTGGTGGTGCTGTAAATAACCCCGGTTTATATCCTTTTCTGGGCAAGGACAGCTTAGAAGCACTTATTCAGACGGCTGGCGGCACTACCAGTAGCGCCAACCTGAGTGAACTCGAACTCTATATCCCTGAGGTGAGAGAAGAGCAAGAGACGCAAAAAGTCGACATCAATCGGGCTGAGGTGTGGCTACTTGATGCTTTGCCTGGAATTGGCCCAACCCTGGCCCAGCGCATTGTTGACTATCGCTGCCAGAACAGACCGTTCCAAAATACTAATGAGCTACTTAAAGTAGCCGGTATAGGAACTGATACCTACGAGCAGATTGAAGACCTGGTTACTGTGGCCGATTAATATTCAAGACGAGGTTAACCGTGACCGCATCTTGTTTACACTACGGTTTTCAAAAATACCAGCTAGTCTATAAGAAAGGGTTATACGGTTTGTGTCACTTATCTATCTGAGCTGCGCCTGGATAGCTGGTGTCTTTTTGGGGTCAAAACTCAATCTACCCCCTGCATTTGTTTTTATCGGGCTTATTCCCCTCCCCTTGCTTTTCCTCGCTCGCCAACATAGAAAACTAATAATCTTAAGCAGCCTGTGCCTCGTTATCTTTCTCAGCGGTGTCGTCTACTTTCAGTCAAGTCTGTCAACCATTGATGAGAGTCGCCTTCAGTTCTACAACGACCAGGGAACTGTAGAAATCAAGGGACTGGTAGATAGAGACCCTGAGCTGGGAGACAAAACTACCCGCCTCTACCTGTCGGCCAGAGAAATAAGATTGGACGAGGAATGGCGTGAGGTATCAGGGGCCGCTCTGCTGTTTGTGTCCCGATACCCGGCCTACAGCTATGGCGATGTACTCCTGTTAAGAGGGAGGCTGGAAAAGCCAGCCCAATTTGACGACTTTGATTATGAAGGTTATCTGGCGAATCAGGAAATCTATTCCACTATGTTCTACCCTGAAATAAAAATTTTAGAAACGGGGAAGGGTTTTAAACCGCTAGAGTGGGTTTATTCATTAAGAAACAACCTATCTCAAACCCTGGCTGAAGTTTTACCTGAGCCACAGGCATCGCTGGCTCAGGGCATCATTTTAGGTATCCGGGGCAATATTCCCTTGTCAATTAAGACCGATTTCACCCACACCGGTACTGCCCATCTGTTAGCCATTTCTGGTCTCCACCTCAGTATCGTGGCTGGCATCCTCCTTAGCCTCGGCATCTGGCTCTTTGGTAAGAAAGGCTATATCTATGTCTGGCTGGCACTGGGCGTAATCTGGCTTTACGCCTTACTCACCGGAATGCATCCTCCGGTATTCAGAGCGGCCATTATGGCCAGCCTGTTCCTCACTGCTGAGCTTCTGGGTAGACAGCGCAGCGCCATCACCGCTCTGGTCTTTGCCGCCGCTGTAATGGTCGGCATCAACTCCCGGCTCCTGTGGGATGCCTCCTTCCAGATGAGCTTTGCGGCTATGGCTGGTTTAGTCTTCATCTTCCCATTGATACAAGCGCTATGCAGAAAAGCAGTTAATGTCACATTAGGTGAAGGCGGCGCCGCCGCATCAATAGCTAATTTTATCGCTGATAGCTTCAGTATAAGCCTGGGAGCGGTCATAGCCGTCTGGCCACTCGTTGCCTATTACTTTGGTGTCATTTCACCGGTGGCTCCTCTGGCTACCTTATTTGCTCTGCCAGCCCTGCCCGGTATTATTATCGCAGGAGCTCTGGCTGGGGTCCTGGGGCTTATTGCCATACCTGTTGCCCAGGTCGTAGGCTGGGTAGCCTGGCTCTTTCTCGCCTATATGCTACTGGTGGTCAAAGTTTTTACCACTATCCCCTTTATTGAGGGAGGCTCGGTTGACGCTACCCTGGTATGGGTTTACTATTCAATCCTTGTCCTGGTTCTCTGGTTCGCCAGCAACAGGAAAAAGTTGGTGGAGCTAGTGCCTGAAGCTGATAATTTCGTTTCAAGACTTCCCAAAAAATGGGTTATCCCTCCCCTCGCAGTGGTAGCTATTCTGGTATCGGTTACTGCTGCTACGCTGCCCGATGGCAAGCTTCATACATTCTTTCTTGACGTAGGTGAGGGCGATGCTATCCTGATTCAAAAAGGCAGTCAGCAGATTCTGGTTGACGGTGGACCCAGCCCACAGGCGATAGCCCTGGAGCTGGGCAAGGAAATGCCCTTCTGGGATAGAACTATAGACCTGGTAGTATTAACTCATCCTCACGCCGACCATATTACCGGTCTGGTGGAAGTTCTAAACAGGTATAAGGTAAAGCAGGTGCTCTATCCCGATTTTGAATACGAGTCCCCTCTATATGATGAGTGGCTAAGCTTACTCAAGGAAAAGGATATTAAACATACACCAGCCCGGGCCGGACAGCAGATTGATTTTGGCTCTGAGGTAACACTGGAGGTGCTTAATCCTCAAAGGCCCATCTTTGCTGGTACCGAGTCCGATATAGACAATAATGGCGTGGTGTTGCGCCTGGAGATGGGAGGGGTGAGCTTCCTGCTTACCGCTGATATAATGTGGGAGGCAGAATTTGAGCTTGTAACCCGCCGGGCTGATTTGACCAGCACCGTGCTAAAGGTTGCCCATCATGGCTCGGTTACCTCTACCAGTAAAGCATTTCTGGCGGTGGTCAATCCCTGCCTGGCTATTATCTCGGCGGGCGAGGGTAATCCTTTCGGTCACCCCAGCGTTGAGGTAATGGACAGGCTTGAAGAGAAACTGGGTAAAGAGAATATCTACCGTACCGATGAGAGTGGTACAATAGAATTTATAACTGATGGTCGGAGGTTATGGGTGGAGGTGGAGCCACCTTAACCAGCCTCCCCCCTAATTTAGGCAGAGGCTGCTTGGCCATCTGCCGCCATAAAATTACTATAAAAGGAGGTGTTTGTTTTGGAGGTACAGGTTGAAGAGTATGATAAAGTAATCCGACAAATCGTGCCCGAGAAGGTGAGCCTGGAGCAGATTGCAACTGGCTTTGGCTTTACCGAAGGTCCCATCTGGTGTGGGGATTATCTTCTATTCAGTGACATACCGCGAAATCGTATCGTTCGCTGGCGTATGTACAGCAACGGGCCAGAGGTAACTACCTTTCGTAGCCCCAGTGGCCATTCAAACGGTCTGACCCTGGACAGGAGCGGACGGCTCGTTGCCTGTGAGCACAACACGCGGCGGGTTACCCGCAGCGAGATAGATGGCTCTGTCTCGGTAATCGCCGAACGATACGAGGGACGACGGCTCAACAGTCCCAATGATGTGGTAGTCAGGTCTGATGGTAGCGTCTATTTCACAGACCCGTCATTTGGGTTGGCAAACCACAGCGCCTGGAAGGAGTTGCCCTTTAATGGCGTGTACCGTATCGCACCGGATGGCGAATTAGTATTGCTGGTAGACGATTTTGAGATGCCCAATGGGCTTGCCTTCTCGCCGGACGAGTCCGTGCTCTATATCAATGATACGAGACGACTCCATATTCGTGCCTTTGATGTCAGTCCCGACGGCAGTATCAGCAACGGACGAGTCCTCATTGAAATGCAGGCACCGGAACCCGGGGGACCTGACGGCATGAAGGTTGACCAGCAGGGTAATGTATATTGCACCGGTCCCGGGGGAATCTGGGTCATGGAGCCGGGTGGAAAAGCCCTCGGCCGCATAATGATGCCGGAGCAGCCAGCGAATTTCGCCTGGGGCGATCCAGACTGGAGAACGCTTTATATTACTGCCCGCCCCAGCATCTACTGCCTGAAACTGGCTGTGCCTGGGATAGCAGCTTACAAAATTAGCCAGTTTCCGTAGAAAAAATGTGGTTGAGGGGTAAGTTTGATAAACTTTCTCCAGTTACTAAGGTTGTAATACAATAGAATTGCTTATCGATGAAAAAACTATAACCGAGAGTAGGGGGGAATACAAAGTTTCTACGACAGACAGCACCATTAACACATATTAGCGAACTATAGGAGATTTCTACCCATGCAACCAAAGGGATGGGAAAGAATATACAGTGAGAGGGGGGACCTTCAGTTCAGGGTTTTACCCAAAATAAAGAGAGCGTCCAGCATCTTCAAGGGAAGGAATTATGAGAAGATACTGGACCTTGGATGCGGTACAGGTAAACACAGTATCTTCTTGGCAAAAGAAGGATTCTCAGTATATGCCACCGACATATCACAAACAGGTATCGACATTGCCAAGCAAAAAATCAAATCAATTGGTATCAATAACATCCATTTCAAGAAACATGACATGAGGGAGATTCCATACTCAGCCAACCTCTTTGATGCCGTTCTGTGTATATGGACGATATATCATGGGACACTGGATGAGATTAAGAAGACTGTTAGTGAAATATACAGGGTTCTCAAGTCAAATGGTACAGTCATCACAGATTTCCTCTCTGTAGCCGACATAACATATGGACCTGGCAATGAGATTGAAAGAAACACGTTTATTGGTGCCAAGAACCAGGAAGAGGATATACCACATCACTATTCAACGAGAGAGGAACTTATCAGACTTTTTGCAGATTTTCGGCAACTTAAAATCCGGGCATCCTCTAACTCTTACATAGATGACAGAGGGGAAAAGTACGTTAGGAAGTACTATGATGTTGAAGCAATCAAGTAGCTGTTAAGGATTTGCAAAGCAGATACAGTAGCTGCTGGCAGTTGTTCGTGAGTGAATTCGGGAGAGTAAAAAGAGATGTCAGACCGCACCATTATGCACGTTGACCTTGACGCTTTCTTTGTCTCGGTGGAGCAGGTGCTGAATCCCGAGCTTCAGGGTAAACCCGTGGTGGTAGGCGGCAGGCGTGGGGGAAGGGGGGTGGTTGCCGCCGCCTCGTACGAGGCACGGGCTTTCGGTTTACACTCGGCTATGCCCCTGAAAACTGCCAGCCGTCTCTGTCCGCAGGCTATCTTCATCGAGGGCAATTTCCACCGGTACCGTGAAGCCTCTAAAAAGTTTATGGCTATACTGGCTGATTTTTCGCCCTTCCTTGAGCCGGTTGGTCTTGATGAGGCCTATTTAGATGTAACCGGCTTTGAGTCTATCTATAGCTCCATTCATCAGATGGCAGTAGCTATAAAGGAGCGGATTAAAGACGAGCTGGGACTCTGTGCTTCGGTGGGCATTGCTAGCTGCAAGGTAGTAGCCAAGGTTGCCTCCGAGTTATCCAAGCCGGACGGCTTACTTGAGGTAGCCAGGGGGGAGGAGCGTTCCTTCCTGTCGCCTTTGCCTGTAGCCAGGCTGCCGGGAATAGGCAAGAAGGCTGAGAAGACATTACAGGGCTTGGACATCGCTACAATAGGTAAACTGGCTGTTACACCTCTTGATGTCCTTAAAAGCCATTTTGGTGCGTCTGGCGAGGTTCTGCATCGCTCTGCCAGCGGCATTGATGATAGAAAAGTGGAGCCTCCCGGTGCTGCCAAGTCTATCAGCCGGGAAACCACTTTTAGCAAAGATACCAGAAACCGTTCTTTTCTAAAAGCAACGCTACGCTATCTTGGTGAGAAGGTGGGAGCCGATTTACGTCGACAGGGCAGGCAGGCAAGGTGTGTAACCTTGAAGCTGAGATACGCCGATTTCACCACCATTACCCGCAGTCACACATTACAGCAAACCATTGATAGTGACGAGACAATTTTTCATACTGGAGCCAGACTGCTGGACAGGGCACTCTCTCTGGAAAAGCAGCCGGTTCGCCTCATCGGTATTGGAGCATCGAGCCTGGTTGAGTCGGGTGGGCAGCTAGCTATGCTGGACTCGGAGGCTCAGAGACTGGCTCAGCTAAATAAAGCCATAGACCGCATCCGTCAGAAATACGGCTTCACCGCCATTCAGACCGGCCGAACCCTGCTGCTTAAAGACATCTTCCCCGAAGATGAAAAAGGCTACACCCTCCACACCCCGAGCTTGTCGAAGTGATGTCAATCAACCCCATCCTCTGTATCCCCTTCCCTTAACAAGGGAAGGGGGAATGTAAGTAAGAGAGGCGGCGAAGCCCCTTCAAAAAACAATCTTCCCCCTCTCCTTTGAAGGGTAGAGATACTAAAAGGAGAGCTAGAGAGGCGAAGCCTCTCTTAAAAATAATTCCCCTTCCCCTAATTAGGGGAAGGGGATAAAGGGGATAGGGCTAATAGAAACTTAGGGGGGTGAGGTTAATAAGTTTGTTTTAACGTTCGTCTTCTAAGCGCTCGGAGTCTGGCCTTCTGGAACGGAAAGCGGGTGGGAGGGTGGCACGGTCGAAGGTGAGGAGACGCGCCGGGTAGTTAATGTTTATACCTTCTTTATCAAGACGGGCTTTGAGGCGCTTGATAATTTCACTCTTCACACGGAACGAGCCGATTCTGTCCTTGGCCTGAAGCCATATCCAGAAGTTGATATTAGAGTCTCCGAACTCTTCAAACATGCACCATGGCTCAAAGTCTTTATTAGCCTCATCAAGGTCTTGGATTACCTCATTGGCCACCTCAAGTCCTATAGTTTCTACTTTAGCCAGGTCGGCGTTGTAGCTGACACCACAATCCACAAGAACTGCTATTTCCATAGTTGGCCCGAAATAGTTGGTAATCACACTCTCAGCCAGCCGGGAGTTGGGAATGATAACCATATTGTTATAAGTGGTGCGAATCCGCGTGCTGCGCCAGCCCACATCGGTAACATACCCTCTTATCGACCCGCCGTCCAGCTCTACGAAGTCTCCTACACGTACCACACGGTCGGAAACAATCTGGGTGCTGGCGAAGAAATTAGACAGGGTAGGCTGTAGCGCCAGGGCTACGGCTAAACCACCAATTCCCAGGCCGGCTACGATGGGAGTAATGGTAATGTTTAGATAGTCCAGCAGTACGAGGATACCAAGTGCATAGATGATGAGTATGGTAATTCGTCGCAGGAAACGAATAAGACCTTCGTCAACACGTGCCTTTCTGCGAATGGTACGACTGCGCAAATACCAGGCCAGCAGCATGCCTCCACTGCTCGCTAGAGCATAGGTAACGAGAGCAATCGCCACGGCGATGCTGGCCTTTACCAGACCATCACGCCACGATGCCAGATAGGACAGAGAGCTTATGGCCAGGATAAGCCCCTCGGCTACTATTAGAAGAAAAAGAGGTCTGGAGAGACTCTGTAGTAGTTGTGGTAAGAGGGCAGTTTTTCTAACATGACGCTCAAGCTTGTGCTGGGCGCATCGCATGCCAAAAAGGACAAGCCAGGCAACTAGAAAAGAGATAAGCAATATCCCTACCGCCCACGCCGCCTCCAAGAAGGGAGAACCTGAGACAAATTCTGGCTGCATTATCTACCTCCAATAATTATTAACATAGGCATAACTCAGTAATGGATAATTTAAGCAATTGGGCTATCTTTGTCAAACTCCCAATCAATGCTTTTCGGTTGACAATGAATCGTTGCAAGTATTATAATTAACTTTAATTAGTTTTAGCTTTTGAAGGGGGAGTGGCGGTAACCATACACTGTTATTTTATAGCTACATTGCTACTGAGTATGGTGTTGCCGAGGTGTTTGGGAGGGCTGTTTCGGCAGTCTTCTTTGAGTGGGATATAAGTGTTATTGCCCATCCTGATTTTCGTGCATGGCTAACTGAAGAAGGCTTAGGAGCCGGTAATCATCTAATGAAGAAAGGAGGGTGATTTAGAGATTCTAATTTGGAAATCTAATATAGCCGGGAGATACAGAGCCCGTAGATTGTGAAGTTGAAGTTAGGGGGTAGGATATACTATAATTACGGATTATAAGTATTAGAAAGGAGAAATAGCTTATGGCAGGAATTGTATCGTATGGAGCGTATGTACCTTTACGCAGGCTAGGACAGGGGACACAGGGATGGCGTTCGCCGAACGAGAAAGCGATTGCCTATTATGACGAAGATAGCTTGACTATGGCTGTAGCTGCTGCGATTGACTGTTTAGGTGATATTGACCGCCAGACTGTCGATGGTTTTTACTTCGCCTCAACAACCTCACCTTATAAAGAGAAGTTAGCGGCAACGACAGCGGCAGGCGCTGTGGACCTTCGTAAGGATATTCTAACCTTGGATTGTACTGATTCATTGAGGGCGGGGGTCAGTGCTCTGCAAATAGCCGTAGACACGGTCAAAGCGGGTTCTGCTAAGCAGCTGCTGGTAACGGCTTCTGATTGTCGTCTGGGGGCTCCGCGTAGCGAAGACGACCAGGCTTCTGGTGATGGTGCTGCCGCCTTTCTCATTGGGGAAGATAATGTAGCGGTAACCATTGAAGGAAGGTACTCTGTTTCGAACGAGCTGCTTGATTATTGGCGTTCAGATACCAGCAGGTATGTACATACCTGGGAGGACCGATGGGTTTATGAGGAGGGATATTTTAAGGTTCTTCCGGCAGCCATAGATGAGTTTTTAAAGAGAAGTGGCCTTGAAAAGAAGGAAATTACTAAGGTTCTTTACTATGGTCCTAATACTCGGAGGCATGGTGAGATGGCGCGGATGCTGGGATTCGACCCTGCTCAGATTGGAGACCCCCTCTTTAGCAAGATAGGAAACTCAGGCGCCGCGTTTACTTCAATGATGCTGGTAGCAGCCTTGGAGGATGCAAAGCCAGGGGATAAAATACTCTGCGCTACCTATGGTGATGGGGCTGATATTCTTCTCCTTCAGGTAACCGACGCTATAGCCAATATTAAAAATAAGCGGGGAATAAAATGGAACCTGGAACATAAAATGATATTTCCTAGCTACGACCAATACTTTGGTTTCCACCACCAAGCGGCAGACGCAGAAAGGGGTGGGGGACCATCGGCATCTGCTGTTGCTAGGGAGCGTGAGTCCATTTACCCATTTCACGGCAGCAAATGCAGGGTCTGCGGAACTGTTCAATACCCGCCGCAGAGAGTATGCACAAAATGCCAAGCCAAGGATCAGATGGACCCATACAGGCTCTCTGATAAAAGAGCAAAAATCTTTACCCGGGTGCTGGATTACGCAGCTCCCGTTCCTGGCTATGACGCACCAGCGGTTGACCTTCTGGTTGATTGGGAAGGCGGGGGCAGAGCTGCTATGTCGCTGACTGACAAGGCTCCTGTTGCAGCGGCTATGAAGGATGCTGATAAAGCTGTCCCGATAGGTATGGAGCTTGAGATGACCTTCAGAAAGCTCCGCGCCGGCGGCGGAGTCCATCACTACTATTGGAAGTGTATGCCACTTAGGGAAAGCTGGGTGGCAAAGGAGGCAAAGTAAATGGCAGAAAGTATGAAGGATAAAACTGCCATAGTTGGCATGGGATGCGTCAAGTTTGGTGAGAACTGGGAACAAAGTGCCACCGACATGATGGTAGAAGCGGCTTACGAGGCCTTCGAGGATGCCGGGATAGAACCAAAAGATGTCCAGGCAGCTTGGTTCGGTACTACCCGACTCAACACCGGAGAGCCCGTAGCTCAAGCTCTCAAGTTAAATTACATCCCTATCACCAGGGTAGAAAACCTGTGTGCCACAGCCGCGGATGCTTGTAGAAATGCTTGTTACGCCGTAGCCGCTGGAGCTTATGACTTAGTCCTGGCTATCGGTGTTGAGAAACTGAAGGATACGGGCGTCGGTGGTCTTGGTGGGGGAGGGGGAGACGACGAACCGGTGAGTAGGGGTAGTGGTCTAGGGATGATGGGGGGAGGAGCTGCCACTGCTTTCTCCAGAATGGCTAATAGGTATATGGTACACTACGGCTATAACTATGAGGAATTCAAGCCGATTCTGGCGAAGATTTCGGTAAAGAACCACTACAACGGTTCCCTCAACCCTAAAGCTCATTTCCAGAGGGCGGTAACAGAAGAGCAAGTAATGAATGCTCGCATGCAAGCCTGGCCTCTGGGACTCTATGATTGTTGCGGGGTGAGCGATGGTTGTGCCGCAGCGATAATAACCCGAGCTGACATGGCCAAGAACTTCAGGGATGACTATGTCCTGTTCAAGGGGATGGGGTTAGCCGTTGGTGGACGGCAGGGATGGCTCCAGTCTGATTACGATATGGTTCATATTGAGCCAACAGTGCGTGCTGGTCAGCAGGCCTATGCTGAAGCGGGAATAAAGGAGCCGTTCAAGGAAATAGACCTTGCCGAGGTACATGACTGCTTTACCATTACCGAGCTGGTAATAATGGAGGATTTGGGCTTCGCCCCAAGGGGAGGGGCCCCGGAATATATCAAGGAAGGCAGGTTTCTTATTGACGGAGACCTGGCGGTCAACCCTGATGGAGGACTGAAATCCTTCGGCCACCCTATTGGCGCCAGCGGGTTAAGGATGCTGTACGAGCTTTACAAGCAGATGCAGGGGAAGGCTGGTCCACGCCAGCGGAAGAATCCCACTCTGGGGCTAGCCCATAACTTCGGCTTTAACCCCGGGAGCGGTGTCGCCAGCGTTACTATCTTAGGGCAAAGGGACTAAACAAGAGTTCTTAGCAGTATCTGAATACAAAGGTACCAAAAGTATAGTACTTTCTATACTTCTTGCAGTGTGTGCTGCTTAGAGAAAGCTGACTTGAGAAGGAGATAAAATAAATGGCAGAAAGTATGAAGGATAAGGTTGCCATAGTTGGCATGGGGTGCGTCAAATTTGGTGAGAACTGGGAGCAAGATGCCTCTGACATGCAGATAGATGCTACTTTCGATGCCTTTGAGGATGCCGGGGTGGAGCTAAATGATATCCAGGCAGCTTGGAAAGGTTCTGTCAATGAGGGTCTCGGGGAGCCTATGGCCTATAACCTGAAGTTCGACCATATTCCTATCACCAGGGTTGAAAATGCGTGTGTCACAGGCGCGGATGCTTTCAGACTTGCCTGTTTCGGCATAGCCTCCGGAACTTACGACTTAGTCATGGCTCTCGGATGTGAGAAGCTGAGGGATTCGGGCGTGGGTGGTACTCGTTGGGTAGCAGGCGGAGGAGGCGGACCCAGCAGTCGATTAACGTCGCCCTC
>CAYNFT010000043.1:4052-17561 GCA_964396535.1 uncultured Dehalococcoidales bacterium | reverse complement strand
AGCGATACTGGTAGTTGCTGCCGATGATGGCGTGATGCCTCAGACCAGAGAGCATCTCCTGCTGGCGCGCCAGGTAGAGGTTCCCAGTATCGTAGTTGCCCTTAACAAAGTGGATGCCATGGAAGACGAGGAGCTTCTGGAGCTGGTGGAAATTGAGATAAGAGAGCTGCTGACAACATATAACTTTCCTGGTAATGAGGTGCCAGTGGTGCGTGTTAGTGCCCTTAAGGCTCTTGAATGTGGCTGCGGCAAGAGGGAATGCGAGTGGTGTGGTAAAATCTGGAAACTAATGGATGCTATAGACGACTATATTCCCACTCCGGTACGGGCTAAAGACCAGCCGTTCCTGATGCCGGTAGAGGATGTTTTCAGTATTAAGGGCAGGGGTACCGTGCCCACAGGAAGAGTTGAGAGAGGCATAATTAAAGCAGGAGAAGAAGTTGAGATTGTCGGCTTGCATCATGAGGCACGAAAAGTAGTGGCTACTAGCCTAGAGATGTTTCATAAGACCCTAGATGACGCCGAGCCAGGGGATGCAGTGGGTGTTTTACTCAGGGGAGTAGACCGTGACGAGATAGAGCGAGGGCAGGTACTAGCCGCACCCGGCTCTATTAAACCACACACCACCGCCGAAGCCGAGGTGTATATTTTAGGTAAGGAGGAGGGGGGGAGACATACTCCCTTCTTCAATGGATATAAGCCCCAATTCTATATCAGAACTACCGATGTTACTGGAAGCATCGATCTACCAGAAGGAGTAGAGATGGCTATGCCCGGTGATAATGTAACAATGAAGATAAAACTGATTTATCCGGTAGCTTTGGAGACGGGGTTACGTTTTGCTATTCGGGAGGGAGGTAAAACAGTAGGCGCCGGAACCTTCAGCCGCATCATTGAGTAGAACCGCTGAAAAACACGGTTTTTCAGCAGAGTTAAAGCGGGAACGAGGGAGGAAGGTTTGCTAAAAGAGTTCCGAAGGACTTTTTTAGCAGTCTTTAAGTAAAGATGGCTAAAAAATCAGAAGCTAGGACTATTATTCATCTTGCCTGCACCGAGTGCAAGGAGAGAACATATACTACTACTAAGAACAGAAGAAATGACCCTCAGCGGTTAGAGCTTAGAAAATATTGTCCCCGTTGCCGCACTTACCAGCTCCACAGGGAGATAAGATAAAATAGATGGCGAAGAAATTGGCTGGTCAGTGAGACTGAAGCTGGGAATGGTGAGGAAGCTGGTTTTGCTTAAAAAGCTCCCAAAGACTTCTTCTCAGCACTCATGAAATACTGCTACACGAGTGAGAAGCAGGTGGGAAGTTTCCTATGAAACAACGTAGTGCTAGTGCCAAACGAAGAGGCCCAAGATTCAGATTCATCAGCGAAACTGTAGCCGAGCTAAAGAAGGTAGTCTGGCTCACCAGACGAGAGGCAGCCTATCTGACGGCTCTGGTGCTGATTGTTGCCATTACCGCAGGTATAGTTCTAGGAATTATTGATTATGGTTTTACGAGGCTAGTTAATGACATTCTTCTGGGTGGGTAGAAATTGGATTGGTGCCCGGATTCAGCACAGTACTATAATTCACCAGATAGCCTTTAGCCCTCTTCAAAATCTTTACCTGAGTGAGGTCTTCTGTGGACGAGACTGAAAACCATTGGTTTGTGATTCATACCTACTCTGGGCATGAAGAACGAGTTAGAAAGAATTTAGAACAGCGCATTAAGCTCATAGATTCCGGGGATGAGATTTCCCAGATAGTTGTACCTACTGAGGAGGAGGTTGAGGTTAGAGCTGGGCAAAAGCGCACAGTAGCCAAAAAGATATTACCCGGTTATGTTCTTGTTCAGATGAAAATGAGCGACGAGAGCTTGAATATAGTGCTCAATACCCCCGGTGTTACTGGTTTTGTTGGTAGTGGAAATAAGCCTGTTCCACTACGAGAGGAGGAAGTCAGCCAGATTTTGAAGCAGATGGAGGCTGAAGCACCAAGGGTTAAGGTTGGCTTTAAGCAGGGACAGAGTGTGCGAGTGAGCGATGGCCCCTTCACCGATTTTGTGGGAATAGTGGATGAAATAAGTGCTGATAAGGGTAAGGTTAAGGTGCTCCTGTCCCTTTTCGGACGCGATACACCTGTAGAGCTTGACTTCTTACAGGTAGAAAAGCTTTAAGCCAATTTGATTTTTGTGGTTAGGAGAGTAAAGTGGCAAAAAAAGTTAAAGCCGTTATCAAGCTGCAGATTCCAGCGGGGAAGGCTAACCCGGCACCCCCGGTAGGATCAGCTTTGGGGCAGCATGGAGTTAACATTATGGCCTTTTGCAAGGATTATAATGAGCGTACTGCTGCCCAGGCCGGGTCTATTATCCCAGCCGAAATAACTATCTATGAGGATAGGTCATTTACTTTTATTACTAAAATGCCGCCAACCGCTGATTTGCTGAAGAAGGCGTTAGGTGTAGAAAAGGGAACCAGCGATTCTAGCCGTGAAAAAATAGGTAAGCTGTCCCGAGAGAAACTCCGTGAAATAGCTCAGGTTAAGGCTAAGGACCTCAGTGCAATAAGTGTTGAGGGGGCAGAGCGAATTATCGAGGGTACAGCTCGAAGTATGGGAATTGAGGTAGAGTAAAGAAAATGACAGGACAAGGTAAAAAATATCAAGAGGCAATTAAACTGCTGGACAAGACAAAGACGTATTCTCCTCAGGAGGCTATCGAACTGGCTAAGAAAATGTCTTACGCTAGATTTGACGAGACTGTTGAGCTTCACCTTAGAATGGGTCTCGACCCCCGGAATGCCAACCAGCAAGTGCGTGGCGTTACCCTTCTGCCGCATGGGTTAGGCAAAGAGGTGAGAGTTCTAGTTTTTGCCCAGGGAGAAGCTGAAAAGACCGCTGAAACAGCAGGGGCTGATTTTGTTGGCGGTGACGAGCTAATCCAAAAAATTGAGGGCGGTTGGCTGGATTTTGATACGGCTATTGCCACTCCCGACATGATGGGTAAGGTGGGTAAACTGGGGAAAATCCTGGGGAGGCGGGGATTGATGCCTAATCCTAAATCAGGGACCGTAGTAGCCGCCAACGACCTTACCAGGGCAATAGAGGACGCCCGTAAAGGTCGGCTGGAATTTAAACTGGACCGGACAGCTATCATTCACGTGCCCGTAGGTAAGGTTAGCTTCGATGATGATAAGTTGATGGATAACCTGACTACGGTGGTAGAAGCAGTGGTGAAGGCTAAGCCCAGTGGTGCTAAGGGCCAGTATATTAAAACTGCCTCCTTAACTACTACTATTGGGGCCGGTATAAAGCTCGACCTTAAGCCAACCCTCGCTTTGACTGCTGGTTGATACTTTCAAGCGCAATAATAAAGTGGCTTTTTTAAAGAAATGGGTATACAATCAGTAGATACTACTGATAACGCCCTTAACAAGATACTATGAATTGAAAGGAGATGCTTTATGGAAGATGTTGCCATTGTGGGGGTAGGACAGAGTAACTTTTCCCGCAAGTGCGGGGTATCTATCAAGGAACTTTGTTTTGATGCGTATAAGGAGGCGATGGAGGGCCTTGATATGACTAACAAGGATATAGACGCCTCTATCACCTGTTCCGCACCAGAATATGATAAACAGCGTACACCTTCAGGCCTAATATCGGAATATCTGGAGCTAACCCCCAAACCAGCTTTCTATGTTGAAAGCGTGTGTTCATCAAGCACTACCGGATTAAGAGTAGCCTGGTCGATGATAAAGTCCGGCCTGCATAATATTGTAGCCATTATTGGCTTTCAGAAGATGTCCGAGTTAAGCTCTCGTGAGGCCGCGGAGAGAATGGGCAGGGGAGCTGATATAATGTGGGAATCACCGTTCGGCATAACTATGCCTTCTGGCTACGCAATGTTTGCTCGGGCTCATATGGATAAGTATGGCACCACCGAGGAACAACTGGCTAAGGTGCGAGTTAAAAATGCCGGCTATGGCGCTAAAAATCCCAAGGCTACTTATCGCAAGGAGCTGAGTCTGGACGACGTTTTAGGCTCAACGGTCATAGCTAGCCCTCTGAAGCTGTATGATGCCTGCGCCAACGCCGATGGCTCTTCTTGTATCATAGTAGCCAGCGGGGATATAGCTCGAAAAGTAGCCAAGATTCCAATCTGGGTTGCCGGTATGGGTGCCGCAACGGATACTATGACCATGTCAGGAAGGAAAACACTTACCAGCTTAGCCTGTGCTCAGGATGCAGCCCAGCAGGCTTACCAGATGGCAGGTGTAGGGCCACAGGATATTGATGTCGCTGAAGTTCATGATTGTTTTACCATATCTGAGATTCTAGCTTATGAAGACCTGGGCTTTGCCAAACCTGGAGAGGGAGTTAAGCTCATTGAAGAAAAACAGACGTATGCCGATGGAAGCATACCGGTCAATGTTGATGGTGGGCTCCTGTCCAAAGGTCATCCTATTGGAGCTACCGGTGGCTCACAGGTTAGAACCATTGTGCAGCAACTAAGAGGAGAAGCCGAAGAAGCTCAGGTTAAAGATGCTGAGATAGGTCTGGTTCATAATATCGGTGGGGTTGGGCAATATGGCAATGTGATTATTCTGAGGAGATAGATAGATGGGTTTTGAGAATTTTGGTACAGTAAATTTCACGACGGAAGCGAAAAGCGAAGAGTTTCTAAGCTATCTGGACCAGGGTAAGGTTATGACAACCAGGTGCAAGGAATGTGGGACATCCTACTTTCCACCAAAGATGGACTGCCCAAAGTGCTTGTCCAGTGATGTGGAGTGGTTTGAAATAAAAAATGACGGTAAGCTACTCACCTATACCGTGGTTCATTACGGTCCGTCCGGCTTTGAGGATGAGGCCCCTTATGCTCTGGCAATAGGTGAATTTGGAGACGGGTTAAGAATCTTCGGTCGTCTAAGTAAGGATATTGAGGAGAGTGATATTAAATCGGGGATGGGGCTGAAGATAGTACCGGTGAAATTACCCGATGACAGGATTACTTACGAATTTAAACAAGCCTGATAATAGGCTCGTCGGCTGAACTCAGTGTTATCCTGAGACAGTAGGTGCCGATTAAGGCTTAAAACCGTGCCTGCCGAGGACAAAGTAACGCTAGATTAGCAACCTTTCACAGCAACAATAAGTGAACCCAGCATCTAGCATGAAGTCCTTGTGCGGTTGGCACAGGGGCTTTCTATTAATAGGATGTTCAGCAACGGTAGTTAGGAGATTAAAGAAATATGTCTAGAGAGAAGAAGGCGCAAATTATTGATAGTCTACAAGAGACCTTTTCCAAATGCAGTATTGGTATCTTAACCGACTATCGAGGATTGGATACCCCTCAGTTGACTGCTCTGCGTCGCAGATTACAGGGGGCGGGCGGCGAGTATAAAGTAGTCAAAAACACTATGGCCAGGTTTGCCGCAGCCAGAGCCGGGATAGAAGATATAGCCAATGCTTTTGAAGGTCCGATTGCCATTGCTTTTGGCTACGGCGAGATAACTGAGCCAGCCAGAGTTCTGGCAAATTACATTCGTGAATCAGGGACAAATCTAGGTATCAAGGGAGCTTTTTACGGAGATAGATTACTTACTACAGAAGAGGTAATGACCCTCGCTACGCTGCCATCTAGAGAGATATTGCTGGCAAGGGTCCTTGGTCAGATGAATAGCCCCATTTCAGCATTAGCTAGTTGTCTTGCTGCCCCAATAAGGGGATTAATCGGAGTGTTACAAGCCCAAATTCAGCAACTGGAAGGAGAATAAAATGGCGGAAAATGAAGAAGCCACCAAGCAAGAGAGCGGTGGAGAAGCAACTGAGGCTGAACAGCAGCCTGAGGTTGAACAGCAGCCTGAGGTTGAACAGCAGCCTGTAGCTGAACAGCAGCCTGAGGTTGAACAGCAGCTTCCATCTGAAGAGCAATCTAAGGTCGAAAAACAGCCTGCAGCTAAAAAACAACCTGAGGTTGAAAAGGTAGCTGAGGAAGCTAAGGCAGCCAGTGCTGCCAAGAGTAAATCAAAAACGGCTGCTACAAAAACAGAAAAGGCAAGAAAAACAGCAGCCGTTGATGATATAATGGCTACGATAAAAAATATGACCGTGCTTGAACTGGCAGATTTAGTAAAGGCTTTAGAGACTGAGTTCGGAGTTACTGCTGCTGCGCCGGTGATGGCTGGAGCAGCGGCGCCAACTACAACTGCGGCTCCAGCTCAAGAGGAAGAGGAGAAGACAGAGTTCAACGTAATTCTTAAGGAAATAGGCGCTAACAAGATTAGTGTCATTAGAGCAGTGCGGGAACTAACCTCCTTAGGACTGAAGGAGTCTAAGGATTTGGTGGAGAGTGCCCCCAAGCCAGTGAAGGAAGGAGTCAACAAGGACGAGGCAGCAGCGGCGAAACAGAAGCTGGAAGAGGCTGGAGCGACTGCCGACATCACATAGTTGAAAATTGCGTTAAGAGCGCCTATAGTTAATTAAATAACTCTTGTGTCTGGGTGTTGGAAATGCCTCAGAGTGATTTGTTTACGCTAATTGGGATGGGAGGTTTATTTATCCTCCTTGGCGTAGCCGCAGTTATCTGGAGCAAGAGGGAAGAGAAAAGCTACTATGATTCCGTTTCTGGCCGTCCTGACACCAGGGAATTTTTAGAGCACTGGCCACAGCGTCCCCAAATTGGGGCACTGAAGATAGGTGGATGGATAGCGATTGCTGTCGGTGTACTTATGATAGTTATGGGTGGCGCCTTCTGGTTGTGGGGCTAAGATTTCTCAACCATGAATTACAGCCAGAAAGAGGTTTCTTCCCTGAGAACTCATACAGAGGTAAAACATTACTGGTCCCCGAGCGGATTTAGCTTGACAGTGAAGAGGTGCTTTGTTAAAATCAACACGGCATTCTCAATCAGCAATTCCTCAAATATTATCAAAGGAGCCCCATTATGTCCATCGACTACAAGAAAGAAGATAGGATTGCCATCGTTACCATTAATCGCCCCAGAGCTTTCAATGCAATAGATGTTGAAACCTGGCAAGAGCTAAATGAGGCAATGATAGATTTCCGTGATGACCCTGAACTATGGGTTGGCATTATTACTGGTGCTGGCGACAAAGCTTTCTGCTCTGGTGCTGATATAAAAGACGCCTTACCCTTTATGAAAGAGCATAGTCACTGGCTATGGCCAGCTGCTCCGAAGTACGGGCTCGATCTATGGAAACCTATCATCGCAGCCATCAATGGCGTAGCACTGGGTGGCGGACTAGAAATAGCCCTGGCTTGTGATATAAGGATAGCCTCAGAGAATGCCCGTCTGGGTACGCCTGAAGTAACTTTAGGTCTAATTCCAGGCTGGGGAGGCACCCAGAGACTACCCCGAATTATCCCGTGGGCTAAGGCAGCAGAGATACTGTTCATGGGTAAGCCTATAGATGCCCAGGAAGCATACCGCATAGGCCTGGTAAACAAGGTGGTCTCCCAAGATGAGCTTATGCCTACGGCTAGGGAGTGGGCTGAGGCTATTTGCCAGGCTGGACCTCTGGGAGTCAGAGCGGCAAAAGAAGCCATGATCAGGGGTTATAGCCTGCCCCTTGAGGATGGCTTGCGGCTGGAAGGCTCCTTTTTCGAACACCTTTTGAATACCGAGGACCACAAGGAAGGAACCGCCGCCTTTACCGAGAAAAGAAAGCCGGATTTTAAGGCAAAGTAACTTAAATAAACCCCACAAAATCGAAGATTTTGTGGGGGCCCCGCTCCGCAGCAAGCTGCGGAGTATGAAATAATAATTTAAAATAAGGAAAGGAGTTAGTATGGAAATAAAGAAGGTTGGCATACTCGGCTTTACCGGAGCCATGGGACGTGGTATCACTCAAGTATGTGCTCAGGCAGGCTATCAGGTAGTAGGCTCTTCAAGAAATGAGGAGCGTGCGGCTAAGGCAGTGGGCACTATTGATGCTGCACTGACCAGAAGTGTCGAAAGAGGCAGGCTCTCGCAGGAGGATAAGGACGCTACAATCAGCCGTATTAAGGGTACAACCAATACCAAGGAATTCAATGACTGTGACCTGGTGATAGAGGTAGCCGTTGAAGAACTCGATGTAAAGAAAAAAGCATTTGCTGAGCTGGATGGAATATGTAAAAAGGAAGCTATCCTTGCCAGCAACACTTCAGTTCTGCCTCTAGTAGAGATGGCAATTGTAACCAAAAGGCCTGACAAGGTTATCGGCCTGCATTTCTTTAATCCAGCCTCGGCTATGAAACTGGTGGAGATTGTAAGGCCGATTACTGTCAGCGATGAGACCGTTGAAACCTGTAAGAAATTCGCCGAGTCTGTGGGCAAGACTCCCGTTGTTATCCCTGACACGCCGGGATTCATTGTAAACCGCCTGGCAGTACCCTTCATGCTCAATGCTATGCATCTGCTGGAGAGCGGGGTTGCCTCCAAAGAGGATATTGATTCTGCTGCAAAACTCGGTTTGAATCACCCGATGGGACCGCTGGAATTAGCTGACCTCATCGGTAACGACATTGTCCTCAACATGGCCGACGGTATCTATGAGACTCTACAGGAGCACCAGTATATTGCCCCCACGCTGCTGAGAAGAATGGTGGCTGCCGGCTGGCTGGGGCAAAAGACAGGAAAGGGATTCTACGATTATAGTAAAAAATAAGTAACTAGTTCTCCCTGAAAAAGTCGCGGGCTCTTTTTCCAGGGAAAGCCCCACCCAACTCCAGCTCGACTTGGGGCTTCCAGGAAAATTCCGTTTTTCAGGGTAATTAACTAAAATTAAGAAAGGAGAGAATTAATGGGAGAAGCTGTAATTGTCAGCGGAGTAAGAACGGCGATAGGAAACTTTGGTGGCTCGCTGCAAGATATCCCGGCAGTAAAACTGGGCAGCATTGTTATTAAGGAGGTGTTAAAGAAGGCTGGCTTGAGACCCAAGGTAGACCCTGAGGTACTGAGCTACGCGCCGGCATCACTCAAGGACGAAGGCGTTATTGAACTGGAGAAAAAATATGCTGACTGGGACGATTCTCTGAAGGAAGTTGCCGTAGACGAAGTTATCATGGGTAATGTTATTCAGGGAGGCCAGGGACAGAATGTCGCTCGCCAGGCGTCAATCTATGCCGGTATTCCCAAGGAGATAAATGCTTATACGGTTAACAAAGTCTGCGCCTCCGGCATGAAGGCAGTAACCCTGGCAGCTCAAGCGATAAAAACTGGTGATGCTGAGGTTATCGTTGCTGGTGGCACGGAGAATATGAGCGCTGTTCCCTACTACCTCCCCAAAGCCAGGTGGGGAGCCAGAATGTTCAATACCGAGTTGGTTGACGGCATGGTTCATGATGGACTCTGGGAGATATTCTATGATTACCACATGGGTATGACCTCAGAGAATATCGCCGAGAGGTATGGCATCACAAGGGAAGAGCAGGATGCATTCGCTCTGGAGAGCAACAATAGAGCCCTGGCGGCGATAAAGGACGGCACATTCAAACAGGAGATAGTGCCGGTTGAAATTACAGTGAGAAGAGAGACCAAGCTGTTCGATACCGATGAGCACCCCAGGGAGACCTCAATGGAGCTTCTGGGCAATCTACGCCCCGCATTCAAAGCGGATGGTGGCGTTACTGCTGGTAATGCCTCGGCAATAACCGATGCCGCTGCTGCCCTGGTGGTAATGTCGGCGGACAAGGCGAAGGAGCTTGGACTCAAGCCAATGGCAACCATCCGCTCTTATGCTAGCGGTGGAGTTGACCCGGCATATATGGGTCTGGGTGTTGTCCCGGCTGCTAAGAAAGCTCTCAAGCTGGCTGGACTCAGTCTGAATGACATAGACTATATTGAGCTGAATGAAGCCTTTGCTTCTCAATCACTGGGTGTGGTCAGAGAGCTGGATATAGATATGAGTAAGACAAACCTCCGCGGCGGCGGCATATCACTGGGACATCCCATCGGCTGCACCGGGGCCAGAATAATAGTCACCCTTGTCCATGAGATGGAACGCCGGAACCTTAAATACGGCCTGGCAACCCTGTGTATCGGTGGTGGGCAGGGTATGGCTATTATTGTAGAGAGAAAGTGAGGCTATCCTCCCTGTTGCTCTGAATATAAGGGGGGCGTTTCCTTAGTAATTGGGTAACTTACCCCCCTTCTGCCTTTTTTAATAGATATATATTTTGTTATAATCCCCTTAACTATCCGTACCTGTAAATTTCCCGTCAGGGGAGGATGTCAATGGCAAATATTGAAGCTATTGGACACCAGCTAGCGGAATTACTTAAGAAACACAGCGCTGATTATATAGAAGCTCATCTTGAGGAGAGCCAGACCAGCCACATTACCTACCGGGGAAGAAAGCTAGAATCTGTTAACAAGAGTACCTCTATCGGAGGGAATGTACGAGCTCTGGTCAGAGGTGGCTGGGGCTTTGTCAGCTTTAACAGTTTTGACGAGCTACCGAACAGAGTAGAATCAGCAATAAAGCAGGCACAATTTGTTGGTAGTGAAGAAAGTAAGCTTTCCGAAGTAGAACCGGTGGTTGATACTGTGCTTGCTGCGAAAGATAAAAATCCAGTGACCATATCCCTGGCTGAAAAAAAACAACTACTGGACGAATATAATGACATTATCTGGGGCATCCCGGGGATACAAACATCAACGATTAACTATGGTGATGGACGAAAGAAAGTCATATTCTTAAATTCATCGGGCAGTTATATTGAGCAGGAAAAGACAGATGTTACTGTGCGTCTGACGGCTGTAGCTGCAGAAGGTAACGAAGTACAGCAGGCGGGCGTGAGTTTAGGTAGCCGTGGCGATTACGCTGCAATTCAGAGTCTCAATCCACAAGTAGAGCATATAGCCCGGCTGGCTGTAGAACTGCTATCTGCTCCACAGGTAAAGGGGGGAGAATATACTGTGGTATTGGACCCTGTACTGGCCGGCGTCTTCGTCCACGAAGCCTTTGGACACCTGTCAGAAGCCGACTTCGTTTATGAAAATGAACAATTACGTCAGATTATGACTCTGGGCAAAGAATTCGGTAATAGCGGGTTAAATATCGTTGATTCAGCAGCAGTACCCGGGCTTCGGGGTAGCTACAAGTACGATGATGAAGGAGTGCCTGCCACCAAAACCTACCTTATTAAAGAAGGTAAATTAGTCGGCAGGCTCCATTCCAGGGAAACTGCCGCCAGGATGAAAGAAAAGCCCACGGGTAATGCCAGAGCTATTAACTACCGTTACCCGCCCATTGTACGCATGACCAACACCTACATTGAGCCGGGGTCAGCCTCCTTTGAAGATATGATAGCTGATGTTAAAGAAGGAGTGTATGTCAAAAACTGGTATGGGGGAATGACCAGTATGGAGATGTTCACCTTCTCTGCTGGTGAAGCCTATATGATTCGTAATGGTAAGGTCGCCGAGACATTGCGACCGGTAGTTCTTACCGGTAATGTGTTCGATACTCTTAAGAACATAGACGCTATTGGTAACGACCTTGATATGAACCAGGGCGGTGGTTGTGGTAAGGGAGCCCAGAGTCCTTTGCCCGTTTCCAATGGCAGTCCACACATCAGGATTAGCCAATGTTTAGTTGGAGGCAGATGAATGGAGAGTATTCTTGAGAAGGCTAAAAAAGTAGCTGAGGAAGCTGAAGTCTTCACTGTCTCCTCAGAGGAAACACCTGTCCAATTCGAAACCAACCGCCTGAAGCACGTCCAGAGCAAGCAGAGCACAAGTGTCGCCCTGCGTATCATTAGACAGGGTAAGCTCGGCTATGCAACAGCCACTGAGTTAGAGGATAGCCAGAACCTGGTCGATGCAGCAGTGGAAACGGCAGAGTTTGGCATGAAAGCCGAATTTGAGTTCCCCTCCCTGACTTCCCACCCCCATGTTGAAATCTTCGACCCTGATATAGAAACAGTATCCACAGAAGAAATGACTAAACTAGGTGAAGAACTGATATCTGTGCTAAGAACTCATACCCCAGACCTTCAATGTGAGGCAGGGGTAGACAAGGCAGTAATATCAGTTCGCATCATAAATTCCCGCGGTGGGCAGGCACACTATAAACAAAGCATTTTTAGTTTGGGCATCGAAGGGCAACTGATTCGTGGCACTGATATGCTCTTTGTCGGCGAAAGTCAAAGTTCCTGCCATCCAATACTGGAGACCGGCGCCGTAACCGAGGTGGTGCTTGAGCAGCTTGAATTTGCCAAAAACCAGGCATCCACACAAACCAGGTCATTACCGGTGATTTTTACTCCCCGTGGTGTAGCCAATGCTTTAGTTATGCCCCTGATGTCTGCTTTCAACGGCAAGACAGTTCTGGAGGGAGCCTCACCAATAGGAAGCAAACTCGGGCAACTGGTCTTTGATGAAAATCTATCATTGTGGGATGACCCGACCATAGCCTATCGCCCGGGAAGCCGTCCCTGCGATGATGAAGGTATGCCCAGTCAGCGCACTCCCCTCATTGAAAAGGGGGTGGTGACCAATTTTCTTTATGACCTGCAAACAGCCGCCCTAGCCAATACCAGTAGCACCGGCAGTGGGCAGAGACGTGGTGGCGGATTACCGGCTCCGTCGCCCAGCGCCTTTATCATTGCCCCGGGCAAGACTACCTTCGACGAGATGGTTGCGGATATCAAGGAAGGGCTGGTTATTGAACAGCTTCTTGGGGCAACGCAGGGCAATGTCCTGGGTGGCGATTTCAGCGGCAATGTTCTTTTAGGTTACAAGGTAGAAAATGGTAAAATAGTAGGCAGGGTCAAGGATACCATGGTTTCGGGGAATGTTTACCAGCTTTTCAAACAGATTGCGGCTATTGGTAGTGAGTCCAGATGGGTAGGCGGCTTCTTGAGTACCCCACCCCTCTACCTCCCCACCGTATCGGTGGCGAGTAAGTAGCTTACTATAATGGAAGTCTAATTGGGGCAAAGCCCCAGTACCGAATAGATAAAATAGAAAGAAGAGTATAAGAGGGGCGGAGCCCCTCTTGTATAAAACCTCCCCTTCCCCTTCGATAAGGGGAAGGGGACAAAGGGGATAGGGTTACCTTATAATAGTAAATAATCTCATAAAGAGGCACAGTTGAATGAACGATTTAGTCAAGCTTTATGCCCGACCAAAACTTAAATCACCTAATTTGATAGCTGCTTGGCCTGGCATTGGCAATGTCTCAATGCTGGTAGCTACATATCTGGAAAGAAAGCTCGACTTTAAGAAGCTAGGAGCGATTGAAGCTGCCCATTTCTTCGACCCCATCGGAGTAGCGGTTAGAAACAATGTAGTTGAGGCACCACAGTTCCCCCAGAGCAAATTTTCCTACTGGAAAAACGAAGGCAGGGGAAGCGATATAATATTATTCATCGGTGATGACCAACCAGCTTCCAAGGGGTATGAGCTGGCTAAGTGTGTCCTCGACGTGGGCCTGAGATTCCAGATAAAGAGAATATACACCTGTGCTGCTGCTATCACTCGTATCCATCATACAGAGCAGCCCAAGGTCTGGG
>CAYNFT010000043.1:0-4042 GCA_964396535.1 uncultured Dehalococcoidales bacterium | reverse complement strand
CCCAGCAACTGATGGGTGAGCTTAAAGATTATGTTTTGGTGCAAAGGGGTAATCTTCAAATCTCAGGGTTAAACGGATTACTCCTGGGCGTAACCAAAGAGAGGAGTGTTGAGGGTATTTGCCTGCTGGGTGAGGTGCCTACATATAGCACTCGGATGCAGAATCCAATGGCTGCCCTGGCTATACTCGGAGTTCTACCTAAAATGTTAGGTATTGAAATTGATACTTTTGAGCTGGCGCAGCAAGCCAGTGAAACAAAAGAGAAGATGAAGCAGCTTGCTGCCCAGGCCATGGAAGAATATATAGACCTCTTTACCGAGCCTATCTGGGAACAGGGGGAGGGAGAGGAAGAAGAGGAAGAATAGGAAGAAGAGGAATAGAATTACGGAGCCAGCTATGATATCTCCTATTGAGAAAACTATTGCTGAGTTAGGCAACAATGATAAATCCTTACTCAATTCAAGGCTAGCTGAGTTATCAAATATAAACTCAGAAGAACTAGAGCTCTTTAAACGCTCATGGGCAGTAATTAAAGCAAAACGGCGACGACAGATTATGCACCGGCTTGTTGAGCTAGCCGAGGATAACCTTGAACTCAACTTTGACAGCATACTCAAATATTGCTTAATAGACCAAGACGATGAGGTGCGTAGTAAGGCTATCGAGGGTTTCTGGGAGAATGAAGATGCCTCCCTGATTGACCCTCTAATTAATTTACTAGGACAGGATAGCTCGGAGAAGGTCCAGGTAGCAGCAGCTATGGCACTGGGAAAATTCGCTATTTTAGCTGAGCATAAAAAGCTGCGTTCTTGCCACATATCCAAGATACAGGAAGCCTTGCTGGCAGCTATTAGTGATAAGAACAGGACTGTAGAAGTGAGACGCCGTGCCCTGGAGGCAGCTGCTCCGATAAGTCTCCCCCAGGTGAAGACAGCCATCATGAAAGCCTATCAAAGCCATAATTCTAAACTTAGAATCAGCTCTATTTACGCTATGGGTAAGAGTTGTGACCCATCCTGGCTGCCTATACTGCTAAAGGAGCTTACCAGTGCCGACTCCGAGGTGCGCTATGAAGCAGCCGGGGCATGTGGTGAGCTGGAGGAAGAAGCAGCGGTACCCTGCGTCGTAAAACTTATCAATGACCCTGATGTTGATGTCCAGATGGCTGCTGTCCAGGCACTGGGTAAGATAGGCAGTACTCAGGCTAAAGAGTACTTGGAACAATGCCTTAATAGCACTAGTGAAGTTGTCCGCCAGACAGCAGAGCAGGTCCTGAACGGGTTGGAGGCAGCAGAAGACCCTCTATCTTTCCGACTATGAAGTGGTTGTTATATGATTATCAGCAACAAGATTATAATTCGTGAGAAAAGCCCGACCGATGCCTGGGACGACTATGCCTGGGAAACAGATCCTGAGCTAGCCAAACTTGATGCCTCCCCCACATTATCCATTCCTTATTCCCAGTATTTATCAGACTATGATAACGAGCTATACAGCTCCTCCGTAACCAGCCGCCGATTCGCTGTAGATACACTGGATGGTAAGCATATTGGCAACTGTTCCTACTATAACCTTAATAAGGCTAAGGGCGAAGTCGAACTGGGTATCATGATTGGCAACCGTGACTACTGGAGTAAGGGCTATGGTACTGATACTGTAACCACCCTGGTCAATTACATTTTCCACCAGACAAACATTAACCGAATCTACTTAAAGACTTTAGATTGGAACAGCAGGGCACAGAAGTGCTTCCAGAAATGCGGTTTCATCCAGTATGCGCAACTGGCCAGGGACGGTTTTAGCTTCGTGCTCATGGAAATACACCGTGACGAGTGGCAGGAACAACAACCGGCTGAAAACTAAAGCTTAGATTATTTAGGTTTAGGCGGTACCATTGGGTACCACCTTGTCATTAATTGTGATTAAAAAAAGGTGTTTAAGAGGGGTGAAGCCCCTCTTTTTTATAAAAGCTTCCCCCCTTCCCCTTATCAAGGGGAAGGGGGATACAGGGGGATGGGGTTCATTAAATAAAGAGAGTGAGGCTAATAAACTATCACTCTTCTTTATGCCGGTAGTAATCCAGAGCATTTCTAAGGGCGCGGGCCTCTCGCTCCATCGAGGGAAATGGCAGGGAGGTTGTTGCCAGACCGGTTTGAAGATATCATCGTTTCGATTTCGCTGGTGAGGCCGGGTCCTCTCAAGTCTAACATGGACAAAATCTATCTGCCACGAGGACACGATGAAAAGCCGATAACCTATCTTCACCCGAAGCTGGAGAATGCTCTGGGTGAAACACTGGGAGTGATACTCTATCAGGAGCAGGTGTTAAAGGTAGCTCACGACCTTGCCGGGATGAGTTATGCTGAGGCTGACGGCTTCAGACGAGCCATGACGCATGACCGCACAGAGGAAGAAATGGAGAAGATGAGAGGCTCCTTCATTTACAAGGCAGTTAGGAATGGCGTGAGTAAGAAGCTTGCTGAGAAAGTCCTTGAGCAGCTATCTGCCTTCGCCGCTTATGGATTCTGCAAGGCTCACGCCGCGGCCTATGCTGAGCTGGCCATTTTCCTTGGCTCTCACTTCGTGGTCAGTAACCACAATTCCCCTCTTTACAGCGTTGAGGCAATCAAACAATTGCTGAGCTGTTTGACAGGCCCCTTAAATGGCCCCAATGGTAAGATTTACGTGGCTCTTGACACTAATACTAAAGCGTATAGCCTTCCGTCCATAATCCATCTAGATACCAGTTCTTTATATCATACAAGTAGTCTTCATCGTCATATGACATGTTTTTGAGTACAAAAGCGTCAGAACTCCTTCTTCTTAACAATCCAAATCTCTTCAACAAATTAAATATCGTCGTTACTAGGGGGTTTTTCGCATTGCCTAAAAAGTATACATAGCCGATTTTTTCATTGCGCCACTTCTCTAGCAGACTTCGTAGCAAAAAAGCACCAGCTTCGGTACTTTCAAAGGTAAAATCTGTAAGAGAAGCTCCTTTACTGTCTTTCGTACCAACATAGCAATAACCCCTCAACAGAGTATCTTCATATATAAAATAGGTCTCGTATTGGATGTTTGGGTTGTTGTATATACGCCACATAATATATTTTTCATCCTGATCGATATGAATAAGACCCGGGTATACTTCTCTTAAACGTCCGTAGAGCTTATTAAGGTCATCCATAGACCTAAGTCTATGCTCAATTGAGTATTTCGTACCTAGAGGATTTCTTAGAAACCCGAAACGGAATCTAACTATGAGAGAAACTATGAGAGAATATGAATAACAGAATGTGGCTAAAAGGGACATTACAATGTTTTTAAGCATCGTCCGCTTTGATTTAACAATCTGAGACAAAGTATTTTGAAGATTTAGAATCAAAATAGATTCATACATACAATTCTCGTAAACAGCAGTTCCAGGTCTCCGTACCTTAGTAGCAGGCGAAAATCCCCATGTAAAACGCATATTCTTTGCCCTACATAGAGAATGTGCGAATTCGAGGAGTTCTTGATAGAAAGTTCCTCCACGATATTTGGCGTGCAGCAGGCCACTTTCACGCTTACCAGAAAGATATCCTCTTCCCTTAATGTTAATGTATATTGGAATCATTCCCTGAGTTCCGATTATGGCACCATTATCTTCGATAACAGCGAATACAAAAAGGTCTGGGTAATTGCTCTTATATTCACAAATCCACTGTTCAGCAGTTCTATTATCCACGTAATGAGCATTATGAAAAGAGACTAATTCATTTATATCCGAATCTCTTATTTCTCTTGTTCTTACCTTACTGTTCATGACCATTTCTTCGTATTTGTCTGTGCGTCTTCAACATTTATGGCACAACTCGTTAATGGACACTTTAAGTAACGGAGCTGTCTTTGTCAAGCGGCTCGGTTCTACCAACAAAGTATTCTTTGGGGATGTGTGTAAATTTTCATTCCTCTCTCAGTTGTAATTCTTACATCCGTATCTGTGGTGATCTTCATCCCTATATCCCTTACAAATCCTATAATTGTCAATCCACACCTTTCA
>CAYNFT010000042.1:0-17562 GCA_964396535.1 uncultured Dehalococcoidales bacterium | reverse complement strand
AGCGGCTGGGTGACCAGCCGGCTGGGCAAACCCCATCTGGAGCAAGACCAAATAGGGGGACAAAAGAACGCCCGGTCTGGTCCCCGGGTTGGTCGCTTGACTCTGGCGGCAACGACAGGGCTAGATAGATGGTCACCACTCTAACTGGAACACCCGGAGGAATCTTCGATTCTTCCGGGAACCTTCAGTCGGAGTACAGAACTCGGCTTACAGGTTTACTTGACCCGCTCTTTAATAACTTCCCCTCTTTAGCCCCGCTCAAGTTGTGCCTGATAGATAGCCAATAAAGCTTACCCGAAACATTTCAGGGGAGGATAAGTCCGATGCCAAAGACAATAAAATTTGTAATGATAAGCCTATTATTGGTAGTGAGCCTGGCGCTATCTTTTTGCGCTGGGTGTGCTCTCAATACCACAACCACATCCGAGTCAGAGGTGGAGGAGGATGTTGCTGAGATAGCTCCGTATGACTCACAACTGGGTCTGGATGTTATCGAGCAGGCTTGGGACATCATTTTTGAGGATTACGTTGATAAGGACAAACTTGATGCCAGCACACTGAGCCAGGCAGCTATCAATGGCATACTGGAGACACTGGACGACCCTTACACCTCTTACCTGGATGCTCAAACCTACCAACTGAGCCGGAGCAGCCTCGAGGGAAAATTCGAGGGGATTGGAGCCACTGTAAGCATTAGGGATGAGCAGATAACAATCATCGCTCCTATTATCGATTCACCAGCAGCTAAGGCAGGCATCAGAGCGGGTGACATTATACTGGAAATCGATGGCAGTTCTACCTCGGAGATGAGCCTGGATGAAGCTGTGCTCCACATCCGCGGGCCCAAGGGAACACCGGTCAGGCTTCTTGTCCTTCACCAGGGTGAGACCACACCCGAGGAGATTGAGATAGTCAGAGATGAAATTGAGCTATCGAGCGTCTATCTTGAGATGAGAGATGACATTGCTCATATCATTATAACCCATTTTTCTGAGCGCACCGATGAAGAGCTATCCGCGGTGCTAGATAGCATAACACGGGAAGCGGCTATCGGAATTATTCTCGACCTTCGTAGTAATCCAGGTGGCTTACTGGACACAGTGGTTGATGTGGCTAGCCACTTTTTGAAGGAGGGAGTAGTCCTTTATGTGGTGGACAATCAGGGGAACAATTATTCTTTATCAGTTCGACCTGATAGTGTAACTACTGAGCTACCTTTAGTTGTTTTAACTGATAACTACACGGCTAGCGGTAGTGAAGTACTGGCTGGAGCCCTTCAAGACCATGAGTGCGCCACTATTGCCGGTAGCAAAACCTATGGCAAGGGCAGTGTCAATACCCTGCACAAGCTCAAAGATGGTTCAGGTCTATATATTACCACTGCCCGCTGGCTTACCCCGAATGGGCGTCTGATAGAAGGCGAAGGGATAAGCCCAGACTATGAGCTTGAGGAAGAGGATGCTATTCAATGGGCGATAGACTACCTCAAGGGTGATAAGGCAATAGACCAGGGTAAATAATACCTCTTGTTTATATTATTGGACAAAAATGACTCAGCTAGCAAGAAAGGAGAGCTATGAAAGTAGACATCCGGGCCGCCAGGCAAGAGGAGATGGAGGAATTTCAGCGTGTGGCTAACACCGCACTGGTAATGTCACCTCATGCAGACCAGCAGATTCGACCCGAATGGACACTGTGTGCCTTTGAAGACGGAAAGCTGGCTACCTCGTACGCAGCCTGGCCGCTGACCATGCAATTCAATGGCGAGAGCATTTCCGTTGCCGGGGTTACTATGGTGGGAACGCTACCCATCTATCGGCGCCGTGGCTACCTGCGCAAGATAACCGCCAACCACTTTGGGCTTCTTCATGAAATCGGCGAACAATCCATCGCTGTCCTTTACGCTTCTCTGGCAGCTATCTACCAGCGCTACGGCTATGCCGTAGTCACTACACGAAACTCGTATAGTGTGGAACCACGTTACCTGGAGTTCCCCCTTACCCAGCCGGTTCCCGGTAGTTTTCGCGAGGTAGGTGATGACGAGTTTGAACTGCTCGTAGACCTCTACCGGCATTTCCGGGCCGAAAGGACAGGATATATCCATCGCAGTCGTGCCATGTGGGAGGCAGGCGTGCTGGCTCCTCCCCGTGCTGGAAGCCTGCTGAATAAGGTTGTCTATGAGGAGGCGGGAGAACCGTTAGGCTACGTGATATACACTTTGGAGTCACCCCCAGGTGGAGGTGGTCTGGCAAATCAGCGCCTCAACATTCGCGACCTTGTCTGGCTGACTGCGTCTGCCTACCGGGCGGTGTGGACTTACTTTGCCAAAATGGACCTGGTGGGTAATGTCATTTGGTGGCGGGTTCCCAGTGACGACCCGCTGCCACACCTTTTGATTGAGCCCCGGATGCTGCATAAGACCTCGGCTGATGGTTTACTGGGTCGCATTGTCGATGTGGAGAAGGCTCTAACCCAGCGGTATTATGATGAAGAGGGCACCCTTACCTTTGAAATCGTGGACGACCTGTGCTCGTGGAATCGTGGTCGGTGGAAACTGGAGGTATCTGCTGAGAACAGGTCAATCAGTCGTACCAAAGAGGAGCCGCAACTGGTTATGCCAATAAGCACCCTGACCATGTTGATGTTTGGTCAAATCAGTGCCAGTGAAGCGGCAAGGATGGCCCGCCTGGACGTCAGCGACGATAGCGCCCTTTCGTTGTGGGACAGAGTGATGCACACTAAATATCGACCGGCCTGTGCCGATATGTTTTAACCCTTTTAATTTACCTTACAGGATACCCTTCGGCTAAAGCCCCTTTTCCTCTGTTTCTTCTGGCAAAATCTTGCGCAGGTCATCCATGCTTTCCAGTCGGTCTATATAAAGCACTCCGTTTGTGTGGTCTATCTCATGCTCCAGAGCTTGAGCAAGGAGCTCGTCTGCCTTAATCCTTACCTCTTTCCCATTTCGGTCACGCCCCTTAACGGTAACTGATTCAGCACGCTTAAGCTGCCCAACATAGCCTGGCACACTAAGGCATCCCTCGCTTACCACCCGTTCCCCCTTCTTCCGCACTATCTCGGGATTGATTAAGGCTATATCTTCCTGTTCTGGCAGTCCAATAACAATCACTCGCAGGGAAACACCCACCTGGGGGGCAGCCAGTCCCACCCCCGGAGCATCGTGCATTGTCTCAATCATATCAACTATCAGCTTACGAATTGACCCGTCAATGTTTCTGACCCGCTTTGCTTTCTGCCGCAATACCGGGTCAGGAACTACACAAATAGGTAGAACCGCCATCTGACCTCCACAAGTTCATAGTCCTCTAAGGATTAATCAGTGTTTTGCAGGATTCAATATAATTGTACCTTCTAGAGCCCCACCGGGTCAATGTCTACTGTCCAGCCCTGGGGAACAGGTATTTGTGCGAGGAAGGCAGATGGGTCGGAGCCGCGAAGTATAAGCTGCCAACGGAATCTGCCCCGCAGCCGATGAATGAATGCCGGCGCCGGTCCAATAATACTGATGCCGGCTATCCCCTGTGAATCTATCTCCTCAGCAAGTAAGCGCTTCATTCTTTCTGCTTCTCTCTGACAGAGGGCATCGTTTGTATGAGTATAAATGAGGCTGACCAGCCGGCTGAAAGGTGGATTCTGAAGCTGACGTCGATAGCCAATTTCCTTATCATAGAAGAGAGCGTAGTCGTGTTTGGCGGCTGCCTGAATGGCATAGTGCTCTGGAGAATAAGTCTGAATAATAACCTGTCCTCCTAGAGGTCCACGCCCGGCTCTCCCTGCCACCTGACTTAGAAGCTGAAATGTTCTTTCTCCAGCCCGAAAGTCAGGCAGGTTTAAAGCAGTATCGGCACTGATTACCCCCACCAGGGTAACCTGTGGCAAATCTAATCCCTTGGTAATCATCTGGGTGCCGATAAGAATATCAGCCTGGTGGTTACGGAACTTGTTGAGTATCTCCTGGTGGGAGTGCTTCCGTCTGGTGGTATCGCTGTCCCACCGCAGCAGCCGAGCCTCAGAGAAGGCATTTCTTGCCTCCTGCTCTAATTTCTGGGTACCAACGCCCAGAAACTTTATCCGCTTACTCTGGCATTGAGGACAAAGCTGAGGGACTGGCATCCTGTAGTTGCACTGATGACATACCAGGATATCCTCATCCAGATGATAGGTAAGAGGAACCTCACAGCGCCGGCAGCCAAGGACAAATCCGCAGTCGCGGCATTGAATAAAGGTAGCGGCTCCTCTTCGATTAAGAAACAGCATTACCTGCTCCCCACCACCCACAGCTTTAGCTATGGCTCGCGATAAAGAGCGACTAAAGATGCTCCTGTTCCCTGCCTTAAGCTCCTCCCTTAAATCCACCACCTCGACCCGGGGGAGAGGGGATCTCTCCCTTGGGGTAACACGCTCAGGGAGCTGAAGCAGGTGATAATCCCTTCTCTGGGCATGATAGAATGTCTCCACATCAGGGGTGGCGCTACCCAGAATTATCACCGCACCATTCAGCTCAGCCAGCTTGATAGCAACATCGCGGGCATGGTAGCGCGGCGATTTATCAGTCTGCTTATAGGTCCACTCATGCTCCTCGTCGATAACGATAATTCCCAGGTCAGGTTGAGGAGCAAAAATAGCGCTTCTGGGACCAATAACCACATCAACTTCTCCGTTTCTTATTCGCTGCCACTCGTCAAACCGCTCACCCAGCGATAGCTGGCTGTGCAGGACAGCCACCCTGCCGGGAAAACGTGAGGCAAATCGCTCTATGGTCTGTAGGGTAAGGGCAATTTCTGGAACCAGAACAATGCCCCGTTTACCCAACCTCACCGCCTCAGCTAGAGCCTGCAGGTAGATTTCCGTTTTGCCACTTCCAGTAACTCCGTGAAGCAGAAAAACCTCCGGCTGCTCTTTTGATTTTTCCCCCAGGCTCTGACTAATAGTTCTGGAAGCCAGTTCTTGGGCAATGGTAAGAGTTAACGGATAAGAAAGGTTTATGGCCTGGGCAGAAAGGGGGTTGCGTCTTACTTCAACGCGCTGAACGGCGACCAGACTTTTCCGAATCAAAGCATCAATTGTTGCTTTGTCGCATTTAGTCTTCTGTCTGGCTTCTACCAGAGGCACAGGTTCGGGCTGATTAGTCAGGAAATCGAGAAGAGCTGCCTGCTTGCGGGCACCCTTTTTAAGCAGATTGGCTACCTCCTGCTGAGCTTCGTTAGCTTCAACTGCCAGGCTGAGGTAGGTCTCTACCTTAGGTCTAGCCTTAATCGGCTCCATCTCATAGCTTCTTGTGACCAGCCCTCGTCTTACCAGTTGTGAAACGATGCGCTGAGCCTTTTTCTGACCCAGCGTCTTCTCCAGCTTTTTTAGACTTACCTTGTTCTGTTGCTGGACTAATTCAAGGGCATGCCTTTGTTCTTGGCCGAGAGAAGATAAATCAAAGCCATCGGGAATTGAGGCATTGATAAAAGTTAGTGCCTTCCGCTCAAACCCTGGCGGTAGCATTAAAGCCACAGCATCAAAGAGGGGTGATAGGTATCGCTGGCTTATCCAGCAAGCTAGCGATACCTGGGCAGGGGATAATACCGGGTGGGGCTCAATAATATCAGCTATTTCCTTGGTTTCTTCTACTGCAGGGTAATCGCTTAGCTCCAAAACGACGCCCTGAAGGAGCTTTTCCCCGAAAGGAACCCATACAGCTTGCCCCACATCAGTGCTTAGACCTTGAGGTATAGTATAGCTGAATGTCCGGCGCTGGGCTACGGGGGAATTGACACAAACCTCAGCATACCCCATCCTGTGCTCCACGAGGTGGCCTCTCTGTACTCCGACGAAATAGTCCTAAAACGGCCCTAACCTAATCTTTCTCTTCTTCCTGCTCCTGCTCCAACTTGGGCGCTTCTTCTTGCTCCTGCTCCAACTTGGGCACTTCTTCCTGCTCCTGCTCCAGCTTAGGCACTTCTTCCTGTTCCTGCTCCAGCTTAGGCACTTCTTCCTGTTCCTGCTCCAACTTGGGCACTTCTTCCTGCTCCTGCTCCAGTTCTGGCACTTCTTCTTGTTCTAATCCAAGCGCTTCTTTCTCTTCCTGTTCTAACTCTGGCTCTTGCTCTAGTTTCCGCGCCTTTTCCCTTTCCAATTCTTGTTCCAGTTTTTGTACTCTCTCTCGCTCCCTTTCCAGTTCTTTAGGACTCATCCGTCTTTCCTTAAGACGAGAGGTCTTGGCACTGAGTCCACGCAGGTAGTAAAGTTTGGCCCGACGCTTTTTCCCTCGCCGCACTATCTCCACCTTCTCCACGCGTGGTGAATACAGGGGGAAAGTGCGCTCAACACCTACACCATAGGTAACACGCCTCACGGTGAAGCTGGAACCAGCTCCACGATGTCTTACTCTAATTATTACCCCTTGAAATACCTGAGTACGCTCTTTATCTCCCTCAACAACCTTAGTGCTAACCCTTACTGTATCACCAGAGGTAATATCTGGGATATTAGGATTTTGTTTAACTTCAACCAGCGA
Organism: uncultured Dehalococcoidales bacterium; assembly: GCA_964396535.1. Classification (GTDB taxonomy): domain Bacteria; phylum Chloroflexota; class Dehalococcoidia; order Dehalococcoidales; family UBA2162; genus CAYNFT01. The sequence goes on along the minus strand of CAYNFT010000042.1, from coordinate 11,036 downwards.
TGCCATATTCATTTATTAATACTCCGAATACATTATATACTATATATTAGTGCTTCTGCAGCCCCTCTATGAGCTGCCTTTCCCCCGAACTAAGATTAACTTTGTCTAATAATTCAGGACGTCGCTCCACAGTACGGATAATTGCCTGCTCACGGTGCCATTTAGCAATTTGAGCATGATTTCCTGAAAGTAAAACTTCAGGTACTGCCCACCCTCTATACACCGGAGGGCGTGTGTATTGAGGGTATTCAAGTAGCCCGGTAGTATGAGAATCATCTATCGGCGAGGCTGATGAGCCAAGAACGCCGGGCACCAGCCTGACCACGGCATCAACGACCACCATAGCTGCTAACTCACCGCCACTAAGCACATAATCACCGATGCTAATCTCATCAGTAACTAGATGCTCACGTATCCGCTCATCAATCCCTTCATAGTGCCCACAAATAAGAATCAGATGACTATATCTTGATAGCTCCAGGGCAATCTGTTGGGATAAGAGACGACCCTGTGGCGTAAGTAAAATAATTGGTAGTGAACCAATCTCTTCTTCTGGTCGAATTTCTGATTTTATCGCCTCTACAGCCTCAAAAATAGGTTCAGGCTTAAGTATCATGCCGGCTCCACCGCCGTAAGGATAGTCATCGACAGTGCGATGTTTATCATGGGTATAATCACGTATATTACGAACAGTAATTTCAACCAGCTTACGGTCAGCAGCTCGTTTCAAAATACCGGAGCTAAGTGGACTCTCGAACATCTGGGGGAATATAGTCAGGATACTGATTCGCATTTCTCCAGCCCTATTCTAACATAGATAAAGGCTGCTAAGAAAGTCCGGTACTCATCGAGATTTTTTATTCACCTCACCCCTACTAGATTTTTCATTTCGTAACCCCATCCCCCTTTATCCCCCTATGAGATAGAGAGGCTTCGCCTCTCTCAGATGTCCCTGGCCACTACTTCATTGTAAGGGAATCAGATGAGCCGTTCCTCCCACTGCCACTACTTTGAGCCATTTTTCCGCAAAATTGATACTAAAGTACCAAACCTTTTAAAAAAATTATGTAAAAGGGGGTTGACAAATAAGAAATTATAGTGCAAAATGGTAAAAATTGGTAAGCTGTGGTAAATTGTGGTGAATATTACCATAGTTAAAGAGTCAAAAAATGTTTCTGGGGGAGTCCGAGCACAAGATTGAAGAGAAAGGCAGGGTATCTATCCCGCCCAAGTTCAGAAAAGAGCTAAGGGAGGGAGTGGTACTAGCCGCTGGACCAGAAAAGTGTATCATCGCCTACTCTCAAGCTGAATGGAACAAGCTGGCGACTACCCTGACTAGTGGTACGATAGCGGCCAGTAAGTTGAGAAGGTTAAATCGAGCTATCTTCGCTACTGCCTTTAGTCTAAATATTGACAAGCAGGGCAGAATAGCCCTCCCTGTTCCGTTGCGGGAGTATGCTGGAATAGAGGATGAAGTAGTAATCGCTGGAGCCAATACTTACCTTGAGCTGTGGAACAAGGAGCGGTGGGAATCAGAGAAAGCTATTAGCCAGGAACAGGCCTGGCAGATTATAGAAAGTCTAGAACGACATTAGTGAGTTAAACAATGTTAGCATCTGTTCATATCCCGGTTCTAGTTGAAGAGACTATTCAGGCACTGGCTGTTCAGCCTGGGGGCCGCTATATTGACTGCACCCTCGGTGGCGGTGGACACGCTGCTTCCATCCTAGAGCACAGTTCACCCGGCGGACAGCTACTGGGCATTGATGCCGACCCTGAAGCGATAAAACTAACCAGGCAGAGGCTCAAAGCTTATAGCAATTCAATCCTTTTGATTAACGATAACTTTGTTAATTTAAAGGCTATCTGTTATAAGTATGACTTTCTCCCACTGCATGGTATTTTATTTGATCTGGGGCTTTCATCCCTCCAACTTAATGGCTATGGTCGAGGTTTCAGCTTTCAGCATAGAGCACCGCTAGATATGCGTCTGAATCCTAACCAGGAACTTACCGCTGCCTATATAGTTAACAACTACCCCGAAGCCGAACTAGCTCACCTGATAAAAACATATGGTGAGGAAGGCTACAGCCGACAAATAGCCCGCCGCATCGTGCAGGAGCGTCCGATAAAAACTACCCTTGAGCTGGCTCAGACAATAGAACGGGTTGTTAGAAAAAGAACTAAAATTCACCCCGCCACCAAAACCTTCCAAGCACTGCGAATAGCAGTTAACCAGGAACTTGAACACCTGGAATTAGCTCTGAGACAGGCAGTTGACCTCCTTGGCTTTGAAGGTAGGCTAGTTGTTATCAGCTATCATTCTCTCGAAGACCGCATAGTAAAACAATTTATGCAACAAGAATCAAAGGATTGTATTTGCCCCCCAGGTACACCAACCTGCGTGTGCGGGCATACCGCCAGCCTTAGATTGATCAATAAGAGAGTCATTACTCCCTCTCTAGAAGAGGTTCGAAATAATCCGCGGAGCCGTAGCGCCAGATTGAGGGCAGTTGAGCGCGTCATTTCTCAAGATGAGCACTACAGCCTTGTAGAAAGATTGTGTTCTGAAGCAAAAGTTAAAGCTAATGGTAATGTTTGGAGAAGACCAGCTATTCTGAAAAAGCTCCGAAAGTCTTTTACCTTATCCTAGACCGGATAAAATCTTTTAACTTGCTAAAAGGAGAAGTCCTAAATTTAAAAAAATCTGATAGCAACCTAGAGGGGTTGGAACCCAGCTAATTCGGAGGGCTGATGGAGAAACAGACTAGAGCTTTAATATATGTCGGTACCACTAAGGTAAGTACTAAAATAACCGACTTAGATTTGAAAATAAGAGTGGCGGAGCACATTCGTGCTCAATATGATTGCTACGGGACCACTGATGTACGGGATATTCTAAACGAGACCAAGCCTGGAGCATGGAAAAGGCCAACCTTGCTTAAGATGCTTAAAATGGTCTTTCCCGTGTCCTAGATTAGTCAGAAATTTTGAAATTATGCAAGGGGGTTTTGAAAATGTGAAAAATCCATATAACTCAAAGGGGTCAGAATCTAGCCAAGAAGGAGGGGGTAAATGAAAAAGCGGACTACCTTAGTTTCTATTGATGTTGGCACTACTAAGGTATGCACCACCATAGCTGAGGTAGATGGGGGGGACGTTATTCGCGTCGCCGGTGTAGGCATCACACCGTCCAATGGATTGCACAAAGGACTAGTGGTCAACATCAACGATGCCAGAGAGTCAATCCGCGAGTCAGTGAAGAAAGCGGAACAAGCCAGCGGCTATAGGGTAGAATCAGCCTACGTTGGTGTGACTGGCAGACATGTCAGCTCGTTGAATAACCAGGGAGTAGTAGCTATTACCCGCAATGACCGGTTGGTACGCTCGGATGACTTGAAGCGGGTACTTCAAAATGCCCAGAGCGTAAAGGTCCCTAGTGATAGAAAGCTACTCCATGTTATCCCAAGGAGCTATGCTGTTGATGGTCAGATCGGAGTCAAGAACCCGGTAGGGATGCACGGCTTCCGGTTAGATGTGGAAACGCACGTCATTACTGCCGCTGTAGCTTCCATTCAAAATCTAGCCAAGTGTATTCGAGGTATCGGCGTAGATATTGATGACCTTGTCCTTGAGCCTTTAGCCAGCGGTGAAGCGGTATTGACTGAGGATGAGAAGCGAGTGGGTATTATACTTGCCGATATAGGTGGTGGTACCACAGACATCGCTGTCTTTAAGGATGGAAGCATCTGGCACACCGCTATTCTACCTGTAGCCGGTTATCAACTCACCAGAGATGTGGCTATCGGTTTAGGGCTGCCATTTGATGTAGCTGAGGAGATGAAGAAAAGGTATGGTAGTGTCATGCCGGTTTACGAAGGCAGGGCGGAAACCACCAGCACAATAGCAGAAAATGGACATGGTATCTCATATCAGGATTTAAGAGACATTATCAGGGCTCGAGTTGAGGAAATTATAAGGCTTATCCTGCTTGAGCTACCACGCTCAGAACATGAGGCACTGGTACCTGCTGGATTGGTACTCACTGGCGGCAGCTCTAACCTTTCTGGCATAGATGTACTGGGACGCGAGATACTACAACTCCCGGTAAGGGTAGGCACTCCAGCCAATATCAATGGTATCAGCGATGCCCTTCGCGACCCGGCATATGCTACAAGCGTTGGCCTCTTACTCTGGGGAGCAAAGAATAAAGGCTCGCAGAATTGGAAATCCCGTAGGTTTAGCATCAACTTACGGCGTTTAGCTTCTCAAATCAAGAACCTATTTAGTTAGAGGATTACTAATACAGAACCACTAATATGTAGTGAAGAAAGGAGGACGAGATGGCAAAGGCAAGTTTCACCCTTAGCCCGGCTAAGATTAAGGTTATTGGTCTAGGTGGCGGCGGTTGTAACGCCGTAACCCGCATGGTCCAGGAGGAAATTCAAGGTGTAGAATTTATTGCCGTGAATACAGATGCTCAATCTATGGCAGTGACCGAAGCCCCAACCCGCATCCAACTTGGAGAGAGGGTTACCAGGGGATTAGGCGTAGGTGGTGACCATATCCTTGGTCAAAAAGCCGCCGAAGAAAGTCGAGATGAACTCAAGGAAGCTATCATAGGCGCTGATATGGTATTTCTCACCTGTGGTATGGGTGGCGGCACCGGCACCGGGGCTGCTCCGACTGTTGCTGAAATAGCTAAGCAGAGCGGAGCCCTCACCATCGCTGTAGTTACTAAGCCCTTCACCTTTGAAGGAACACACCGCTGCAAGATAGCAGAGGAGGGAATTGCTCAACTGCTGGGTAAAGTCGACACGCTCATTATCATCCCCAATGACCGCTTGCTTGATCTCTGTGACCAGAAAACGGGCGTAGATAATGCCTTTAAGCTAGCTGACGATGTGCTGAGGCACGGTGTTCAGGCTATCTCTGACGTTATCACTGTCCCCGGCATGATTAACCTTGATTTTGCTGATGTCAAAGCGGTAATGAAGGATGCCGGTCCTGCTTGGATGTCCATCGGAAGAGGTTCAGGGCAAAATCGAGCCATAGAAGCAGCTAAAGAGGCCCTGGCCAGTCCCTTACTGGACGTTTCCGCTGGAGGGTCCAAGGGAGTTCTATTTAATGTCGTTGGTGGCACTAACCTGACCCTATTTGAAGTTAATGAAGCGGCCGAGGTAATCAAGCAGGCAGTAGACCCCGAGGCTAACATCATCTTTGGGGTGGCTCACGACCCTGCTATGGATAAAGAGGTAAAGATTACCTTAATCGCTACCGGGTTTGCTGCCAAGGAGGCAGCGGCCGGAGTTGGCCAGGATGAAGAGCTTTCCAAGTTGCTTACTAACTTGAAAAAAAGTGAAGATGAGCTAGATGTCCCTTCCTTCCTGCGTCGTCCGCTATTTAGCCATCGGCGTCAGGTAGCAACTCCGTCCATGAAACTTGATACAATACCTTCACACAGTACCTCCCATTAACCCCCTCTCAAGGAATCTACCAAATAAATAAGGTCGATACAAAAGGTAGACTTTTGTGAGGTAGATTTCTGAGAACAAGAAAGGCTGTAGGTGTTTAAGACACCTGGAAAAATCTGTTGCTTTCCGGGTGCCATCACCTTACAGCCTTCTTGTTTTCCAGAACATCGCAGGATAAATTAATACTACAGGGGATAAATCTCTTAAAAAGGCTTGACAAATACTACATATTGTGGTATCTTATACTTCCTACGCTATATAAGGTAGAGTTTGGTTATGAATTGTCCCTTTTGTGGCAACCAAGATTCCAGGGTTATAGACTCCCGTGACGTAAACGATGGCATACGCCGTCGGCGGCAATGTTTGAGCTGTAATTCTCGCTTCACTACCTATGAGCGTCTACAGCCAGCCAGCCTTTTCGTGATTAAAAAAGACCAGAGGCGTGAAGAGTTCAATAAGGATAAGCTTTTAACCGGTATTCGTAAGGCTTGTGAAAAACGACCACTGCCTACCGGCACCATTGACAAACTGGCTGATGATATAGAAGCTGAGCTTGACAGTCAGGGTAAGGCAGAGATACCCAGTAGAGTCATTGGTGATATGGTAATGGAGAGGTTGAAGAACCTGGACTATATTGCCTATATCCGTTTTGCCAGCGTTTACCGGGACTTCGCTGATATTACCGCCTTAAAACGAGAAATAGATACCCTGGTAAGTGATGAGACGAAGATATCTCATCCTACCAGCCAGCTACCACTACTCCCTGACGAGGAATTAGGGAAGGTAGCTAAGGTACGTAAGAGGAGCCGGAAATGAATGAAGCTAATCAATCAGGGAAAAAACAGTCAACCGAACTCAACCGTACTGAGATTCTAAGGGCGGTGGTTGCTGATGCTGAGTCAATGGGTTTGCGTGATAAGGATAAGATAGAGCAACTCACCAGTCGGGTGATTGAGCGTCTGGAACGACCGCAAACTCTACCTGGAATGGAGGATTTCGTGCCCCGGTCTCAGCGTCGGCAGCGACCTTTACCCACCCGCTCGGAAATCCAGGCTATTGTCAAAGAAATCCTGGCGGCTGAGGAACCAGCAAAGGCAGACGAGGCTATAACTAAAGCGGGGAAAATTGCTGAGACTGAGCCAAAGAAGCAACCCGCCAGTAAGAAAAAGGAGGCCAAACCTATGGCAGAGCAAATTACTAAGGCCAAACCAGAGGTCCAACCTGGTCCTGGTATTGACCTTACTGAAAATGCCCGACGTGTTCTGGAGAGAAGGTATCTAAAGAAAGATAGCCAAGGACGTGTCATAGAGAAGCCAGAGGAAATGTTCCGCCGTGTGGCACAGGCTATTGCTGCTGCCGAGCTAATCTATGACTCATCAGCAGACATCAAAGCCAGAGAAGAGGAATTCTATCAGTTGATGGCTAATTTAGAATTCCTGCCCAACTCCCCTACCCTGATGAATGCTGGCAGGGAGCTGGGACAGCTATCAGCCTGCTTTGTCCTTCCCATTGAGGATTCGATGGAGTCTATCTTTGATGCGGTAAAGAATACGGCTCTTATTCATAAGAGTGGTGGGGGGACTGGTTTTTCCTTCTCCAGGTTGAGACCGGAAACAGACAGGGTTGGTTCAACAGGCGGTGTTGCCAGTGGCCCGGTTTCCTTCATGCGAGCCTTTGATACGGCTACCGATGTCATTAAACAGGGGGGCATGCGCCGTGGAGCCAATATGGCTATCCTTAATGTTGACCACCCCGACATCGAGAAGTTTATAACAGCCAAAGAAGACCTTACCGTCTTTACCAACTTTAATCTCTCGGTAGCCGTGACCAATGAATTTATGGAGGCAATCAAGGCTGGCACTGACTATAATCTGGTAAATCCGCATACCAAAGAAGTACATGATACAGTCAATGCTAAAGAGATGTTCGATAAGATAGTGGCTATGGCCTGGAAAACAGGTGACCCGGGTATCGTCTTTATTGACCGAATAAATCAGCATAACCCCACCCAGCATTTGGGTAAAATTGAAAGTACCAATCCCTGCGGTGAACAGCCTTTACTTCCTTATGAGTCATGCAATCTGGGTTCTATCAACCTGAGCCGGATGCTGCAAAGCACAAACGGGACCAAAGAGGTAGATTATGTCAAGCTGGCTAAAACAGTGAAGACTGCGGTGAGGTTTTTAGATAATGTTATTGATGTCAATAAGTTCCCCCTACCAGAAATAGAGGAGATGACCAAGAAAACCAGGAAGATAGGACTTGGGGTAATGGGCTTTGCCGATATGCTAATTCAAATGGGCATCTCCTACAACTCAGAGGAAGCGCTGGAGCTTGCCTCGGATGTCATGCACTTTGTAAATGAAGAGGCAGGCAAAGCCTCGGTAGAACTGGCCGAGGAGCGCGGAGTCTTCCCTGCCTTCGAAGGCAGCATTTATGACGTTCCCAACGGTTCCAGACCAAGAAATGCGTCCTGCACCACCATCGCCCCTACCGGTACCCTGAGCATAATCGCCGGTTGCTCCAGTGGTATTGAGCCTCTTTTTGCCCTCAGCTATATCCACAATATCCTGGATGGTGACCAGCTGGTAGAGGTAAATCCTTTCTTTGAAGAAGCAGCCAAGAGTGAAGGCTTTTACTCCGAGGAGCTTATGCAGCAGCTAGCTACTGGCACTCAACTCCATACCATGGAAGACATCCCTGATAATATTAAACGGATATTTGTTACCGCCCATGAAATAAGCCCGGAATGGCATGTCAGGATGCAGGCGGCATTCCAGAAATCTACACATAATGCTGTATCCAAAACAGTCAACTTCCCTCAGGAAGCTACCCGGGAAGATATAGCCAAGGTATATATGATGGCCTATGAACTGGGACTGAAAGGAATAACCATTTACCGGGATAGAAGCCGCGAGGCACAGCCGTTAAGCACCAGACCGGCGGAGGAGAAAACTGAGAAAGTCGGCATCACTCCCAGAGAGAGGTCAAAAGTAACCACCGGGGTAACTGAGAGGGTAACCACTGGCTGCGGCTATATCTATGTAACCGTGAACTCTGATGAGCAAGGGCTTTTCGAGGTTTTTTCGACCCTCGGTAAAGCCGGCGGCTGTGCCACAGCTCAGCTTGAAGCTATCTGCCGGCTTATCTCTATAGCACTAAGGTCTGGGGTAGATGTCGCCACGATAGTGAGACACCTCCGTGGCATCCGCTGCCCCTCCATCGCCTGGGAAGGAGGCAAAGCCGTGCTCTCCTGCGCCGATGCCATTGCCAGTGTCCTGGAAAAACATATCAAGGGCGATACTGATAGCAGCGGTAACGGTAGCAATGAGATGGTGAATAATTCAGAAGACTACGGCTCAACCAGGAATATAGCCGGGCAGTGCCCCGACTGTGGCAGTTTATTAGCCTATCAGGAAGGCTGCTTCGTCTGCCACAGCTGCGGCTATACCAAGTGCTAGATTAAAACTCTTGACAATATACACGGAAACGTGTATATTAATAGGTAAGAAGGCTTTTCGACCGAGGCAAAAAAGATGGCTGAGACGGTACACTCAAAAGCCGAGTTCCATGAAGGAATCGGAAAAAATTTAGCAATGTCAGATATAATTACAAAGATATTGCTCGGCGACTCTCGGGAAGTGCTCAAAACACTCGATGATAATTCCATTGATTTGATCATAACTTCTCCGCCATATGCCGACAGAAGAAAAAACACTTATGGTGGTATCGCGCCCAATAAGTATGTTGAGTGGTTTTTGCCGATAAGCGGGCAGCTTTTGCGGGTTTTGAAGCCAACTGGGACATTTATTTTGAACATCAAAGAAAAAACTGACAAGGGAGAGCGAAGCACTTACGTGCTTGAGCTTATTTTAGCTTTGCGGAGCCAAGGTTGGCTTTGGACGGAAGAATTTGTTTGGCACAAGAAAAACTGCTATCCTGGCAAGTGGCCTAATCGATTCAGAGACGCTTGGGAAAGAATTTTACAGTTTAATAAAACAAGAAAGTTCAGTATGTATCAGGAAAAGGTGATGGTACCGGTTGGAGACTGGGCAAACGGTAGATTAAGACATTTGAGTGAAACAGACAAAATACGAGATAACTCAAAAAGCGGTAGCGGGTTTGGGAAAAACGTCTCAAATTGGCTCAACAGGAAAATGGTTTATCCGACTAATGTTGTACAGTTTGCGACGGTCTGCAACAATAGGAATCACAGCGCAGCCTTCCCTGAAGAACTGCCAGAATGGTTTATTAACTTGTTCACAAAAAAATGTGATTGGGTTTTGGATCCGTTCCTTGGGTCAGGTACTACGGTTGAAGTAGCACAAAGAATGGAGCGCCATTCAATTGGCATTGAAATAATACCCGAATATGTAGAAATGGCAAAAGCGAAAGTAGGAGCTTTAGAAAGACAATCATCCTTGTTCTATCATAAAATCGACGCATGAAAAAAATAGACATAGAACAGATCTACGAATACATGGAGACTCATATCTCCATCTTTCATCAAAGAAGGCTGGATTATATCCAGAAGAAAATTGACTTACTTAAAATCTTGAAGCATAAGAACCCTTATCTTTTTAAAGCTAAGAATATATTGACCGCTCAAGATTTAATCAAAGGCTTTGTTGATGCTTTCCTGCAATCCCAGGAGGAAACTTTGTTCGGCGATTTTATGGAGGGTTTAGCGTTCTTTATTTGCGACAAAGTTCACGGAGCGGAAAAATCGAAGCTGACGGGCATTGATTTGGAATCCGAAATAGGCGATATTATATATGCTGTACAAATAAAAGCTGGATGGAACTGGGGCAATTCAAGCCAAATCAGGCAATTGCGAATCGATTTCGAGAACGCAAAGAAGATATTGAGTGAGGAAACGGGCAAAGAAGTCGTTGCCATTAATGGATGCTGTTTCGGCAAAGATAACAAGCCAGATAAAGACGGCTACCTGAAATTATGCGGTCAGAGATTTTGGGAGTTTATATCCGGTGACACCAATTTGTACATTGATATTATTGAACCGATAGGACACAAAGCAAAACAAAAGAATGAGGAATTCTTGGAAAGTTACGCACAAATTATTAATAAGCTAACACTAGAATTCTCGCAAGATTTTTGCGAGAATGGGAAAATTAATTGGGCTAGATTAGTCAAGTATAATTCTGGTTTCAAGAAACTTAAAGGTGGCTGATTCATGGATAACGAACAAGATAATGATAATGAGAAGATAGCATTCATTGTTACCATTGGAGACATACAACAAGAGTCTGTTCATTTGATAGGACGAAAGCTAACTGATGAAGAACTACATACAGCAATAAAAGGAATTGACTGGGGTTTATCATTTGACATTGACACCGTTTTTAAAGCTGCGATTGAAGAGGCGGTGGAAGTAAACCGCGAAGCCTAATGCTGGAGGTTTTAGAGAGTTCAAGAGAACTCTATTGGAATGGGTTGCTACTATCTTGGCATCAGATCCGGATGCTAAAGTAAATACTATAATTGCCATTCCTTATAATCCATATGAACCACAACCATATAACAGATGGACGATGCGGAGAA